>NZ_JCALDG010000007.1:0-292213 GCF_059812735.1 Mycobacterium sp. NGS40
GGGCACGTCAGGGATGGGAGCAGCTGCATTGTTTTGGCGGTGCTCATGCTTCGGCGCTCGATGTCCGGGCTCCCGTCGTTTCTTTCAAAATCAAATCAGAGCTGCCGCCCGTGGTTTTCGGGTTGATGAGGGGTCACGAGGGGTCACCAGATGACCACCTGGGCGTTGTCGCCGCCATAGCATCGCGTTGAGATCTTCGTCGATCCGTCGCTGAAGTAGGCGGGGTATCCGCTGATGCAGGTCATGTCGTAGCCGTTGCCGGTGACAGGCGAGTATGCGGTGAAGTTTCTGGACATTCCTGTGGCGTAGAAGATTTGGCGGACGTTGGCGGCGAATGCGCATGTGGTGTGGCCGCCCACGACGCCTTCGTGCCCGTCCGGGCAGATGGTGAAGACGTCGTTGCCGCCAGCGGCTGGCGGGGGTGCGGCTTGAGCGGTAACGGTGGTCGGCGGTGGTGTCACGGTCACCGTCGGTTGGGGTTGAGCTACGACAGTCGGTGGAGGCTGGGCGACACCACCAGGCGATGCCGTCGGCAAGTTAGCGGGTGCCGCAGCCGGGGCTAACAGGACCGGCGTCACCGGGGTCGCCGCACGCTTGGTGTCATTGCCGTCGCTGAATAGGGCAACGACGCCAAAGATGGCGAAAGCGACGACGACGCCGCACAACAGGCCGACGCCCGCGATCATCCACACGGATCGCCAGGGCCGCGACAACGCGACGGTGGCGGGTTCCTCGTTCGACCATGCATGACCGAACGCAGCCTCGGTCGGCGGTGACACCACGGTGGTTGGGTCGTCTGCGGCGCCGACTGTCGTAGCCGGCTGACCATCAGCAATCTCGTCGGCGGCCATCGCGCCTCCCCCTAGTTCGCTTCTCGATTAGTTTGCGCCAGCGGTAGGACAGCTGTCTCGAGAATCCCAGCAGCCCGGAGACCCGGTTTCCGTGTCCGTCACCAACCGGTGTCGCAGGTTCGAATCCTGCCGGGGCACAGGCCGCCGCGTATGCCGTCCGATGATGCCTGGGACACCCGAAAGTTGTCGTACCCCGCTGCGATGATGTGGTTATGTCGTTGGCCGCTTCGTGTAGCGCTGTTGAATCGCGCCCGGCGGACCGTCTGGGGGTGTTGTTTGAGGAGTTGGCGGAGTTGGCCGGTCAGCGTAATGCGATTGATGGGCGCATCGTGGAAATCGCCGCTGAGATCGAGCGCGACGAGCTGTGCGGAGCCACCGGCGCACGCTCAGTCGCAGCATTGCTGGGCTGGAAGCTCGCCCTGTCTCCGGCCAATGCCCACACGATCACCACCGTCGCGGGCCGGCTCGAGGAATTCCCGCGCTGCGCGGCCGGGCTGGCCGAGGGTCGGCTGTCGCTGGATCAGGTCGGCGTCATCGCCGCCCGGGCCGGTGAGGGATCTGATGAGCACTATGCGGCGCTGGCCGAGGTCGCCACGGTCAGCCAGTTGCGCACCGCGGTCAAACTCGAACCACGACCCGACCCCGATCCCGCACGCCCCGCACCGGCGCCCTCGATCACCAAAACCTCCACCGACGAGGGCAGCTGCTACCGGATCAAACTCCCCCACCTAGATGCCGCGAAGTTCGATGCGGCCTTGGCCTCACACCGGGACGCGCTTTTCGCCGAATGGAAACGCGATCACGCCGAAAGCGACCCCGAGGACAGGCCACCGCTGCCGGGCACCGTCGACGCGTTGATGCGCCTGGTGGAGGCCGGCTGGGACGCCGAGGCGGCCCGCCGCCCGCACGGGCAGCACACCACCGTGGTCGTGCACCTCGACGTGCAGCAGCGTGCTGCCGCGCTGCATCTGGGTCCGCTGCTGACCGACGCCGAACGCCAATACCTGACCTGTGATGCCACCTGCGAGGTCTGGTTCGAACGCGGCGGCGAGGTCATCGGTGCCGGCCGTGCGTCCCGGGTGATCAGCCGGCGGCTGCGCCGCGCGCTGGAGCACCGCCACCGCAGCTGCGCGGTGCCCGGGTGTGGGGCCACCCGCGGTCTGCACGCCCACCACCTCCGGCACTGGGAAGACGGCGGCCCCACCGAACTAGCCAACCTGGTACTGCTCTGCCCGTATCACCACCGCTGCCACCACCGCGGCCTGATCACCATCAGCGGACCCGCCGACGCTCTCACCGTCACCGACGAAACCGGCCAACCACTGCACGCGGGATCACTGGCGCGCCCGCCCACCCAACCCCCACCCGACGTCCCACCCTGCCCCGGACCCACCGGCGAACGCGCCCAATGGTGGTGGTACGAACCCTTCCAACCCCAACCACCACCCAACTAGACCAGTCACCGGGCGAATGCATCGAACCCCAAACACACCGGGGCATAACGAAATTCATTCGCGCCACCGGGTCGAGTGATTCGGCGTGTAGATCAGCTGAAGCGGACGGTTGATGTCGCCAGACCGAAGATCTTGCGGCCGCCTGACTTCGCGCCGACGATGACGACACCGCTGCGAGTTTCCGGATCCAACGACTTGACCCGGCCGCTGTACTCGATGTCCGCGCCCTCGGCGGCCGACACGACCACGGGCTGGGACAGCCGCACCGCGTAGCGGGTCACCGCGCCCGGGTCGCCAGTCCAGGTCGAGGCAAACGCGGCTCCCAAACCCATCGTGAGCATGCCGTGGGCGATCACGTCCGGCTGTCCCGCCATTTTGGCGAGGTTCTCGTCCCAGTGCAGCGGGTTCGCATCGCAGGCCACCCCGGCGTAGTTCACCAGGTCGCCGCGGGACAACCGGGCGTGGTGCACCGGTAACTCGTCGCCGACCTTCACGTCATCGAAACACGGCGTCCCCGGGGTGCGGGCGGTCCCTCCTTGGGAGATCAGAACCTCGTCCGCCGGGCGCACTGTCTTCTGGTAGTCCGCGTCCGAGTAGTCGATGCCGGCGAGGTTCACGTCGTGCATCATCACTTGCTGCGCGGTCCCCCTGATCGCCGGATCGACGTCCTCGGCGGTGACGCCGACGACGGTGGTGTGCAAGGTGTGCACCCGCTCGCCGGCGGTGTCGGTGAAGGTATTGGTCACGGTGATCAGGTCCCTGCCTGCGAACCTGCGCACCGAGGACAATTCGACGTCGATGTGCAGTTCGTCGCCGGCCACGATCGGCCGGTGCTGCTCGAAGACCTCCTCGGTCTGCAGGTACATCTCGTACCCAATGACCACCGATTCGAAGAGGCGCCGGTTTGCCGCCATGGCCGGGGCCGACGTGAACGTCAGCGGCGCCACGACGTCCGAATATCCCAACTCCGCGGCAGCGGCGACATCCCAGTGCGCAGGGTGATAGTCCTGAACGGCACGCGCGAATTCGCGCAGCTTCTCGCGGCCGACCTGATAGATGTCTTCCATCGCGTAGTAATGGCCGACCCGCGATTCGAGCGTCGACGAGTCTGCTGCCGTCATCAGTTTCCCCACCTGTTCTATTCGGTTGCCCCCTGAGGCCAACCAAAGAACACTAGCGTGCGGACACCATGGCAATACGCACCGATACTGTTTCGCCGAAAAATCACAGCACAATCCGAAACCACTTCGCCAAATAGACTGGACGCCTTAGCTATTCGCTATAGACGCGATAGCGCAAGACTAAATCTATTCCAGCACTGGACTATTCATTACAGATCGATGATGGCCGGATCACGCACCGGTGACCGCCGGAGGCCGTTGCGCCCAGTCCGGACGACGGCCGAGGTGGCACAGAATGCGGTCGAAATCGTCGCCGCCCGCCACCTCGAGCGCGGGCCCGAACGGGGCACCCTGATCGCCGCGGAATTCGCCGTCGGGCACGGCCAGCACCAGGGGCAACGCGGCGGCAATAACATCGGCGGGTAGCTCGTAGCGCTGGCCCAGCGATGCGGCGACATCCCAGCCGTGCACGACGTAGTCGACGAAGTGAAAGCCCATCGCCATCGCGCCGGGAACCGCAGCGCCCTCGCCGAACTCGGGCAGCCGGAAAGGCGTTTCGCTTAAGCCATCCGCGGCGAACGCGTCGATTACGTCGAGGGCGGCATCGGCATAGACGCGCCCGTGATCGGCCCTCACCGCGTCGACGACAGCGTCCGCATTCCACTTATCGAGATCTGCACCGGCGCCTCGCGCCGCCGCGGCGAAACCACGATGTTGAACGGTCATATGGGCGAGAAGATCCAGCAGCGTCCAATCTCCACAGGGCGTCGGCTTGGCGAAGTCGGCATGCGTGACAGCGTTGACGATGTCGATCGAGTGCAACAGCGCGATGCGATGCAGTGGGCGGATGTCGGCCGAATTAATAATCATTTGCTTACCATATGCGCACGCATACGATATTGCAATGCCTATGATGGCGCGGTGGTTGCGAAGTCGCCGGACCGGCGCCCTGACCTGGCCGCGATGATGGCGCCGCTGCTGCGCGAGCTGGTCGCGGCCGAGGAACCGGTCCTGGCCGCCCACGGCATGACGATGTGGGGCTACGTCGTGCTGCTGGCGCTGGACCGGTCGTCGATGCGCACCCAGGCCGCGCTGGCCACGGCGATCGGCGCCGACAAGACCCGCATTATTCGCACGCTCGACGACCTGCAGGACGACGGTTACATCGAACGACGGCCCGACCCGGAGGATCGCCGAGTGCGGTTGCTCGCCATCACCGAAGCCGGTCGGCGCGTCAAAGACGCCGTGCAGAGTGAGATCCAGCGCGGCGAAGAACGCTGGCTCGGTGAACTCAGCGCCGAGGAGCGAAGGATCTTCCTGCGGTCCCTCCAGCGGCTGGCTCCCCGCGATTGGGGATGACAGATGACACGGTGGCACGAAATATTTGCCCACCGGAAAGCGCTGGCTAATTAGGTACATCCAAACAATGCGGGATTCCCGCACGCGATGCGCTGGATCGCACATCCAGTAGGCCGGTTCTCCTAGACGGGCATACTCGATGGTCATTTGGTCGGGCACGAGGGTGGGAAGAGGCGAATCCGAGCTGCCATGAATAGCGGGAATCAAGTCAGCGTCAGGGCGCAGCGACCACGCGTGGTGAGTAGCTACGTCGCCCAGCGCAGCGACACGCGTAGCGCCCTCGGCGATCCCGCCGGCTACTGGGTCGACCACGTCTGCGCCAATCACGGCTCGCTGCACTTCGTTTTTCCAGACATGGCGAAGTTCAGAGCAGGCAGCATCGTCCAGCACAACGGAGATCACCGCGTCGTCGATTTCTGGTCGGAGGGCCTGCATTACGCGAAAACCAACGCCGACGTGCGTGCCGACGGCGATCTCGGGAGCATGCTGTTCATCATCCGCAGCGGCGTTCTCGACTTTGAGCAAGACAGCCGCCAGGTCCGGCTACAGCCGGGACAGGCTCTGCTGCTGAGCAAGTCCCGTGCTCTTCAGATCCGCCACAATTCCTGGGCGCGGGGCTGGACGTTCGATGTGGCGGACGCACGCCGGCCCCTCAACTTGCCGGAAGGCCCCGTCGCGATGGACTTCCGGCGCGGGCTCGGCTCGGTGGTCAGCGCGATGATCTCGACCGTGAGCCTGCAGCACGACACCCTCGACGACTACGAGTTCTCGCGGTCCTGCGCCACCATCAACGACCTGTTGTTCGCGTGCATGACCGGTCGCGGCGGAACTCCTGACACCCTCGGTTCAGTCGAGCAAGCGGTGCGCGAACACGTCGCGCGGTACGCGAGCAATCCGGACCTCACGCCGACCGGCGTCGCCCACGCACTGGGCTGGTCGGTGCGTCAAATCCAGTTGGCCTTGCAACGCGCCGGGACCACGGCCAGCGATCTGATCCGCACCACACGGCTCACCCGCGCCGCAGATCTGCTTCGCCAGTCGCCGCCGAACACCCCGATCGACGCCATCGCGACCGCCAGTGGCTTTCGTTCCAGGAGCACCTTCAACACCGTCTTCAAGCAGCATTTCGGCATCACCCCGAGCGAGGCGCGGATTCGCGGTGTGCCACAACGGGATTGCGATCACCGCGCGAGTCTGCTCTTGCACCACGCGAAGGATTGCTCCACCGCGCCCTGATGGACGGGAAGCCCTTAGCAACCTAACGCGCCGCGCGCATTAACTCCGGGCAGTGACAGACCCGATTCCCCCCGGCGCGTTTGGCCTCGTACATCGCGGCGTCGGCGCTACCGATCAAATCGTCGATCACTTTCATGTCGGCAATCGTCGGAAGCTCGGCAAGAGCGATCGCGGAAGTCCCGATGCTCGCGGTGATCGAGAAGGGAATGTCGGCGACCGCTTGACGGAGCCGTTCGGTCATGGTGGCGTGCTGCGGCGTGGCTGCGGTGTCGACAACGACAAATTCCTCGCCGCCGACACGAGCAATCACCGCCGCGGGCCGGCAGTTCTGTTCGAGCGCCGAGCCGACCGCGACCAACGCCTGGTCGCCGACCGCATGCCCCTGGGTGTCGTTGATCTGCTTGAAGTTGTCCAGGTCGATGACCACCGTCACGAGATAGGTGCCCGGCGGCCGACCGTGCAATGCCATCAACTCCGCCACCGCGTTGTAGAACGAGCGCCGGTTGTGCAGGCCGGTGAGTGAATCGCGGTCGGTGCTGCGCAGGTCGTTGCGCAACGTATGCATCAGCGACAGAACGCCAAAGGGCACGCCGATATTGAGCACCGCAATGGTGATCAGCCCGGCGCTGATCAGCGCTACGTCGCCGTCGGCGGCGATGAATCGGTGCGCCAAGATCGCCGCGCAGATCACGGCCACGACGAAGTTGGTGATCACCATGCGACGCGAGTGGAAGTATGCGATGAAGCCACCGAGAATGGCGAAAACCGTGCAACCCATCAGCCCGGTGTAAGGATTGGACAAGCACAGGGATGCGACGGCAATAGCCGCCATTGCCGAAAACGCGAACAGGATCGATTGCCGTCTCGTGGGCCAATGGACCAACCACAATGTCGCGCCGACCACCCCCAGCACCGATATCGCGACGGAAATTACCCGCAAAACCGGCTGGTTGGGTCCGGTGGGGCTCCACAGCATGATCGTCGGCAGCGTGCTCTGTGCGGCGATAGCAACGAAATTTGACCTTTGCCAGACTTTCTGCAGACCGCGGTTCTTCAAATAGGTGCTGAGCAGGTCATAGTGATCAGATTGCTGCATTATCGACCTGCTCACCCGAATCGGGCGCAACGACATCATGCACCGGAATTGCCACGTGAAGAATTAAATACCTAAGACATTGTTGGCGCATATCGGAGAACCGCATTCATCACTCCACTGGCGCTACCTAGCGGAGTAGCCGGTGTGTGCGCTAACAAGTGAACCGGGGACCGCGTCGCCATCCACCCTATGAAGAGGCCCCAGGCCGACCACTCATTGGGGTAGTCGGCGTGGGGAAAGCGGGTAGTGATGCAATGAAACACGGTGTTCGGAGTTAGCGTTGAATTCATGACCGCTGGATGTTCGCGCAGGTAGCCCTGTGATGACCCCTGGCCCGACAATGACCGAGGCTCTTGACGAGGCGGTCATGGGTACGGGGCTGAGCTCGGCATATCAGCAGGTCGTGGCGCTGCCGAGCGAAATCGTCGTTGGCTATGAGGCATTGGCTCGCTGGCCAGAGTTGGACAATCCATCGCCCATCGACGTATTTGCCCGCGCCGAACAGACCGGCCGTTTGAATACGCTGGATCGTGCCTGCATTACTGCCGCTGCCCGAGGAGCGTTGCTGGGCTCGTCGACTCCCGGAATGCTGCTGCTGATCAATTGCGAACCCGCAACGTCGCACATCGACCTGGCACAAGATGACGACGTCATGCACGCCGCCTCGCGCTTCCGCCTCACTTTCGAAGTCACCGAGCGGGGATTGTTGACCAATCCGCGCGCGCTGCTGCGCAAGGTCGTGGCGCTGCGTTCGCTGGGGTTCGCGATCGCGCTCGACGACATCGGCTCACGCCCCGATTCGCTGGTGTTGCTTGACGTGCTGTCGCCCGAAATCTTGAAACTCGACATGGGCTTGATACAACGCCAACCGGATCGGCTGCAGGCCCGCACCGTCGCGGCCATCACCGCGCACCACGAGCGGACCGGTGCCGTGATTTGCGCGGAAGGTATCGAAACGGAGGAGCATCTCGAACAGGCGTTGGCGTACGGCGCCACGCTCGGTCAAGGTATGCGGTTCGGCGGTCCCGGGGAGCTTCCGAGCACGCGACGGGCGTTCTCGTGGCCGGCGCGAAAGATGCAGTCAGCACCGACGAAAATCGCCCCGGCGAATCTTGGCCTGGCAGAAGCGGTTCCGACCACCCGGATCGTCCGCAAGGACACCGTCACCGAACTCGCCCGACACATCGGCCGGATGGCCGTCACTGCTGAAACCCCGCCGATGATTCTCTTCACGCTGAAGGACACCCGCGACATTCACGAGATGTCACAACAAAACCTCTCGATGCTTGCCGAAAGATCGCCGCTGGTAGCGGTTTTCGGCCAGCATCTGCCCGAAGAGCTGGGACCGCGAGTCAGGCAGGTGCGGCTTGACCCCGACGACCCGTTGACGAACGAATCGACCGTCTTGGTGCTCGGCCCCGACACCGCCGCGGCGCTGATCGCGCGCGAGCGAACGTTCCCCGCGTGCGGGCCCGACGCGGAGGGAGATCGGCGTTACGAGATGTCGATCACCTTCGACCGGGCCCGCGTCACGGCGGCGGCGCGAAGCCTGCTCGACCGGCTCGCGTGATCGATCAGGGCAGGATTTCGCGCCGACGCGCCTCCGCGATTGATTCGCCGCGTCGTGCGACCCCCAACTTGACGTAGATACCCTTCAGGTACCACTTGACGGTGTTGATCGTGACGCCGAGATTGCGGGCGATCTGCTTGTTTGTCATGCCGCGTTCCAGCAGGCGCAGGATTTCCACTTCACGGCTGCTGAGCCCTTCCTCGGGCAAGGAGTTGCGTTCGCCGGGAAGACCGATCATCGGAATCGCCGCCTTCTGGGCGTCGAAGTGCGCGGTGGTCAGCAGCAATGACAGGTATTCGGCCGGCACCTCAGGCAATTCGGTGTCTCGTCGACCGGTCCGGCTCGCCTCCCGAAGGCCGACAATGACATTGAGCAACTCGGGCCCGGCGTCGACGACGGTGCGAAGTAGACCGGCCTTAGCACCCGCGATCAGTGCGGGCACCAGTTCCTCGGTAGCGGCGCACGCATTGCCCGCCAAAGCGTGTGCCCGGCAAAGGGCTACGGTGCTGGCGACGTCGGCATAGCGCGCGCCCGCGTCACGGTTGTCCTGCCGGACCGCGGAAAGTAGATCGATCGCGGCGTCGTGATTGCCGCGTGCGCTGAGAATCTGCGCACGCATCACCAGCCGGTAGTGACGCACGGCCATGGCGATGCTGTTGGCACCCGACGGCAGTTCGGTGGCCTGGCGGTCGAGAACGTCCTGCGCCCGGTCGATGTCGCCCGCCGCCAGGTGCAGGCTCAGGCGGGCACAGTCGAGGGCGGCAGACAATCTGGGTAGCGAGAGTTGTTGTGCCGCTTGATTTCCCTCGTCGAGCAAGGAGTAAGCGTCATCGATGTCGCCGCGCAACACCTTGATCCGCGCCAGGGTGTTGTAGGTCGCGATCATGAAGTCGGCAACACCACTTTCCGCCCCGAGCTCGTGACATTCCTCCAAAAGTGTTTCGGCGGCTTCGATTTCGCCGCGCTCGTAGCACAGCCGACCTACCAATGCGCCCGCCAGCCGCGCGGCGTGTGAATGCTCGCCGGCCATGCTCCGGGCCAGATCACGGCCCTCGACGTAGCGCTGTTCGGCGGCGTCCAGATCGAGCTGGGCGAACGCCGCCAGCCCGGCGAAGCATCGTCCATAAACGCCGGCAAAGGGGCCACTGGCCATTTCGTGAAATGGGTTGGCCCACTGCTGGCGCGCGAGCGCCCTGTCGTAGGCGAAGGTGTGGATGTCGACGAACGTGCAGATGTTCGACGAGACCGCCACCAGGAACGGCCGGCAGGCCGGCTTCTCCACCAGGCAGGGCGCAACCAGAGCGGCGGCACGATCGATGCGGTCGCGGTAGACGTCGGTACACGCCTGCACGACGTCGGCCTCGCCGAGGATCGCGGAAGCCGCCGCATCGGATGCCCCGTCCAGGGCGGCACGGACGTGATCCAGTGCGATCTGAGCGTCCTCGGCGCGCTGCAGCAGACAATTCGCCCACGCGATCGCGATCTGCAGCGTAGGCCTGGTCGGCACCAGATCCTTCGGCAGTCTGTTGACCAGCCCGAGCAGGCTGGCCATCCGGCTGTGCTCGACGAGGTACATGGCCTGCTGCTCCACCAGATCGACGGCCTCGGTCTCCTCACCCGCGGCCAGCGCGTGCGTGACCGCCTCACCGAGCAGTCCCTGCTCGGAAAACCAGCCCGACGCGGTCCGGTGCAGGTCCACGATCCGGTCGGCGTGATCGCGTTCCAGACGCTGGCGCAGGTATCCGCCGAAGAGGTGGTGGTAGCGAAACCACTCGCGGTTGTCGTCGAGTGGCATCAGGAACATGTCGCGGCGTTCGAGCTCTTCGAGAATGGCCTGGCCGCGAGGCTGGCCGCTGACGGCCGCAGCGAGGCCACCACACAGGCGATCGCAGATCGAGGTGGTCAGCAAAAAGTCGAGCAGCTCGCTGGGCAGGCCGTCCAGCACATTCTCGGCCAGATAGTCGCCGATCGAATGGTGCCGGCCGGAGAAGCCGCTGATCAGCCCGACGGCGTCCTTGGTGTTGCGCAGCGACAGGGTGGCCAGTTGCAGCGCGGCGATCCAGCCGTCAGTGCTGGACCACAGCCGCAGCACGTCGTCGCCGTCGAGCTCGAGCGCGTTGAGGTCGAGTAGGAACGCCGCGGATTCACGTTGGTCGAACCGCAAGAGCGTCGCGTCGATTTCGCTGACCTGGTCGCGCACCTTGAGCTTGCCGATCGCCGGTGTACGGGTCCGGCTGGTCACGATCAGGTGCAGGTTGTCCGGGCCGACGTCGAGCAGGAATTCCAGCGCCGCGATCGTCTCGGGATCGTCGATCAGATGCCAGTCGTCGAGCACAATCGCCACGGGCAGACGGTATTCCGCGACCTGGTTGACCAGCTCGGCCAGCACGTAACGCCGCGCGTCGCGGGAGTGCTGTTCGAGGAGATCGGCCAGTTCGGCGCCCACCGTGGGCTCGACGCGACGGGCCGCCTCGATGAGGCTGCGCAGGAAGGAGTAGACGTCGTTGTCGTCGCGGTCGAGACTGATCCATGCCGTTGGTACGCCTTCGGCACGCAATTCGCGCTGCCATTGCATCGCCAGGGTGGTCTTGCCGAATCCGGCCGGTGCGTGGATCAAGGCCAAGCGCTTGCTGCGGTTGGCGCGCAGCAAGTCGATGAGGCGGTCGCGGGCGACGAGCTTGCCGAGGTAGGTGGGCGGTTGGATCCTGGTGGCGACGATCCGTGCGGAGCGCGCGTTGGTCTGCACCAAATACGCCTCCCCTCCCGCGGCTGCCCGGAATGCAGCGAGGCAGCTTATCCGATCCCCCATCACATCTTTATCCAAACCGTCCGCCCTTTGCTAGACCTGGGACTTTCGGACCGGGTGATACGGCGGTCGCAGGCGGCGCGGCCGCGGGCTCCTACTACGGTCGCAGATCAAGATCGAACCTCAGCACGATGCGTGGGAATAGCCGAAATTCGTAGCGTCGATGCATGACACAACACGAGGAGCGATCCGATGGCTGACATCGGCGATGTGTCGCGGCGTCCGGCATCCGTCGAACGTGCATCGGTGACCGGCTGGTGTGCCGGGGTGGTTTTCCCGGCGAATTCAGCCCAGGTCGGCGTCGGGTCGTTCCCGTTACCGCACAACAGTATTGGCCGCTTACTCGCGGACTTGGTGGTAGGAGCGCGCGAGGCGGCAACGGCCACAGTTTCCTCGACCCCGCCGTCACCGCGCGGGTTCTGAGCAACTATCGCGCCAGTGCTGCACCATCGGCGGTCCCGACCGTCTCGATCGACGAGCTCACTCCCCGCGAGCGCGATGTGCTCACGCTGATTGCCAAGGGGCACACCAACGCTGAGATCGCCGAAGAGCTATTCATCTCGGGCCTCACGGTCAAGACGCACATCGGACGCATCTTCACCAAGCTCGGGTTGCGCGATCGCGCCGCCGCGATCGTCTTCGCCTACGAACACCGCATCATCGCCCCGTCGCGACCCGATGGCCTACGGCAGCACCGTGTGCATCAACATCACGTCGTATGCGGACCACAGCGACAGGTTGAAGTACAGGTCCCGGCCCGACGACCACGGGTGGATCATCGGCGCGTAGATGCCGCCGGGCATCTGGAACGACGACACGAGCGGCTGCTCCCCACTCCACGGTCCCGTCGGCGTCGGCGCGGTCCGCGCCACGACGTCGTTACTACCGCCGTTGGTGTACAGCACCAGGTACTGCTTCAGGTAGCTGTTGTACTGGGCCGACATCTCGCCGACCGGCCCGGGCCAAAGTGGGGTCGCCGCACCAGGATTGGCCGCGACCCAGTGCCCGCCGTTGTCGCCGTTCCAATATTGATACTTGCTCAGGTCCGGCAGCTGGGCCGGGGGAACACGCGACAGGTATGCCGCACCACCTCGTCCCGACGGCGTTCCGAAGTTGTAGATGTAGCCGTCCTGCCCCTTCATGAACGCGCCCATCTGGAAGTTCTCGTTGCCGGGGGTGTACCCGGCGCCGGGCACGGTGTCGGGCGAAGACGTGCGGATCGAACCGGGGAAGATCCCCCAGTTCTGGCCGTTGTCGTTGGATCTCGCGATGGCCGAATAGTTGGTAGACCATTCGCCGTCGCGACCCCACTGGCGGATCGACATGTAACTCATGTACTGCGTGCGGCCCAGCGACATGGCCGAGGTCGGAATGATGCCTGTTTCGTGGTTCGCCTTGTGGATGGTGTTGACGACCTGCTTGGAAAGGCCGTTGGTCCAGACCGGGGAGCCGGAGTAGTTGTTGTTGGGGACCCCGTCGCCGATGTGAATGCCCTGCGACAGATCATGGTCGTTACTGCGGAACAGCACGTTGTATCGCCATTGCTGCCCGCGAACCTTGCAATAGCCGAAGGTGTCACCGAAGGCCATCAACGCCTGGCGGTTGGCGGGATCGCCGTTGTCCCAGATGATCCCGAGGTCCGTGCCGGAAATACCGAAACGTTGCAACGTCTTGTTCGGGCCGTTGGGCCCGGTGACCCAGTCGACCAGCGACGTCGGCGCTCCGGCGATTTGAGCCGGCGGCGCTGCCGCGTCGGGCGCCGGCTGCGGTGCTGCGGCCGGCGGAGCCGGGGGGGCGGCGTTCGGCCGAAGGGGCGCCGCGTTCGGCGACTGCGGCAGTCCGGGCACCGGCGGATTCGGCGCCGGCGGCGGCACCACCCCCGCCTGCGGAACCATCGGTGCCGAGTATCGCTGGCCGCCGCCGGTGGTCGGCTTGAGGAACGACGAGATCAGCGGGCCCAACTTGGGCAGCGGCGCCTGGTCATTCGCGTGCGAGGGCCGCCGCCCGGTGGGCGGCTGGACGACCGGCTGAGGCGCGGGTATCGGCGCCTGCACGGGAGGCTCGATGTTCGCCTCGGGCGCACCGCATGGTGTGGCGTTTGCTAACGGCGCGGGGCCTGCCGCGACGATGTAAGCGATAGCGCCCACCGGCACCAGCGCTAGCGACATGGTCCGAAGAATCCCCGACAAAGTCATACCTTTCCAGGAGCGAGACGCCACATTGACGTACGCAGTTGGCTCATGTGACGATAGTGATTTAAGGGGCTTGTGTGACCAGCGATCAGCTAATAGGTATGCATCCGTGACCGTGTCGAAACCCTGGTTTCAAGCCCTTCCCAGCCGGATTTGCTAGGCACTCGTTCTCGTCGCGCGGCCAGCCAGCCACCGGCGCCGGACCAGGGTGGCTTATGCCCGCCTCTCAGCGACGTTCGGAGGCTGTGCGCCGCCGAGCCGTGGACTGTCGCTGCGAGGCGGGCACAACGGCACCCGCTGAGCGGAGACTCCTTGCGGCCCTGCGGCACGCGGCCCGCGGAACAAATGACATGGACAACCTGCGTTGCCAGGCCGGCCCGGGTACGCTCCCATGCGCAGCAAACCCGTCATCGCGGGTGGGCAGTCCGCCAAGGAGGGCGAGCGGTGAATACAGGTGATGGGTTGCAGCGCAACCGATTCGGAGCCGGACGCGCTTACCTCAGCCGAGTGGTCGCCGCCTCCATGGCCGGCACCGTCGTCGAATGGTACGAATTCTTTCTCTATGGCACCGCGGCCACCCTGGTGTTCGCCAAGATCTTCTTCGCCAAGGGCGGCAACGACCTCGACGCCATCCTGGCCGCGTTCGTGACCTACGCCGTCGGCTTTGCCGCGCGCCCGCTGGGCGGCGTCGTCTTCGGCCAACTCGGGGATCGGCACGGGCGCAAGAAGCTGCTGCAGCTGAGCCTGGTGCTGGTCGGCGCCTCCACCTTCCTGATGGGTTGCCTGCCGACGTTCGCTCAGATCGGATACTGGGCCCCGGCGCTATTGGTGACGCTGCGGTTCATCCAGGGTTTCGCCGTCGGCGGTGAGTGGGGCGGGGCGGTTCTGCTCGTCGCCGAGCACAGCCCGAACGCCAGCCGCGGTTTCTGGGCAAGTTGGCCGCAGGCCGGTGTGCCGGGCGGCAATATGCTGGCGACCGCGGTGCTGCTGGTTCTCACCTCGACCCTGTCGGACGCGGAGTTCCTCAGCTGGGGCTGGCGGGTGGCGTTCTGGCTGTCCGCGGTCGTCGTGCTGATCGGCTACTACATCCGCACCAAGGTCACCGACGCCCCGATCTTCGTCGAGGCACAGCGGGAGGCGGAGCGCGCCAAGTCGTCTCGGGCCGGCATTTTGGAAGTGATAAAGCGTTATCCGCGCGCCATTTTCACCGCCATGGGACTACGGGTGGGCGAAAACATCATGTACTACCTGGTGGTCACCTTCTCTATCACCTATCTCAAGGTGCATGTGCACGCGAACACCAAAACCATTTTGTGGTGGCTGCTGGCCGCGCACGCCGCGCATTTCGCGGTCATTCCCTTTTTCGGGCACCTCAGCGATCGATTCGGTAGGCGCCCAGTCTATTTCGTCGGCGCTGTCGCGACCGCCAGCTGGGGCTTCTTCGCCTTCCCGATGATGAACAGCGGCCACAACGCGGTCATCATGTCCGCGGTCGTCATCGGCCTGGTGTTCCACGGGGTGATGTACGCGGTTCAGCCGTCCGCCATGGCCGAGATGTTCCCCACCCGGATGCGGTATTCGGGCGTGTCGCTGGGATACCAGGTCACGTCGATCGTGGCCGGGTCTCTGGCGCCGATCATCGCGGTTCGCCTGCTCGAGATCTACAACTCGGCGGTGCCCATCGCCTGGTACCTGGCGGGCGCCGCCGCGGTGAGCGCCGTGGCCGCCGTGGCCGCCCCTGAGACTAAGGGCATCGACCTTGCCGAGGTGGACCGCGCCGACGCTCAGGATGCCGCGGGTCGGTCTGCCCGGCCTCCCGAGGGACCCGAACCGACCGAGCTTGTCGGGGGCACCCTCTAGCCGCAATGCGCCGGTGAGCAGGGGGAATCGTCGTTCGCACAGGTCAAAGGCGGCTGAGCGAATCACGGCGAGCGTGATTTGCCATGTTTGCCCGGCCCCGGGGATGGTAATGCCCCAACAGGGTGTGCGCGTCGGCCGGCCTACGCGCCCATCTAGGTCCCGTCGGTTCAGCCCGAGAGCCGACGGGTCCGCCATTTCTGGGGTCATCCAGGAGTACCGTGCGCTGGTATGGACGGCTCGGCAAACGTGTGGATCATCGGTGGTTACCAGAGCGACTTCGCTCGCAACCTCACGAAGGAGAACCGCGACTACGCGGCGTTGACCGAGGAGGTGGTCGACGGCACCCTCACCGCGGCCATGATGGACGCCTCCGACATCGGCGTGGTTCACGTCGCGAATGCCTTCGGCGAGATGTTCGCCAGCCAGGGCCACCTTGGCGCGATGCCGGCGACGGTGTGTGACGGGCTGTGGGACACCCCGGCGTCGCGGCACGAGGCCGCCTGCGCGTCCGGCAGTGTGGCGACCCTGTCGGCGATCGCCGACCTGCGCTCCGGTGCCTACGACACCGCGCTGGTGATCGGGATCGAGCTGGAGAAACCCGTGCCCGGCGACATCGCCGCGGTATATCTCGGCGCGGCAGCGTGGACCGGACACGAGGGAGCCGACGCGCGCTATCTGTGGCCGTCGATGTTCGCACAGGTCGCTGACGAGTACGACCGGCGCTACGGCTTGGACGACAGCCATCTGCGGGCCATCGCGCAGCTCAACTTCGTTAACGCGCGGCGCAACCCCAACGCTCAGACCCGCGCATGGAGCATCCCCGACCCGATCACCGCCGACGACGCGACCAACCCGGTCACCGAGGGCCGGCTGCGCCGCTACGACTGCAGCCAAATGACCGACGGCGGAGCGGGATTGGTGTTGGTCAACGACGCCTATCTGCGCGATCATCCCGACGTGCGCCCGATCGGCCGCATCGAGGGCTGGGGGCATCGCACCGTCGGGCTGGGGCTGCAGCAGAAACTCGACCGCGCCGCTGACGACCCGTACGTGATGCCGCACGTGCGTTCGGCGGTGCTCGATGCGTTGGCGCGCGCACGGGTGGCGCTCGACGACATGGACGGGTTCGAGGTGCACGACTGCTTCACGCCCAGCGAGTACCTGGCCATCGACCACATCGGACTGACCGGACCGGGGGAGGCATGGAAGGCCATCGAGAACGGGGAGATCGAGATCGGGGGGCGGCTCCCGATCAACCCCAGCGGTGGGCTGATCGGCGGTGGACACCCGGTTGGGGCCTCCGGCGTGCGAATGCTGCTGGACGCGGCCAAGCAGGTCAGCGGCGGCGCCGGTGACTATCAGGTCGAGGGCGCGAAGACGTTCGGGACGCTGAACTTCGGCGGCAGCACCGCCACGACGGTCAGCGTCGTGGTGGGCACAACCAAAGGCGCATGACATGGACTTGCAGAACGACGTGACGATCGTCGGCAAGTTCTTGTCGACACTGCCCGAAGAAGACGACCACCCGTACCGGACCGGCCCGTGGCGGCCCCAGACCACCGAGTGGGACGCCAACGATCTGATCGCGGTGGAGGGGGAAATCCCGGTCGACCTGGATGGGATCTACCTGCGCAACACCGAGAACCCGCTGCATCCGGCAATCAAGACGTATCACCCGTTCGACGGTAACGGCATGGTGCACGTGGTCGGCTTCCGCGATGGAAAAGCCTTCTACCGCAATCGCTTTATTCGCACCGACGGCTTTCTGGCCGAAAACGACGCCGGGCAGCCGCTCTGGCCGGGCCTGGCCGAACCGGTGCAGTTGGCTCAGCGCGCAGAGGGCTGGGGCGCGCGCACGAAGATGAAAGACGCGTCGAGCACCGATGTCATCGTGCACCGCGGAATCGCACTCACCAGCTTCTACCAGTGCGGCGATCTGTACCGGATCGACCCGTACTCGGCCAACACCCTCGGCAAGGAAAGCTGGAACGGGCGCTTTCCCCGCGACTGGGGCGTCTCCGCACATCCCAAGGTGGACAACAAAACTGGAGAACTGCTGTTCTTCAATTACAGCAAGCAGGACCCGTACATGCGCTACGGCGTGGTCGACGAAGCCAACGAGCTGGCCCATTACGTCGACATCCCGCTGCCCGGCCCGCGTCTGCCCCATGACATGGCGTTCACCGAAAACTACGCCATCCTCAACGATTTCCCGTTGTTCTGGGATCCGCGGCTGCTCGAACACGACGTGCACCTACCCCGCTTCTACCCCGATATTCCGTCGCGCTTCGCGGTGATCCCACGCCGCGGATCGACCGCCGACATCCAGTGGTTCGAAGCGGACCCGACGTTCGTGCTGCACTTCACCAACGCCTACGAGGACGGCGACGAGATCGTGCTGGACGGCTTCTTCGAGGGCGATCCGCAACCGCTTGACACCGGAGGAACCAAGTGGGACAAGCTATTTCGCTTCCTCGCACTGGACCGCTTGCAGGCCCGGCTGCACCGCTGGCGTTTCAACCTGGTCACCGGCGCGGTCAAAGAGGAGCAATTGTCGGACTCGATCACCGAGTTCGGCACGATCAACGCCGACTACGCGGGCGGCAGCTACCGCTACACCTACGCCGCCACCGGGAAGCCGGGCTGGTTCCTGTTCGACGGGCTGGTCAAACACGACCTGCGCACCGGGAGCCAGGAGAGCATCTCGTTCGGCGACGGCGTCTACGGCAGTGAAACCGCGATGGCGCCCCGGGTGGGTGCGACCGGTGAAGACGACGGCTACCTGGTCACCCTCACCACCGACATGAACACCGACGCCTCCTACTGCGTGGTGTTCGACGCGGCTCGCGTCACCGACGGCCCGGTATGCAAACTACAACTGCCGGAACGTATTTCGAGCGGAACACATTCGACGTGGGCGCCCGGTGCCCAACTGCGCCGCTGGGACTCTGCCGAGTCGGCGCCGTCCGCCGTGGGCCTGTGAACCCCCCGACTCGGCGACACGTCATCATAGGATGGCAATGAACTCCGAAAAGCCCCGCCGGACCACACACTGGCCCATGCAATTGGCCCCGATCGGCGCCATCCGTTTCGCCCGCAGGTCGTCGAATTTCGAAGCGACCGTGCGGTTTTACCGTGAGCTGGTGGGTTTGCCGCTCTTCGAGACGTTCGAGGCCAGCTATGGCAGCAACGGCGCGATTTTCGGCTTGCCCAGCTGGAACCTGACGATGGAGATCGTCGCGGCCCCCGACGGCGACGTCGCCGTCGATCATCACGAACAGCTGTGCCTGTACTTTCCAGACGAGCAGTCTCAGCGCGCCGCGATCGCGCGCCTACGCGATGCCGGGGTTGAAGAGGTAGAACAGCATCCGTACTGGGCAGCAACCGGTGCGGTCACCTATCGCGACCCCGACGGTCGCGAGGTCGTGTTCGCGCCGTTCGTGTTCGGGGTCAACGAGCCCGCCGACAGCTCCGTGTCGGGCAAACACGAGTTTCCGTCGCGCTGAGGTCTCACCGCCGGGCGCGGCCGGCCATGACGGCGGCGATCAGCGATGCCACCGAGCACGCGACCGCGCCCAGCGCGGCGATCCCGCCGACATAGAGCCCGTACTCCGCGGACACCGGCGGGTTGACGTTGAGCTTGTAGTACCAGACCACCAGCGCCACGATGAGCAGTGAAATCACCAGCGCGGCAATTGAAGCAATCCGCATCGACAGGCCGCGGGCCACCATTGCCCCGGCCACCAGCAAGGCCGAGGACAGCAGCACGATCAGCTGGCCCGCGCCGAATCCCGGGGGAAGCTGCAGACTGCCGTGCTTGCCCCCGATCGCGCTGGCCCAGCCGCCGCCACCCACCGACGTCGTCAGCCACGGCATCCAGGCACTGGTCGAAACGACCAGGGCAAACAACGCCACCAGCCATCCAGGACGCAGGCGGCGGGTCATGGGTGCGACCTTAATAGGGCGCTGGACGCAGCGCCCGCTTGCCACGCTCGGGATCCTCAGGCCGGAGGTTTGACGGCGAGGATCTGGTCCACGCCCATCCGTCCTTGCTCGAAGGCCAGCATGCCGCCGGCCAGATACAGCCGCCACACGCGGGCGACTTCCTCCCCCAGCAGCGCCACGAATTCGTCGAAGCGCTCGTCCAGCGTCGCGATCCAGCACTGCGCGGTGCGGGCGTAGTGCTCGCGCATCGCCTGAACCGACGCAATCTCGAAGTCGCCGTCCTGCAGGTAGCGCAACGTCTGCCAGAGCGGTCGCATGTGCATGTCGGCCGCGATGTAGGCCTCGATGAACGCTCCCCCGCCCGGCGCCGCGTCGGCCCGCCGCGACATCTGTTGCAGCAACAGCCGGCCGCCGGGTCGCAGCGCGCGGCGCAGGATCCGCACGTAGGCGGGATACCACTGTTCGCCGACGTGTTCGCCCATCTCGATGGAGCCGACGGAGTCGAAGACACCCGCCCACTGCGGGTCATTGCCGAAGTCGCGGTAATCCTGCAGCCGAACCTCGATGGCCTCATCCAGACCGCGCTCGGCGGCGCGGGCCGCGATGAATTCGCGCTGCTGGCCCGACAACGTGATACCGGTGGCGCGTACGCCGTAGCGCTGTGCGGCGTACAGGATCAGCGAACCCCAGCCGCATCCCACGTCCAGCAGGCGCATGCCCGGTTCGAGCCCGAGCTTGCGACAGATCAGATCCAGCTTCGCGGTTTGGGCGTCGTGTAGCGGTTGTCCTGCATCGGTGAAATACGCCGACGAGTAAGCCATATGCTCATCGAGCAGCAGGCGATAGAAGTCGTTGGACAGGTCGTAGTGATGGGCGATCACCGCCCGGTCGCGCCGTCGGCTGTGCAATCGCCCGGACAACCGCGCCTCGCTGGCCGGGGTTCTCGGCGGCGGCCCGAGCGCCCCGAGCCGCGCAGCGCGCAGGACCGCCGCCATCGCGGCCCGCGGGGAGATCGAGACGCGCTCGCGCTCGCCCGCGTGGCGCCAGGCCCGCCGCAGGCCGTCGGCCAGGTCACCCTCGACATCGATATCGCCGGTCACATACGCACGGGCTAAGCCGAGTTCGCCGGGACACCAGAGCAATCGGCGCAATGCGCGACGCGAACGGACCACCAGGACCGGGCCGTCTGGGTCGTTTAGGGGCCCAGCCTCGCTGCCATCCCAGGCGCGCAGCCTGACCGGCAGCTCGACACCGACGGTGGTTGCAAGCAGGTCCGCCAGACAGTCAGCGGCCGGCGCCGCCATGTCCGTTGCGGCCGGGATCGGGAGCGGTGAACACGGTGACGAATCTTTCCAGGGATTCGTTGATGTCGCTTCGCAGCGCGGCGGCCACGATCATGCCGATCGGGCCGAACAGCGCAGGGCCGCCGAGGTGCACGTCGAAGCTCACGACCGAGCCATCGTCTTTCGGCTTGACCTTCGCCAGCAGCTTGACCTTCACGCCTCCGACACCGTCGCCGTTGAGTGTCATGGCTTCGGGCGGCTTGTAGTGCACGATCGTCCACTTGATCCGGTTGAGCATGCCCTTGACCTCGACGATCGATTCGATGATCGTCCCCTTTTGCAGGTCGTCGGGCAGCTTGCTGCGCCACACCCGGTGGATGCTCAGCCAGTCCTTGAAGCGCGACAGGTCAGACGCGTGCGTCCAGGCCTGTTCTGGCGACAGGGGCACGTCGATGGATCCGGAAAGTTTCGCCATGTGCTAGTTCTGCTGGTCGCCCGGAGCCGCAGACCCAGCGGCCTTCTTGGCCTCTTCGGCCACCTTGTGGATGGTGTCGGAGTACTTGCCGCCGGTCTTGTCGTCGACGAACTCACCGGCCTTGTCGATCGCGGTCTCGACCTTGTCGGCGTTCTGCGCCAACAGGTCCTTTGCCTTGTCCAGGAATCCCATGCGCTGTCCTTCCCCGCCGATCCCCGGGGCCGCCGGGGATCCTGCTTTGCTGGTAAAACCCTACTGGCCGAAGTCCGCCCTGGCGCCATCGGCCTCGTCGGCCGTCCGCCACAACCGGGGCTCGATGTCGAGCATTCTGGCCCCGATCCACCACGTCGCCTCGATCGCCGCGGCGCCCAATGCACCGATCCCCAGCGCGGTCGACGTCACGGCCGGATTCGACGGATCGAGCAGAAACTTCTCCTGCGCCAGCGGGATGCTGAAGATCGCGAGGTACGCCAGGCCGCAGGCCGTGATCAGCGCGACCCGCCACCACTGGTAGGGACGCGCCACCACCGCCAGCACCCAGAGCGCGGTCACCAGCAGCGTGATCAGCGCGGCGGTCGACGCCTGGTCCTGTTCGGTGAAGGTGGCATGCCGGCCGTGGTAGGCCACCAGGTAGGAGACGAAAGTCGCGGTGCCGACGATCAATCCGGACGGCAGCGCCGAGGTCAGCACCCGCCTGACGAAGCCGGGATAGGCGCGCTCGTTGTTGGGCGCCAGCGACAGGACGAACGACGGGATCCCGATGGTGAACCAGGCGGCGATCGTGACGTGGATCGGCTGAAACGGGTACAGCAGCGGATCGGCTCCGAGGGGTTTGGCCAACAGGCATTCGATACCCACGAACAACGCCAGCAGCACCGAGTACACCGTTTTGGTCAGAAACAGGTTGGCCACCCGCTCGATGTTGCCGATCACCCGCCGGCCTTCGCCGACGACGTACGGCAGCGTCGCGAACTTGTTGTCCAGCAACACGATCTGCGCCACCGCGCGCGACGCCGGGCTTCCCGCACCCATCGCCACGCCGATGTCGGCGTCCTTGAGCGCCAGCACGTCGTTGACGCCGTCGCCGGTCATCGCCACGGTGTGCCCGTGCGCTTGCAGGGCGTGCACAATGGCCCGTTTCTGATCGGGCCGCACCCGGCCGAAGGTGGTGTAGGCGTCCAGCGTGTCAGCCAATTCGTCTGGCTCCGTCGGCAATTGGCGGGCATCGACAGCCTCGCCGTGCAGCCCGAGCTTGGCCGCGACAGCGCCGACCGATACCGCGTTGTCACCAGAAATCACCTTCACCGAAACATCTTGGGCGGCAAAGTACTCCACTGTTTCGCGGGCATCCGGGCGTATTTTCTGCTCGAGCACCACCAGCGCGACCGGCGTGACCTGTCCCGGCGCGTCGGGGTGGTCCACGGCGACATCGGCGGCGCCGAGCAGCAGTACCCGCAATCCCTGGGCGCCGATCCGTTCGGCCTGTGCGGCCGCGGCCGAAGCCGGATCGAGTAATACGTCCGGCGCGCCGATCACCCAGTTGCCGTGGTCGGCGTAGGACACGCCGCTCCATTTGGTGACCGACTTGAACGGTGCTGTGGCGGTGGCGATCCAGCCGGGTGGCCGGTCAAAGGTTTCGGCGATCGCCCGCATGCTGGCATTGGGGCGAGGGTCGGCCGCGGCCAGCGCGGCCAGCGCGTCGGGCATGGTCTTGTTGCCGGTGAGTTCGACGACGTCGCGGACCCGCATGCCGCTTTCGGTCAGCGTGCCGGTTTTGTCGGCGCACACCACGTCGACACGGGCCAATCCCTCGATCGCGGGCAATTCCTGTACCAGGCAACGACGTTGCCCGAGCCTGATGACACCGACCGCGAACGCGATCGAGGTCATCAGCACCAGGCCCTCGGGCACCATCGGCACCAGCGCGCCGACCGTGCGCAGCACCGACTGCCGCCAGCCCGCATGCGTGGTGGTGAACAGCTGCGTGTAGATCGTCAGCAGGCCGGCCGGCACCAACAGATAGGTGATGAACTGCAGAATCCGGTTAATGCCGTTGCGCAGCTCGGATTTCACCAGGGTGAACTTGCTGGCTTCCTCGGCGAGCTTGGCGGCATAGGCCGCCGGACCGACCTTGGTGGCGCGATAGGCACCGGTGCCGGCGACGACGAAACTCCCCGACATGACGGCGTCGCCGACGTTCTTGCCGATCGGGTCCGCCTCGCCGGTCAGCAGCGATTCGTCGACCTCCAGGTTGTCTGCCTCGAGCACCTCTCCGTCGACGACGATCTGGTCTCCGGGACCGAGCTCGATGACGTCGTCGAGCACCACCTCGCCGGGCAGCAGTACCGCGGTCCCGGATTGCCTGCGCACCAGAGGTTTTGCCTGACCGACGATCGCGAGGGCGTCCAGCGTCTGTTTGGCCCGGATCTCCTGAATCATGCCGATGACGCTGTTGGCGATGATCAGCAGGCCGAACAGCCCGTTGATGACCGAGCCGGTCGCGAGCACGATCGCCAGCAGCACGCCCAGGATCGCGTTGATGCGCGTGAAGACGTTGGCCCGGACGATGTCCGCGGTGCTGCGGGCCGCGCGTGCCGGCACCGCGTTGCTGTGACCGTCGGCTACCCGCTGCGCCACCTCTGCATCGGTTAGCCCGGGATTCATCGGGTGAACGTTCCCAGCTTGTCGGAGTCGTAGTACTCCAGGTTCAGGGTGTTCGGCGAGAACACGGCCTTGGAAATCGTTCCGGGCGGGGCATTTTCGTCGGTGATCGAGAAGGTGAAGGTGTCGCCGTCCCAGTGTGTGAGTCCGAATGTCCGATTCTTCGGCCCCAGCGCGAGCAGCAGTTGCCCGTTGTTTTGGGTCACGACGGCCGGGCCCCAGTAGTCGCTGGCGTAGACGCCGAGGTAGTCGGTGAGCGGCCGGGCCGGCGCGGGGTTGGCGGGGGCCTGCTTGCCGACCAGCGAGCCCTCAGCGTTGTTCATCCAACCGATGGCGTGGTTGTACAGCGCCGGCCAATCCTCTCGAATTTGGCCGTACTGCACCAGGTCCATGAATTGGGCGGTCAGCGCTTCGGGGATGCCGTACGGCGCACCGTTGGTCAACGCGATGATGCCGACGTCCTCCGACGGCATCGCGACGAAATTGGTCGCCGCGCCCGATGCGAAGGCGCCGGAGTGGCTGTACTCGGTGCGTCCCGACGAGGTCACCGACGCGTTGAAACCGTGACCGTAGGTCCCGGCCCTGGCTTTCGGCGATGACGCGGGCGAGGAAACGATCTGCGGCGTGATCGCGGGCAGCAGGGCCTCGGGCGAGGTGATCTGCTGCCCGTTGTAGGTTCCGTTGGCCATCACCATGGTCAGCCAGCGCGCCATGTCGTTGATCGACGAACTCACCCCACCCGCCGGCGTCTGCGCGTCGGGGTCACGCTGGAAGCGCGGCTCCCACTTGTCGCCGACCTTGATGTGCAGCACCGCCCGGTTGGGCCGGGCCAGAAAATCGGCGTATTTCGAACTTGTCGACGCCATACCCAGGGGGCGGTAGAGCACCTCGTCGGACAGGTCCTCCCAGGATTTGCCCGCGGCGGCCGCCACCGCTTCAGCTGCAGCCGTCAAGCCAAAGTTGGTGTAGGCGTAGCTTGTTCGAAAAGGAGCGAGCGGCAAGTACTTCAGCCGCTCCAGCACTTGCCGGCGGTCATACCCGAGATCCTCCAGCTTGTCGCCGGCGTGATCGGGCAGCCCAGAGCGGTGCGAGTACAGGTCGGCCACGGTCACATGGCCGGTGACATAGGGATCCGACAGCGCAAACCATCCCAGCTTGGAAACCACCGGCGTGTCCCAGGTGACGACATTGCTGGTCACTTCGTGTGCGACCACGGTCGCGCCCACCGATTTCGACACCGATGCCAACTGGAAGACCGTGTCGGCGTCGACCTTGTTGTCTGAAGCGTTGCCTCTGGTCGCGTCCTTCACTCCGAATCCCTTGGCGTACAAGGTCTTTCCGCCACGGACAATGGCAACCGACAGGCCGGGGACCCCGGTGCTGCGCATCAGGTCGCCGACCAGGCCGTCGACCTTCGCGATCGCCGCGTCGATGCGGCCGGCGGGAATGTCCAGGCCCGACATTTCGTTGGGGGGCGCTTCGGACAGCGTCGAGAGCGGGCTCGATACGGGATGACCTGAGCCGCATCCGACCAGCGACAACAACACCACGACAGCGGCGATCACCGCGCGTTTCGTCATGCCCGCAGACTTTAGCGTGCTCGCCCGATGGGAGTATCACCCATGATGCGATACGAATCGGACATCCTCGCCCCGGGTCTCGACGTCGTCTTCTGCGGCATGAACCCGGCAGCGACGGCTGTCGCCGACGGGCACAATTTCTCGAATCGCAGCAACCGGTTCTGGCCCGTTTTGCATCTGGCCGGCTTCACCGATACGCGGTTGCGGCCCGCGGATGAGCGCCGATTGCTCGACTACGGTTGCGGCATCACCGCGGTCGTTGCTCGACCGACTCGTCGGGCCGGTGATGTCTCGACCGAGGAATTCCGGCGCGCCCGAGCCGAGTTCGAAGCGAAGATGCGACGTTACGCGCCACGCGCGATCGGCTTTCTCGGAAAGCGTGCCCTGGCGGCGATGACCGGCGTACCCAGTATCCCGTGGGGCCACCACGCCCCCGGATTTGCCGGCGCCATGGCATGGGTATTGCCTAACCCCAGCGGACTCAACCGAGGGTTCACCCTCGACGATCTGACTCGCGCATACACCGAATTGCGTTGCGCGCTAGCGGATAGCTCTACAACCGCCACCACGGGTTGAAGCGCAGCGGCCCGGACGGATCCAGCCGCTGTCCGGGGGCCGGAACCGCCACCGCGACTTCGGCGGCTTCGGCGGCCACCAGCATCCGCTCGACCGGCTCTGCCCACGGGTGTGGCGCCAGCCGGAAGGTGCCCCAGTGGATCGGCACCAACAGACCGGACCCGCCGGCCGTGAGGTCTCGGTGCGCCCGAACCGCCTCTTCCGGATTCATGTGGATGTCGGGCCATCCCGGGTTGTAGGCGCCGATGGGCAACAGCGTCAGGTCGAACGGTCCGTGCTCGGACCCGATCTGCTCGAAGCTCTTCGTGTATCCGGTATCTCCGCCGAAATAGGCGCGGTGGGTGGGGCCGACGATTCCCCACGACGCCCACAGCGTCGTGTTGCGGTCCAGGAAACGACCCGAAAAGTGCCGTGCCGGCAGGCAACTCAGGGTCAGCTGGTCGACGTGACCGCTTTCATTCCAGTCGAGTTCGACGATGCGGTGCCCAGGTATCCCCCACGCGCGCAGGTGAGCGCCCACACCGAGCGGGACGAAGAACGGCGCCCGCTGGGTACGGGCCAACGCCATGACCGTGTCGATGTCGAGATGGTCGTAGTGGTCATGGCTGATCACCACCGCATCGATGGCGGGCAAAGCTTCGAGCTGCACCGGCGGGGGATGCAGACGCTCGGGTCCGATCACGTCCGACGGCGAGCAGCGGTGGCTCCACACCGGATCGGTCAGCAACCGGTAGCCGTCGATCTCCAGCAGGGCGGTCGAGTGACCCAGCCAACTGACGGCCAATCGGCCCGGGTCGGCGTCGAACGTCCCCGGCGCACCCAGCGGAATCGGTCCCGGCGGACGGCTGCGGCCGCGCCGCCCGACGAGCTCCCACGCGATCAGTGCAAACTGCTCGCGGTCCAAGCTGGCGTTCGAGGCGGGGTCGAGGTTGACGAAGACGCCGTCGCGCACATTGGGCGAGTGCTGCGTCACGTCCCGGATCGACGACGGGCCGGCGCCGAGTGCGGCCGGCGCCCCCTGCAGCGCGCGCAACATCCAGCCGCCGGCGGCGAGCGAGACCGTGCCGGCGGCCAGGCGAAGCGTTGCGGGCACCATGACCGTCAGGCCCCCTGGAACCTCGGCGGCCGCTTCTCCACCCGGGCGACTTGCGCCTCGATCACGTCCTGGCTGCCCCACGCCTTGTCGAACAGTTCCTTGTGCACCGGCCAGGCCTCCTCGATCGAACCGTCGTCGTTGAGTACCCGCTTGGCGTGCTGAATCGCCAGCGGCGCCAGACCGCTGATCTCGGCGCCCCAGGCCTGGGCGTCCGCCAGCGTCCCGATCCGGTTGGCCATCCCGGTCTGCAGCGCGGTCTCGGCGGTCAACTTCTCCGCCGTCAGCAGCATCGCCCGGGCCCGGCCGTGGCCGACCAGCGACGACAGTCGCCGGATGCTCCAGTTATCTAGGGCCAGGCCGTATTTCGACGTTGGAAATTGAAAAAACGCGTCCGGGGCGACGACTCGCAGATCGCATTGCATGGCCAGCTGCAGACCCGCGCCGATGGCCGGGCCGTTGATCGCGCCGATCACCGGGATGGGGGCGGCGTCCAGGGCCTTGTGCAGCTCGATGAGCCGGTCCGGGTAATCGGCGGCAAACGCATCGCCGGACAGGTCCGCGCCGGCGCAGAACACCGTGCCCTGGCCGGTCAGCACGATCGCCCGGATGGATCCGTCACCGGCCTTCAGCACGGCCTCCCGGAGCTCGTCGACGAGCTCGGAGTTCAGGGCGTTGCGACGCTCCGGACGCTGCAACTCGATGGTCATTACGGCTTCGACCTGCGTGATACCGATCATGGGCGCCAGCCTATATAGCCTGGCCGCGTGAGTCGCATCACGACCGAACAACTGCAGGAAGCCGTGCTGGACGAGGGCTCGTTTGTGAGGTGGGACAGCGCTCCGTTACAGATACCGATCAGCGAGGCCTACGCGCGCGAGCTCGCCGACGCCCGGGCCGCCACCGGCCTGGACGAAGCGGTTCTGACCGGCGAGGGACGAATACACGGGCGCCGGGTGGCGGTCGTGGTGTGCGAGTTCGGCTTCCTCGGCGGTTCGATCGGGGTCGCGGCGGCCGAACGGATCACCACCGCCGTGCAGCGGGCCACGGCCGAGCGGCTCCCGCTGCTGGCCTCGCCGAGCTCCGGCGGCACCCGCATGCAGGAGGGCACCGTGGCGTTCCTGCAGATGGTGAAGATCGCCGCGGCCGTCCGGCTGCACAAACGGGCACATCTGCCCTACCTCGTCTACCTGCGCAACCCGACCACCGGCGGGGTGTTCGCGTCCTGGGGATCGCTGGGCCATATCACCGTCGCCGAACCGGGCGCGCTGATCGGGTTCCTCGGGCCGCGGGTGTACGAGCAGCTCTACGGCGAGCCGTTCCCGAAGGGCATCCAGACCGCGGAGAACCTGCAGCGGCACGGGGTGATCGACGGCGTCATCGCGATCGACGAGTTGCGCCGGACGGTGGATCGCGCGCTGACCGTCATCGCCGACGCTCCAAAACCGCTGCCTCCCGCGGCACCCGGCGAATCGATACCCGATGTGCCGGCCTGGGATTCGGTGATTGCGTCGCGGCGACCGGATCGGCCGGGTGTGGGGCATCTGCTGCGCCACGGCGCCACCGACCTGGTGCTGCTGTCCGGTACCGGCATCGGGGAAGCGGCGACCACCCTGTTGGCGCTGGCCCGATTCGCCGGCCAGCCCGCGGTGGTCCTCGGCCAGCAGCGCCTCACCGGTGGACTGGTGGGGCCCGCGTCGTTGCGGGAAGCCCGTCGTGGCATGGCGCTGGCCGCCGAGCTGCGGCTACCGCTGGTGCTGGTGATCGACACCGCGGGCCCCGCGCTGTCGGCCGAAGCCGAGCAGGGCGGGCTGGCCGGTCAGATCGCCCAATGCGTGGCCGAGCTGGTGACGCTGGACACCCCGACTGTGTCGGTGCTGCTGGGTCAGGGCAGCGGCGGGCCGGCGCTGGCGATGGTGCCGGCCGACCGGGTCCTGGCCGCGCTGCACGGCTGGCTGGCGCCGCTGCCGCCCGAGGGCGCCAGCGCGATCGTCTTCCGCGACACCGATCATGCGCCTGAACTTGCTGCGGCCCAAGGCATTCGGTCGGCAGACCTGTTGCGGGCCGGAATCGTCGATGCCATCGTGCCCGAGCATCCCGACGCCGCCGACGAGCCGCTCGAGTTCTCCCAGCGACTGTCCAGTGCGATTGCCGCAGAGGTGCACGCGCTGCGCGACATCCCCGGCGAGGAACGGATCGCCGAGCGGTTGCGCCGCTACCGCGGCATCGGATTGCCTTGAGGCACTTGGGTCGTCAGCCCTCCGGTAGCCCCAAGTAGCGCTGGATCGTCGGGCCGAGCCAGTCAACAACCTCGTCGCGGGTCATGTCGACAATGGGCGGAATTCGTAACACGAAGCGGCACAACGCCATACCCAGAATTTGGCTGGCAACCAGCCCAGCTCGCCGGGCGGATTCACTTTCGGGTACGAAAGATGCTGCCAACGGCTGGATTTGGCTACGGAAAATCTCCTGCATGCGCTGTGCCGCTTCGTCGTTGGTGGCACTGGACCGCAGCAGAATCACCAACGCGTCATCCTCCCAGCGTTCGAGAAAGTGCCGGACCAGCGACCGTCCGATCTGGGCGGGGTCCATCGCCGCGACATCCGGGAACCGCAAGTCGAACTCCGCCGCGGCCGCGAACAGCTTGTCTTTGCTGCCGTAGTAACGCATCACCATCGCCGGATCCACCCCGGCATCGGCGGCGATCCCCCGGATCGTCGCCCCCTGGAAGCCGGCCGACCCAAACCGCTCCCGGGCCGCGGCCAGGATCACCGCCTTGGTCTGTTCCGACGTCCGCCTCATGTCAACAATTGTAGGCCAACAACTGTTGACATCGGGATTCCGGCGCGCAAGCATTGGGTATGCCAACAAGCGTTGACTAGCTTCCGAGGAGCCGAAATCATGTATGACACCGATGTCCTGGTCATTGGCGCCGGACCCACCGGCCTTACCCTCGCCGCCGCACTGGTCGCCCGCGGGATCCGAACCGTCATCGTCGACAAGCAGGCCCAGGGAGCGAACACCTCCCGCGCGGCCGCGGTCAACGCCCGCACACTCGAGGTGCTCGAAGACCTCGACGTGGCGCGGCGAATGGTCAAAGCGGGGCTGATCGCGCCGCGCTTCACCATCCGCCAAGGGCGGCGCGTACTGATTCCGGTCGACTTCACCGAGTTGCCGACCGCGCATCCCTACACCCTGATGCTCTCGCAGGCCGACACCGAGCGGTTGTTGCTGGAGCGACTGCACGAACTGGGCGCCGACGTGATCCGACCCAAGATCCTGAGCCGCGTCACCCAGGATGCAAACGGCGTGACGGCCACTTTCGAGGATGACGACGGCATTCGGGCCGCCTACCTCGTGGGCGCGGACGGGATGCACAGCACTGTGCGTCAGCAAGCCGGAATCGGTTTCACCGGTGGCGAATTCGCTGAATCTTTCACGCTTGCCGATGTCCGCGTGTCCGGCGAGGCGCCTCGTGACGAGGTAGTCCTGTTCTATGCCAAGGAAGGGTTGAATGTGTTAGCCCCTCTGCCTGACAACATCTTTCGTGTCGTTGCTCCCACTACGGATGCCCCTCAGGCGCCTTCATCGCAGTTCGTGCAGTCACTGTTGGATACCCGCGGGTTCGGGCCGGGCCGGACGGCGGTCACGGAGCTACTGTGGGGGACCCGGTTCCGCATTCACCATCGCGTCGCCGACAACTACCGGGCAGGTCGCGTAATACTCGCCGGCGATGCCGCGCACGTCCACAGCCCCGCCGGCGGTCAGGGCATGAATCTCGGTATCGCCGACGGTATTTCACTGGCCGCGGCGCTCTCCGAGGTCCTCTCGGGCGAATCGGATGCGACGCTGGAACGGTACTGCGCGGTTCAGCGCCAGCGGGCCGAGCAGGTTCTGAAACTCACGGGTCGCCTCACCCGGATCTCGACGCTGCCGCGCCCGATACGCCCAATCCGTAACTCCGGAATGCGCCTGGCCGCGCAGTTCCCCGCTGTGCGAAGGCAGCTGGCGTTGCAGTTGAGCGGCCTGCGGCACCGTTGATCCGCACTGCGGGTCGCGGCGACGGTTTAGATCTCGAAGTCTCTTGCTGTCCGGTCGGTGGCGTCGCCGACGGGCCTGCGACGGTCGGTCAAAAGATGGCGGTATCGCGGCACTCGAGCGAAAAGCTCTGCATGCCTGCCGACATGGGTGATCGTGGGGCCCGATGCAGCCTCGTCCACGAAGGCCACCCGATCCGCGAGCAGCATGGTGGACAACCGGCGCGCGACAACGATGCCGGTGGCCGCCTTCAGCGCCACCCGCAGCGCCGGGGCGGTCTCGGTCCCGGTATGCACGCCGAGGCCGGGCCGGGCCTCGTCGATCACCAGTAGTCTGGGAGTCGCGACAATCGCCCGGGCCAGGCACAAGCGCTGGCGCTGGCCGCCGGACAGGCGCATGCCCTGCTCGCCGATGCGGGTATCGATGCCGAACGGCAGGTCGTAGACGAACCGCGCCGCCGCGATGTCGATGGCCGCGGACAATTCCGCGTCGGTGGCATCCGGCCGGCCGATCCGCAGGCTCTCGGCCACCGACATCGAAAACACGGTCGGGTCCTCGAATGCCGTACATACCGCGCGGCGCAGCGACGGCAGCGACATGTCGCGAATATCCCTGCCGTCCAGCAGTATCCGCCCCTCGGCGGCGTCGTAGAGTCGGGAAAGCAACGCTGTCAGAAGCGATTTCCCCACGCCCCGCGCACCGACCAGGGCCACCGTCTCGCCAGGTTCGACCACCAGCGTGACATGGCGTAGCAACCATTTGTCGCCGGCGACCGGGTCGGGCACCCGAAAACCCACGTCGTGCAGCTCGAGACGGCCGGCCCGGCCCGGTTGAGAGCTGGGTCCGTCCGCGATATCGCCGGGTGTATCGAAGATTTCGGCGATGCGGCCCGATGTGACCATCGCTTCCTGGGGCATCGACGGCAGGAAGGCAGGTGCATCCGGCGGGCGCATGGCCTCAGTCACAACGATTCCGTCTCTGGAGTTCCGTTACGCGCAGTGGCACCGAAATCGAAGGCCCGCAACAACAACGCCGACCAAGGCTTCCAATGTGCTGGGCTGCCACCTGGATTCGATCATGGCATGGCGGTACCGATCGCTAGTCGCGGCGCAGACTCGAAAACGTAACCATTTGGGCACCGGGCCACTCCCCGATGACCCGTCCGCGGCAACAATCCGGCAAAATGGGCGGCATGGACTCTGGTGTCAGCTCACCGCGCGTCTTGGTCGTCGACGACGACTCCGATGTGCTCGCCTCGCTGGAGCGTGGCCTGCGGCTTTCCGGCTTCGAAGTGTCCACCGCCGTCGACGGGGCCGAGGCCCTGCGCAGCGCCACCGAGACCCGCCCGGACGCGATCGTGCTGGACATCAACATGCCCGTGCTGGATGGGGTCAGCGTCGTCACCGCGCTGCGGGCGATGGACAACGACGTCCCGGTCTGCGTGCTGTCCGCCCGCAGCTCGGTCGACGATCGCGTCGCGGGCCTGGAGGCAGGCGCCGACGACTACCTCGTCAAGCCATTCGTGCTGGCCGAGCTGGTCGCGCGGGTGAAAGCGCTGCTGCGCCGCCGCGGTGCCGTCGCGTCGACCTCGTCGGAAACCATCACCGTCGGCCCGCTGGAAGTCGACATTCCCGGCCGGCGGGCTCGGGTCAACGGCGTCGACGTCGACCTGACCAAGCGTGAGTTCGACCTGCTGGCCGTGCTGGCCGAGCACAAGACCGCCGTGCTGTCCCGCGCGCAGCTGCTGGAGCTGGTGTGGGGCTACGACTTCGCCGCCGACACCAACGTCGTCGACGTCTTCATCGGCTACCTGCGCCGCAAGCTGGAGGCCAACGGCGGTCCCAGGCTGCTGCACACCGTCCGCGGGGTTGGATTCGTACTGCGAATGCAGTGACGACGCGGTGGGCAGCACAGCCATGAATTTCCTATCGCGGATGTTGGCCCGGACCCCATCGCTGCGGACCCGGGTGGTGCTGGCGACGGCCATCGGCGCCGCGATTCCAGTCCTGATCGTCGGTGCCGTCGTCTGGGTCGGCATCACCAACGACCGCAAGGAGCGGCTGGACCGCCGGCTCGACGAGGCCGCCGGTTTCGCGATCCCGTTCCTGCCGCGCGGCCTGGACGAGATCCCGCGCTCACCCAACGACCGTGACGCGATCATGACGGTCCGGCGCGGCACCCGGATGAAGTCGAATTCGGACGTGACGCTGCCCAGGCTGGACGTCGACTATGCCGACACCTACGTGAACGGCGTGCGCTACCGGGTGCGCACGGTGGAGATCCCGGGGCCGGAGCCGACCTCGCTGGCCGTCGGCGCGACGTATGACGCCACCCTCGCCGAGACCAACAACCTGCACCGCAGGGTGCTGCTCATCTGCGGCTTTGCCATCTTCGCGTCGACCGTGTTCGCCTGGCTGCTGGCCTCTTTCGCGGTGCGACCGTTCAAACAGCTTGCGCAGCAGACGCGATCGATCGAGGCGGGCGACGAGGCACCCCGGGTCGAAGTGCACGGCGCCACCGAGGCCGTCGAGATCGCCGAAGCCATGCGCGGGATGCTGCAACGCATTTGGGATGAGCAGAACCGAACCAAGGAGGCACTGTCGTCGGCGCGCGATTTCGCTGCCGTGTCCTCCCACGAACTCCGCACTCCCCTGACCGCGATGCGCACCAATCTCGAGGTCCTGTCGACCCTCGATATGACCGATGACCAGCGCAACGAGGTGCTCGGCGACGTCATCCGGACCCAGTCCCGCATCGAGGCGACGCTGACCGCGCTGGAGCGGTTGGCGCAGGGCGAACTGTCCACCTCCGACGATCACGTACCGGTCGACATCACCGAACTGCTGGACCGCGCCGCCCACGACGCGACAAGGGTTTACCCCGACCTCGATGTGTCGTTGGTGCCCTCGCCCACCTGCATCATCGTCGGGATGCCGGCCGGGTTGCGCCTCGCGGTCGACAACGCGATCGCCAACGCCGTCAAGCACGGCGGCGCCACCCGGGTCCAGCTGTCGGCGGTCAGTTCGCGTGCCGGAGTGGACATCGCCGTCGACGACAACGGCAGTGGCGTGCCCGAAGGCGAGCGTCAGGTGGTGTTCGAGCGGTTCTCACGCGGGTCGACCGCCTCGCACTCGGGCTCGGGTCTGGGGCTGGCGTTGGTGGCCCAACAGGCCCATTTGCACGGCGGGACGGCGTCGCTGCAAGACAGCCCGCTGGGCGGCGCGCGGCTGCTGCTCAGCCTGCCCGCGCCCAGTTAAACCCTCACGTGCCGGAGTTGTTGTGCCACGGCGTAAATCCCGCCCTCAAAGCGGATTGCTCGTCGGAAAACCACACCTGCGCGATCGCCGGGTCGTAGCCGGCGGTGTCGGGGGTGTAGTACAGCCGGGTGTCGATGCGCGCCTTGACCAGCCATCCCGCCGGTCCACGTCCATCGGGGCCGGCGGGCGCGGAGCCGGGCCCGTAGGGGGCCGGCGGCGGCACCGCGATTTTCCTGGTCGGCGACTCCCGTTGCACGCCAAGAATCTTCGTCGTCGCGGGATCCGTCACGATCCTCGTCGTCGGAGGGTCGGGTATCACTGGGTGGTCGACCGGAACATCAAGTGGCACTGAACGTTTGACGGGCCGGGCCAAAAACGCCAGCGTCAACACCAATCCCATCGTGAACGACACGCCGAAGAGCCACCAGTTCACGTGATTCATCGACGCACACCGATGACCGCGGTTATCACCCAGGCGAGGCCCGAGCCCGCCACGAAGGCCAGCAGGTACCACAACCACTGGATCACGAAATCCATAGCGGATCCTGCCTGACCGCCCACGATTTCGACGCGGCGATTCTTGGCGCGATCGTCGGCGTGCGGTCAACGGCGAGCTCGTCGACGACGGTCAGATTCGACCAGGTGTGCGCGGCCTCGGAGTCGATCGTATTCTTCTGGTCTTGTGACGCCGCGGTACCGGTCAAGGAGATCGTGTCCCCGTTGACGGTGAGACCGAAGTCGGTAATCGACGCGCTGTTCTTGAAAATCTTTCCGGCATTGGAGAAATCGAGTGTGTCGACCTTCGGGTCGATTTGGATTCGGTCGATGATGCTGAGGCCGGCGGGCAATGCGCCTTTCAGCACCTTCGTCAGCACCGCCTTCGCGGAATCGTCGGGGAATTCACCGGTCAGGGTTATGTCGTTGCCGTTGCGGACAATTGACAGTGGCGCCAGTGACAACGGTGGCTTGCCGGGGTTGCCCGACGACACGACCACCGGCGGCGCATGGGCAGCCCGGGACGGGGCGTAGCCGATCGCGGTTATCAGCAAGGGAATAACCACCAAGCCGATCAGCCAGCCCATACCCAGCGAACGCGGGTAGGAGATCGGGGTCCGCCGCGGCGTTTCGCCCGGCCGGCCGAAGCGCCCCCCTAGCCCCACGACTGCCCCCTCCTCGACTTCCGGCGCCCTGACGCGTCCGTTCTGCCGACGATATTGCAGCCTACCGGCCGCACCCGTGGTCACTCGTTGCGTCGGGCACACTGGAGCGATGGGCAGCAAACCGACCGACAGCGAAACCCTGGCGCACATCCGCAACCTCGTCAACGAGGAAAAAGATCTCCGGGCACAGCTGCAGCACCGCGACATCAGCGAGTCCGAGGAGCATGAACGGCTCCGGCGGGTCGAGGTCGAACTCGACCAGTGCTGGGACCTGCTACGACAGCGGCGCGCGCTGCGCGAAACCGGTGGTGATCCACGTGAAGCCGCGGTACGCCCCGCCGACCAGGTCGAGGGTTATCTGGGATAGCCATGTCCCTCGGTGACGCGCCGGATTTCGACGCCGTCGTCGTGGGCGGGGGCCACAACGGGTTGGTGGCGGCCGGCTATCTGGCCCGAGCCGGTCTCCGGGTGCGATTGCTGGAGCGGTTGGGGCACACCGGCGGGGCCGCGGTGTCGGCGCGCGCCTTCGACGGCGTCGATGTCCGGGTGTCGCGATACTCCTATCTGGTCAGCCTGTTGCCATCGCGCATAGTCGCGGACCTAGGCGCCGACGTACGGCTGGCCCGGCGGCCATTTTCGTCGTACACACCCCAACCCGCGACCGGCGGACGCGGCGGACTGCTGGTCGGGTCCCCGGAGTCGTTCCGCGCGATCGGCGCCGCCGACGACGAGCCCGGCTTCGCCGAGTTCTACCGGCGCGCCCGCCTGGTGACCGAGCCGCTGTGGCCGACGCTGACCGAACCGCTGCGCACCCGAGAGCAGGCCCGCCGCCTCGTCTGCGACGGCGGTGATCCGGCTGCCGACGCGGCCTGGCACTCGATCGTCGAGGAGCCGATCGGATGCGCGATCGCCGACGCGGTGCGCGACGACCTGGTCCGCGGGGTGATCGCCACCGACGCATTGATCGGCACGTTCGCGCGCCTCGACGACCCGTCGCTGCGCCAGAACATCTGCTTTCTGTACCACGTGATCGGCGGCGACTGGGACGTCCCGATCGGTGGGATGGGCGCGGTGACGGCAGCCCTGGCCGCCGCCGCTGTCCGCCATGGGGCCGAAATAGTCACCGGCGCAGAAGTTTACGGTGTGGAGCCGGACGGCCAGGTCCACTACCGTCAGGAGGGCGCACAGCGCCGGATTCGAGGCCGGTTCGTTCTGTCCGGCGTCACCCCGACGGTGCTGGCCGAGCTGCTCGGTGAGCCGCCGGGACCGGTGGCACCGGGGTCGCAGGTGAAGGTGAACTTGGTGCTGCGGCGGCTGCCCCGATTGCGCGACGACAGCGTCACCCCCGAGCAGGCGTTCGCCGGCACGTTCCACGTCAATGAGACGTGGAGCCAACTGGATACGGCCTACGCACGCGCGGCCGCCGGCAAGCTACCCGAACCGCTGCCGTGTGAGGCGTACTGCCATTCGCTGACCGATCCGAGCATCCTGTCGGCCGGGCTGCGGGAGTCGGGTGCGCAGACGATGACCGTATTCGGCCTGCACACACCACACCCGTTGCTGGACAACGTTTCCCGCGACCAGCTGACGGAGTCGGTGTTGGCGTCGCTGAATTCCGTTCTGGCCGAACCGGTTCAGGACGTGCTGATGAGCGACGCGCAGGGCCGGGCCTGCATCGAGACGACAACCACACTGGACCTGCAGCACACGCTGGCGATGACGGCGGGCAACATCTTTCACGGCGCCCTGTCCTGGCCGTTCGCCGACGACGACGAAGCGCTCGACAGCCCGGCCCGTCAATGGGGGGTGGCGACCGCCCACGAACGAATCATGGTGTGCGGCGCGGGTGCTCGCCGCGGTGGCGCCGTGTCGGGCATCGGCGGCCACAACGCCGCGATGGCGGTTCTGGCGTCGCTTGGCTAGAGCGCGCCTAGCGCCCGTCGATCGGGGCGTAGTCGCGCTCGGTGTAGCCGGTGTAGATCTGGCGCGGACGGCCGATCTTGCTGTCACCCTCGTCGTGCATCTCACGCCAGTGCGCGATCCAGCCGGGCAACCGGCCCAGCGCGAACAGCACGGTGAACATCCGGACCGGGAAGCCGAGCGCCCGGTAAATCAGCCCCGTGTAGAAGTCGACGTTCGGGTACAGCTTGCGCTCGATGAAGTAGTCGTCGGTCAGCGCGGCCTCTTCGAGCTGCTTGGCGATGTCCAGCAGCGGGTCGCCGCCGAGCTTGGCCAGGATCTTGTCGGCCTGCTCCTTGACGATCCGGGCACGCGGGTCGTAATTCTTGTAGACCCGGTGGCCAAAACCCATCAGCTTGACGCCCTCTTCGCGGTTCTTCACCTTGCGGACGAACTCGCCGACGTCGTCCCCGCTCTGGCGGATCTGTTCGAGCATCTCCAGCACGGCCTGGTTGGCGCCGCCGTGCAGCGGCCCCCACAGCGCGTTGATGCCCCCGGAGATCGAGGTGAACAGGTTGGCCTGCGATGAGCCCACCAGCCGAACCGTCGACGTCGAGCAGTTCTGCTCGTGGTCGGCGTGCAGGATCAGCAGCATGTCCAGCGCCCGGACCACCTCGGGGTCGGCGTGGTAGGGCTCGGCGGGCAGCCCGAACGTCATCCGCAGGAAGTTCTCCACCAGCGACATCGAGTTGTCCGGGTAGAGGAACGGCTGTCCGACCGACTTCTTGTAGGCGTAGGCGGCGATCGTCGGCAGCTTGGCCAGCAACCGGATTGTGGACAGCTCGACGTCCTCGGTGTCCATCGGGTCGAGCGAATCGGGGTAGTACGCCGAGAGCGCGTTGACGGCGCTGGACAGCACCGGCATCGGGTGTGCGTTGCGCGGGAAGCCGTCGAAGAACCGCTTGAGGTCCTCGTGCAGCATCGTGTGAAGCTGGATCCGCTTGGTGAAGTCGGCCAGTTGGTCGGTGGTGGGCAGCTCGCCGTAGATCAGCAAGTACGAGACCTCGAGGAAGGTCGACTTCTCCGCGAGCTGATCGATCGGGTAACCGCGGTAACGCAGGATGCCGGCGTCGCCGTCGATGTAGGTGATCGAGCTCTTGCACGCGGACGTGTTGACGAAGCCGTTGTCGAACGTCGTGTAGCCGGTCTTGGACAACAGCGGGCCAAGAGCAATACCGTCGGCGCCTTCGGTGGCTTTGACGATCTGCAGGTCGATCTCACCGCCTGGGTACTTCAGAGTTGCGGTGTCGTCGGTTTCGGCCACGAGAACCCCTTTGCGCTCTGGCTGGTATGGCTGCGCCTTGGCTAGGTGCGTACAGCTGAAGGTAGTCGTTCTCGCGGCGATGCGCCTGCCCGGGGTCTGCTCTCCTGACCTCGCGGCTTTCCTCGAGGTGAACCGCGCCTTATCGTGCGGTGTTAGGCCTCACAGCCGCGCGCCGTATGTGATCAGGGCTGCAGGCGTTCGACGCGACCGCCGGCGACCCGAATGCGGTTATGCAACCGGTTTTCCCGGCCCTGCCAGAACTCCACCGTCTCGGGCGCGATCAGGTACCCACCCCAGTTCGGCGGCACCGGAACGCTCTCGGAATCAGCGAAGCGAGCGGTCACGTCGGTGAGCTGATCGAGCAGCGCCGCCCGGGATGCGATCGGCTGCGACTGGTGCGACGCCCACGCACCCAGCTGTGAGCCGCGCGGCCGCTTGGACCAGTAGTCCGCGGTGTCCTGCGGGTCGACCTTGGTCACCGCGCCGCGGACGTGAACCTGGCGCCCCAGCAGATACCAGGGAAAGGTCGCCGACGCATACGGCGTCTCGGCCAGCTCGAGGCCCTTGGCGGAGTCGTAGTTGGTGAAGAAGGTGATACCGGTCTCATCGACGCTCTTGCACAGCACCGTGCGGCTTGTCGGCGTGCCGTCGGAGACCGTCGCCAGCACCATCGCGTTGGGCTCGGCGACCCCGAAACGTTCGGCGTCTTCAATCCACTTCCGCAATAACGCAAGCCAGCCGTCGTCGAGCCAGGAAGCGTCGAGATCGGAGCTGCCGTCGCGCTCCGCCGACCCGTACTCCACGCGCATCCGCTGCAGGTGCTCTTGGTCAGTCAAGGGGTCTGGTCCGGCCATCGGACCAACGCTACCGGCGTTAGCTACCGGCCGGTAGCGTCGGCAAAAAGCCAAGGTGCAAGAATTTTCCTATGTCTGTGGTCCCGGAAAATTTTGTCCCCGGTCTCGAGGGCGTCGTCGCCTTCACCACCGAGATCGCCGAGCCTGATAAAGACGGCGGCGCCCTGCGCTACCGCGGCGTCGACATCCAGGATCTGGTGGATCAGCAGGTGACATTCGGCGATGTCTGGGCTCTTCTGGTCGACGGTAGGTTCGGCCACGGTTTGCCGCCCGCCGAGCCGTTCCCGTTGCCGATCCACACCGGCGACGTGCGCGTCGACGTCCAGGCGGGCCTGGCGATGCTGGCGCCGATCTGGGGCTACCAGCCGCTGCTCGACACCGACGAAGGCGTCGCCCGCGACCAGCTGGCCCGGGCGTCGGTGATGGCGCTGTCCTATGTCGCGCAGTCCGCGCGCGGAATCTACCAGCCGGCCGTGCCGCAGCGGGTGATCGATGAATGCCCAACTGTCACAGCACGTTTCATGACCCGCTGGCAGGGTGAGCCCGACCCGCGGCACGTCGAGGCCATCGACGCCTACTGGGTCTCGGCCGCCGAGCACGGCATGAACGCCTCGACGTTCACCGCGCGGGTGATCGCGTCCACCGGCGCCGACGTCGCCGCGGCGTTGTCGGGGGCGATCGGGGCGATGAGCGGTCCGCTGCACGGCGGCGCGCCGGCGCGGGTGCTGCCGATGATCGAAGAGGTCGAGCGCACCGGTGACGCGCGTGGCCTGGTCAAGAAGATCCTGGACAGCGGGGACAAGCTGATGGGATTCGGGCACCGCGTCTACCGCGCGGAAGACCCGCGGGCGCGAGTACTGCGTGCCACCGCCGAGCGACTCAAAGCGCCGCGCCACGAGGTCGCCGTCGCGCTGGAGCAGGCCGCCCTGGCCGAGCTGCGCGAGCGGCGTCCGGACCGGGCGATCGAGACCAACGTCGAGTTCTGGGCCGCGGTCATCCTGGACTTCGCCGAGGTGCCCGCCAACATGATGCCGGCGATGTTCACCTGCGGGCGCACCGCGGGCTGGTGCGCGCACATTCTCGAGCAGAAGCGGCTCGGCAAGCTGGTGCGCCCATCGGCCATCTATGTGGGGCCGGGCCCGCGCAGCCCGGAATCCGTCGAGGGCTGGGACCGGGTTCTCAGCCACGCTTAACCCACTTGTCGGTGCCCGGCGTTTGAATGGTCTCGCCGCGATGAGTTTGTGTCGCGGGCGCAGTCAATAACCGTGAGCCAGTCCCCAGCCGGGGCCGGCGCGCGACACGACAGCAAGGAGATCGCAATGCCCATCACCATCGAACCCGCAGTAATCCCCCACCTGGTCGTTAGCGATTCTGCCGCCGCGATCGACTTCTACGTCAAGGCTTTTGGCGCTGAAGAGCTGGGACGCGTGCCGCGTCCCGACGGCAAGATCGTCAACGCTGCGGTCCGCATCAACGGCTTCACCGTGATGCTCAACGACGACTTCCCGGAGACCTGCGGCGGCAAGTCGATGACACCGAAGTCGCTGGGCGGAACGCCGGTGACGATCCACCTGACCGTCACCGACGTCGACGCCAAGTTCCAGCGGGCGGTCGACGCGGGCGCGACGGTGGTGGTCCCGCTCGAGGACATGTTCTGGGGCGACCGGTACGGCGTGGTCGAGGACCCGTTCGGCCACCGCTGGTCATTGGGTCAGCCGGTGCGCGAGGTCAGTCCCGACGAGATCCAGGCGGCGATGTCGAGCAGCTAGCCGAGCAGCCGCGCCAACAGCCGGCGTTTCGGCGCCGGTGGCGCGGTCGCCGCGGCAGCCAGCATGTCGGCGACGTCGGTGAATTTGTTGCGTGGGCGGCCGTCGTCAATGCCACGGGCGACCTCGGCGGCATCGATTGCGGCCCATCCCGCGGAGTCGACGATGTCGGGCTGGCGGGCGCGCACCAGTCGCTGCAGCCCGTCGGCTCTGGTCACCGGGTCCGTCAGCGCGCCGGCGTTGTAATCGGCGACCAGCGCTTGGACGGTCTGCAACGAGCACGACTTGTTGGTGCCGATGAAACCGGTCGGGCCGCGCTTGATCCACCCGGCCACGTAGGCCCCGGTCACCGACTGGCCGGACTCGGGATCAACCACACGACCGCCGTCGTTCGGAACAACCGCCGTCGACTCGTCGAACGGTAGACCGGGAATCGGCTTGCCGCGGTAGCCAATCGACGTCAGCACCAGACCCGCATCGATCCGGTGCGTGTCTTCGGTGCCGGTGATCGAGAACTCCACCCCGGTGGCGCGCCGCTCACCCAGGACGCGCGAGGGCGTGAGCTGATAGGCCAGCCGGATACGCGGGCGGGGCCCGGGCTCTGACGCGTCGCCGAGCTTGCTCAAGTTCTCGAGCTTGTTTCGGGTCAACCGGTCCGAGGCGGTGGCGAGGTCGCGCGCCACCAGCTCGTGGTCGCCGGCATCGAGCACCACGTCGGATGTGCCGGTGAGCCCGATCAATTCGGGCAGGGTGAACGCCGAGTGGGCAGGCCCGCGCCGGGCGGCGATGACCACCTCGCGGACCGCCGAGTGGCGAAGCGCTTCGAGTGCACGGTCGCAGATGTCGGTCCGGGCCAACTCGTCCGGGTCGGTCGTAAGCACGCGGGCGACGTCGAGCGCGACGTTGCCGTTGCCGACAATCACCACGCGTTCATGACTCAAATCGACTGGCAGATCAACGAAGTCGGGATGACCGTTGATCCACGCGACCAGCTCGGTGGCGGTTGCGGTGCCGGGCAGGCCCATGCCGTCGATGTCGAGCCGCCGGTCGTCAGGCGCACCGACCGCGTAGAGCACGGCGTGGTGGTGCGCCAGCAACTCGGCGTGACTCAGGTGCTTGCCGACCTCGACGTTGAGATAGAACCGGAAGTGGCGATGGCTGCAGACCCGGTCGAAGAGCCGGGTGACCTTCTTGGTGGTCTGGTGATCGGGGGCGACCCCGGCGCGCACCAAACCGTAAGGCGTGGGCAGCTTTTCGAAGACGTTGACCCGCACGCCGCGCTGGGTGAGCAGCTCGTCGGCGGCGTACATCGCCGCGGGACCGGACCCGACGATCGCCACGGTCAACGGCCGGCGACGGGCGTGCACCTGTGCGGCCGGGATCACCGGCGCCAGCTTCGATGTCGGCGGCAGCTTCACGTCGGAGGGTCGCTCCGGGTAGAACGACGCGTTGATCTCGACGAACGGCAGCTGCTTGTCCTCCAGCCGACTGTCGGGCGCGATAGCGCCCACCGGGCAGGCGCTCACGCATGCCCCGCAGTCCACACAGGCGACCGGATCGATGTAGAGCATCTCGGTCGTCGCGAAGTCTGGCTCGTCCGGCGACGGGTGGATGCAATTCACCGGACAGGCGAAGACGCAGGACCCGTCGTTACAGCACGACTGGGTAATAACGTGCGGCATAGACGAACTCGCAGTGCTATGCGGCCGGCACAGCGGCCAGGTGCTGGCGCTGCGGCTCGCTGCGGTAGCGCGACGGCTTGCCGTTGATCTTGCAGATCCGCCACATCAGCCGCGCGGACCGATTCTCCATCAGGCCGGTGTCGTAGGCCAGCATGCGCACATCGCCGAACATGTCGGACAGCCACTTACGCGATTCCGGCGACCGGAAGAACAGTTCCTTCTTGACCTCGCGCGGGATGTCGAACTCGCGCCAGAAAGCTTTGGGCGGCACCACGATTGCCCGGCACAATATCTTCATGGTCAGCGGCAGGTACAGCGCCGTCCAGAATCGTTGCCTCTTGGTCAACTCCGGCAGCCGCTTACGCAGGAATTCGTGCGCGAACGAAATGTGCCGCGCTTCCTCGGCCACGTGAATCGCCATCACCCGTTCCATGATCGGATGCAGCGACTTGCCTTCACGCAGAACGTTTTTCTGCGTGTGATCGATGGGCTCCTCACCGGCCAGCACACCGATGAAGAACGCCACCGGCAGCGGCCCCGCCACCAACGGAACCAACGGCGAGAGCCATTTCAGCGTGCGCGGCATGCCCGGGACGTCGGCACCGATGCGGTTGACCATCTCCTGGAACATCATCGTGTGGTTGCATTCTTCAACCGATTCGTGCAAGCAGTACCGGTATTCGGGAGACCCGTTCGGCACCCAGAACGTGTAGTTCATCAGGCCACGGATCAGGATCGACTCGAAGTGCAGACCCACCTTGGCCACATTCGCCTGACGCCACATGCCGATCTTGATCTGGCGCTCTTGCGATTGGGCCTGATACCAGGGATGGCGACCCAGCGGGTCGGTCGCCGGCAGGATCCACCGCGGATCGTTCTCGGTGACGGCGAATTCGGGCGACTCCCAGTCGATGTCGGTGTACGGGTTGAAGTTCCGCCGCACCGACCCCTCAGACAGTGTGGCGAGCATCTTGACGTAGTCAGCGTCGTCGCGCACTTCCATCCTCTTGCGCCAACGCCGGACCGTTCGCGTTCTAGCCATACCCAAGCCTCCCCAGCGAGGTTTACATTCGGCCGTACTGTGTCCAAACAGTACCGCAGGTACCGGGAACTTTCTAGAGCCCGGACGGCCACTGTTGCCTGACCGGTGGTCACCGACTTCGTGTGGTATGGCTCACACTCAGCGGCGCTATCCTCGATGTGTAGCCGTCGGCGGAACAGAACAAACAGCCCGCCCCAGCACCGTCCCGGGTCGGCTCACTACCCTGATGAGCATGGCTGACCAGCTCCAGATCCCCGCTGACCTCAAACCCCGCGACGGCCGCTTCGGCTGCGGCCCCTCCAAGGTCCGACCCGAACAATTGCAGGCGCTGACCACCACCGCAGCCGCGCTGTTCGGCACCTCGCACCGGCAGGCGCCGGTCAAGAATTTGGTGGGCCGGGTGCGCAAAGGGGTGTCGGAGCTGTTTTCCGTACCCGACGGGTACGAGGTCATCTTGGGCAACGGGGGCGCGACCGCGTTCTGGGATTCGGCCGCGTTCGGGCTGATCGACAAGCGCTCGCTGCACCTGACCTACGGCGAGTTCAGCTCGAAATTCGCGTCCTGCGTCGCCAAGAACCCGTTCGTCGGGGATCCGATCGTCATCAAGGCCGACGCCGGAAGTGCACCCGAGCCGCAAACCGACCCGTCGGTTGACCTGATCGCGTGGGCGCACAACGAGACGTCGACCGGGGTCGCGGTCCCGATCAAGCGTCCGGCCGGATCGGGCGACGCACTCGTCGCGATCGATGCGACGTCCGGGGCCGGCGGCCTGCCGGTCGACATCACCGACACCGATGCTTATTACTTCTCGCCGCAGAAGAATTTCGCCAGTGACGGCGGACTGTGGCTGGCGATCATGAGCCCCGCCGCGCTGGCCCGGGTCGAGGCCATCGCCGGGACCGGTCGCTGGGTCCCCGACTTCCTGTCGCTGCCGATCGCGATCGAGAACAGCTTGAAGGACCAGACGTACAACACCCCGGCGATCGGCACGCTCGCGCTGATGGCCGAGCAGCTCGACTGGCTGCTGGGCAACGGCGGACTGGACTGGGCGGTCAAGCGCACGGCGGACTCGTCGCAGCGGCTGTACTCGTGGGCGCAGGAGCGGCCGTACACCACGCCTTTCGTCAGCGACCCGGCGCTGCGCTCCCAGGTGGTGGGCACGATCGACTTCGTCGACGACGTCGACGCCGCGGCGGTCGCCAAGATATTGCGGGCGAACGGGATCGTCGACACCGAGCCGTACCGCAAGCTCGGCCGCAACCAGTTGAGGATCGCGATGTTCCCCGCGGTCGACCCCGATGACGTCAGCGCGCTGACGCAGTGCGTCGACTGGGTCGTCGAGCGGCTTTAGCCATCGGGCCCTCCGGCCATCGGCGCGCAAACCGCCCAGCGTGTCAGCACAGGTTGTGGGCGTTAGCTGGACTAGAGTGCGGCACAGTGACGGGTCCGGAGAAATTGAAGCTGACCTGCACAAAGCCTGCGAGGAGAAGCCATGCGGGAACTCAAAATGGTCGGGCTGGACGCCGACAGCAAATACGTCATCTGCGAGGGCGATGGCCCGGAAGAGCGATTCAAGCTGGCGGCCGACGATCGACTGCGTGACCTGCTGCGTGGCGAAGTGACGCCGCCGGAGCAACCACACCTCGACATGGAAGTCACCAACATGCTGAGCCCCAAGGAGATTCAGGCCAAGATCCGCGCAGGCGCCTCGGTCGAGCAGGTGGCCGCGGCATCGGGCTCTGACCTCTCGCGGGTTCGCCGGTTCGCCCACCCGGTGTTGCTGGAGCGCTACCGCGCCGCCGAGCTGGCAACCGCCGCGCATCCGATGCTGGCCGATGGCCCCGCGGTGATGACCCTGCTGGAGACCGTCAGCGCCGCGATGGTCACCCGTGGCTTGGACCCCAGCGGACTCAGTTGGGACGCCTGGCGCAACGAGGACAACCGCTGGACCGTGCAGCTGGCCTGGAAGGTCGGTCGCTCCGACAACCTTGCGCATTTCTTCTTCGTTCCGGGCGCCCACGGCGGCACCGTCACCGCGGTCGACGACGCGGCCAGTGAGCTGATCGACCCGGACTTCGAGCGTCCGCTGCGCCCGCTGGCCCGGGTGGCCCATGTCGAATTCGAAGAACCGGAGCCGGTGGCACCCGCTCCCACCCCGGATCCGCCGGTGCACAGCCGCCGCGGCAAGCCGGTCATTCCGGCGTGGGAAGACGTGTTGCTCGGCGTGCGCTCGGGCGGACAGCGCTAGCTACGACAGCGTGAGCGCGAGGAGCGCCAGCCACGCGATCGTCACGCCCACTCCCGCGCCCAGCACAAACCAGCGCAGCACCGGGGTGCGCCGCCACCCCCACAGCGTCGGCGCCAGGCCTCCGGCAGCCACCACGTTGAGCCCGACGGCCAACAGGGGATGCACCCGGACCAGCCCGAGACTGAGCACCACGATCGCGGCACCGGTCACCGCGGCGACAAAACCCGCGACCGTCAAACCCGTTGCCCAGGGCACAGACTGGGCGGGCGGGCCGAGTTTGTCGCTCACGCGCCGAGCCTAACCTGATTGCCCGGTTCCTCCTCCGGCCGCGTCGCGGCCCGCATCGTCACCGGGCGACCCGCTCGTAGAACGCCAACGCCGCGGCGGTCGCGACGTTGAGCGAGTCGGTACCGCGCGACATCGGGATGCGCACCCGCACGTCACTGATCCGCAGCGTGGCCGGGGTCAGGCCCGGGCCCTCGGCGCCGACCAGCACCGCGATCCGGTCATCGCGTGCGGCCGCCATCGCCTCGGCCAGCGAGCACGCCCCGGCGTCGGGGGTCATCGCCAGCAGCCGGAATCCCTGTTCCTTGAGCATCCCGAGATCGCCGGGCCAATTCGCCGAGCGCGCATACGGCACCAGCAGCGCATGTCCCATCGACACCCGCACGGCGCGACGGTAGAGCGGGTCGGCGCAGCCGCTGCCGAACATCACCGCGTCCACCCCCAGCCCCGCTGCGTTGCGGAAGATCGAGCCCAGGTTCTCGTGGTCGTTGACCCCTTCGAGCACGGCGATCGTCCGCGCGCCCTCGACGAGTTGCGCAACGCTCGGCTCGGGCACCCGTCGCGCGGCGGCCAGCACACCGCGGTTGAGGTGGAAGCCGACCACCTGGGCCATGACCTCCGCGGACGTGCGGTAATACGGCGCACCGACTCCGGGCAGGTCGCCTTTGAGTTCGTCGAGCCGGCGCCCAGTGCCGAGCAGTGCGTGCGGGGTGAACCGCGACGCCAGCATGCGCTGCACGACCAGCACTCCCTCGGCGATCACCAGCCCTTTGCCGGTCGGCAGGTCCGGGCGGCGGTCGATGCTGTTGAGGTCGCGGAAATCGTCGAGCCGTGGGTCGTCGGGATCGTTGACGTCCTGGACATCCAGGCGCGGGCTCACGGGCTTTCGTCGACGAGCGCCAACATCAAGTCGGCCGCCTCGCGAAGGGTGGCGCGTTTGCCGCTGTCCATCGTCGCCAGTTGCTCGGCCAGCCACTCCTGGCGGGCGCGTCGGGCGGCCTTGACCAATTCGGCGCCGGACTCGGAGACCGAGACCAGAACCTGCCGGCCGTCGACGGGGTGCGGCGTGCGGTCCACGAAGCCCTCGTCGGCGAGCGACGCGATCACCCGGGTCATCGACGGGGGCCGGACGCGTTCGCGAATCGCCAAGGCGCCGGGCGTCATCGCACCCTCGTTGGCCAGGGTCGTCAATGCCGACAGCTGAGAAAGCGACACCGGAGAGGACGGATTCCGGAACCGCAGTTGGCGCGCCAACCGCATAACCGCCAACGACAGGTCGGCCGCCAGCCGCGCATCGCTGTCAGGCATGGCGCGAGGTTACATCGGAACCCGAGAGTTCGGGCTGAGAAACGTCGAACGGTCGCCTATCGCGCATTCGCTGGGACAGACAGCGACGCCCACGCCGCGGTGGCCCCCGCTGCGGGGTTAGATTGATCGCGATGAGCGCCGAACCTGGCCGGAGTCCCGAGCCGCCACCGCTGCCATCCGGGCTGCTGCGAGTGTGGCCGTTCATCACGATCGGCGCCGTGGGCTGGCTGATCGCCGTGGCCGCCGCGTTTCTCGTTCCCTCGCTCGAGAGTTGGCGTCCGGTGGCGCTGGCCGGGCTGGGAACCGGCGCGGTGGGTACGACCATCTTCTTACTGCAGCTCGCCGGGGCCCGTCGTGGCGAGCGAGGCGCCCAGACAGGCCTGGAAACCTTTCTCGACCCTAAATAGCTTCAGCCGGGAGGAAGCGATGGTAGCCCCGCTACTGCAGGCGCAGATCGACATCGACGCGCCGGCCGCGAAAGTCTGGGCCTTGATCTCCGACTTCCGCCGCATGCCGGAGTGGAGTCCGCAGTGTCGCTGGATGAAGGCGTTCGGACCACTGCGTCCGGGCACCCGCACGCTGAACCTCAACCGGCGCCTGGGCCTGCTCTGGCCCACCACGGCCACGGTCGTCGAGGTCATTCCGGAGCAGAAGCTGGCTTTCCGGGTCGACACAAACCGGACGATCTGGAGCTATGAACTCGAGCCCAACGGCGACGGCACCCGGGTCGTCGAAAGTCGGCATGCCGAAAACGGCCTCAGTGCGTACGCGAGCCTGTCGATCAACGCGTTCCTGGGCGGGACAGCGAACTTCGAACGCGAATTGGTCGAGGGTATGAACGCCTCGCTGGCGAGAATCAAGGCCGCGGCCGAGAAAAGCTAGTCGAGTGAATCCGTCGCGGATTCCGAAGCGGCATCCGGTGACTCGGCTGTCCCGGAGGCCTGCGGCGAATCCGACGATTCGGCCGTTTCCGCCACGGCCTCCGGCGTTTCGGTCACGGCCTCCGGCGTTTCGGTCACGGCCTCGGCCGGTTCGTCCGGCGACTCCGGCGTTTCGGCCACGGCCTCGGGCGATTCGTCGGGCGGCTCGGACACCACGGCCGGCGCCTCGGGCGGGGCCGGCGGAGGCGCCATGATGTCAAGGACACCGTCGTCGTAGGGCTCGTACGCCGGCGAACCGCTGCCCGCCGGTGGCGGTGTGTCGGAATGTGCGCCGCAGCCGTACTGCTTGTCGACGATGTGCCCGTCCGCGGACAGCTCGTTGCCGCAGACGCCGAACATCGCGCCCAGCGATCCCGCCAGCGGCAGGAAGAAGCCGCAGTCGCGGCACACCCGTTTGGTGGACCGCGCCATCGCCGCGTCGGGGCCGTAGTCACCGGTGTGCCAGCGCTCGGCGGCGTCGGCCCGGCCCCACAGACTCATCACCCAACGCCGGCCCAGCCCGACTTCGGCGGCGGTCTCGTCGACCTGCGGGTCACCACTGGACATGAAGCCGGGAACCAGCCGCTCGTCGTTCGCCGCCGGCGGCAGCAGATCGCCGGGGCTCAGATCCCCCTGGCGCACCCGCTGGTCCCAGGGCACCCAATTGGGCGCCAGCAGCGACGTCGGCCCGGGGACCAGCACGACCTCGCTGATCGTGGCCTGGTCGGCGCCGGGGTAGGCAGCGACGACGGCGGCCCACTGCCAACCGGTGTAACCGGGCAGGTGAGCCAGGAACCGGTGCGTGGCGGCGTTCGGGTCTTCGAAGCTGACGCCCAGATAATCCCCGACCGCGTCGGGTCCGCTGAACTCCTCGACGGCCGCCCTGGCCTGGTCGACCGCACGCGTGAGCACCGCCGTCAACTCTGCCGGCCAGTCGGCCACGGTTGCCACGGCGGATTCCTCGATGGGTCCGGTCACGCTGTCTTCTCCATGCATCGCGTCTCCAATAGTAGGTTGGCGAGCCGCACCCGGTTGCCCCTCGGTCTAAGTTGGCGAGCCACGCCCGGTTGCCCCCCGGTATAGGACAGAATTGATTTGTGTCTGGACGGCGGCGTGACGATCCGGGCCGTGGGCCCTCCAACCCGGGCCGCCGGACCCGCACTGGATCGACTAATCAGCACCCCGGCATGGCCAACTACCCCACCGACGACGCGGACTATCGACGCACGCGCCGCCCACCTGCGCCACCCAGTGCCAACCGCTACCTGCCCCCGCTGGGCCGGCAGAAAGAACCGAACCGCGACGCCGCGCCCCCGCGTCGCGAATCCTCGGGTGAACGTGAACGGATCACTGTCACCCGCGCCGCCGCCCTGCGCAGCCGCGAGATGGGCTCCCGGATGTATTGGATGGTGCAACGGGCGGCCACCGCCGATGGCGCCGACAAGTCGGGCCTTACCGCGCTGACGTGGCCGGTGGTCGCGAACTCCGCGGCGGACTCCGCGATGGCCGTCGCGCTGGCGAACACGTTGTTCTTCGCCGCCGCCAGCGGCGAGAGCAAATCGAAAGTCGCGCTGTATCTGTTGATTACGATCGCGCCGTTCGCGGTGATCGCGCCGCTGATCGGGCCCGCGCTGGATCGCTTGCAGCACGGCCGGCGCGTCGCGCTGGCGTTGTCTTTCGGGCTGCGTACCGCGCTGGCGGTGCTGCTGATCATGAACTACGACGGCGCCAGCGGCAGTTTCCCATCGTGGGTGCTCTATCCGTGTGCGCTGGGGATGATGGTCTTCTCCAAGTCGTTCAGTGTGTTGCGCAGCGCGGTGACGCCCCGGGTGATGCCGCCGACCATCGACCTGGTGCGCGTGAACGCGCGCCTGACGATGTTCGGTCTGCTCGGTGGCACCATCGTCGGCGGCGCGATCGCAGGCGGCGTCGAGTACGCCGGCGCGAACCTGCTCAAGCTGCCGGGAGCATTGTTCGTCGTGGTGGCGGTGACGGTGGCGGGCGCCTTCCTGTCGATGCGAATACCACGATGGGTCGAGGTGACCGAGGGTGAAGTTCCGGCCACCCTGAGTTATCGCCAGGACAGCGAGCCACTGCGCCGCAGCTGGCATAAGGAAGTCAGCGGGGCACTGCGACAGCCGTTGGGCCGCAACATCATTACCTCGCTGTGGGGGAATTGCACGATCAAGGTAATGGTCGGGTTCCTGTTTCTGTATCCCGCGTTCGTCGCGAAGTCGCACGAAGCCAACGGCTGGGAGCAGCTCGCGATGCTGGGCATCATCGGCGCGGCGGCCGGGCTCGGAAACTTCGCCGGCAACTTCACCAGCGCACGGCTGAAACTTGGCCGGCCCGCCGTGCTGGTGGTGCGCTGCACCGTGGCGGTGTGCGCGGTCGCATTGGCCGCCGCACTGGCCGGCAGCCTGATGGCGGCCGCGATCGCCACCCTGATCACGTCCGCCGCCGCCGCCATCGGCAAGGCGTCGCTGGACGCATCCCTGCAAGACGACCTGCCCGAAGAAAGCCGGGCGTCGGGGTTCGGGCGCTCGGAGTCGACGCTGCAGCTGGCCTGGGTGCTGGGCGGCGCGGTGGGGGTGATGGTCTACACCGAGCTGTGGGTAGGCTTCACGGCCATCAGTGCGATATTGATTCTGGGTCTGGCGCAAACCATCGTCAGCTTCCGCGGCAACTCGTTGATCCCGGGCCTCGGCGGTAACCGGCCGGTGATGGTCGAGCAGGAAGGCATGCCCCGCGACAGCGGCATGACCGCGGCGGTCCCGAAGTGAAACGTGGTGCGGCCGTTGCCCTTGCGGTCGTGGTCGTGCTGCTGGCCGCCGGCGCTGGAGTCGGCACCTGGTGGCTGCTGCGCGACTCGGGCCCGCAGCGACCGGAGATCAGCGCGTACTCGCACGGGCACTCGATCCGGGTGGGGCCCTACATGTACTGCAATGTGCTCAACCTTGATGACTGCCAGCAACCACAAGCTCAGGGCGAGCTGCGGGTCACCGGCCGCTATCCGGTCCAACTCTCGGTCCCCGAGGCGATTTCGCGCGCACCGTGGCGGCTGCTCCAGGTGTATGAAAACCCCGCGAACACGTCGACCACCATGTTCCGGCCCGGCACCCGGCTGGCCGTGACGATCCCATCGGACGACCCACAACGCGGGCGGCTGACCGGAATCGTCGTGCAGTTGCTGACCTTGGTGGTCGACCAGGCGGGTGAACTGCACGAGGCCCCGCATGCGGAATGGTCGGTACGGCTGGTTTCTTCAGGCCGCGCCTAGGCGCCGTGGCCGGCCTGCACTCGCTCGCCGTCGACCGGCGGCCCCGGCGGCGTTCCGTCACCGAAAGGCTTGCCGCCCAAGGCCTCCCGGCCGTGCGCGGTGAGCCAGCTCGCCAGTTCCGGCCCCTTGGGCACGATGCGGGTCGGATTGATGTCGGCATGCACGATGTAGTAGTGCTGTTTGATCTGCACGAAGTCGATGGTGTCGCCGAAGCCCGGCGTCTGAAACAGGTCCCGCGCGTAGGCCCACAACACCGGCATCTCGCTCAGTTTGCTTCGGTTGCATTTGAAGTGCCCGTGATACACCGGGTCGAAGCGGGCCAGCGTGGTGAACAGTCGCACGTCGGCCTCGGTGATGGTGTCGCCCACCAGGTATCGCTGATCGGTGAGGCGATCGCTCACCCAATCCAGCGCGGCGAACAACCGGTCGTAGGCGGCGTCGTAGGCATCCTGCGAGCCGGCGAAACCGCAGCGGTATACCCCGTTGTTGATCTCGGTATAGATCCTCTTGTTGACCTCATCGATCTCGGCGCGTAGCCGCTCGGGATACAGCTCAGGCGCACCGTCGCGGTGCAACGCGGTCCACTCGGTGGACAGATCCAGCGTCATCTGCGCGAAGTCGTTGGTGACGACGGCACCGGTCGGGACGTCGACGATCGCCGGGACGGTGATGCCCTTGGGGTAATCGGGGAAGCGTTTGAAGTAGGCGTCCTGTAGCCGCGGAATCTCCAGCACCGGGTCGATACCGCCCGGGTCGAGGTCGAAGGTCCAACTGCGCTGGTCGTGCGTGGGGCCGCAAAACCCAATGGAGAGAACATCTTCCAGACCCAGGAGTCGCCGCACGATGATCGCGCGGTTCGCCCATGGGCAGGCGCGGGCGACGATCAGCCGATATCGGCCGGGCTCGACCGGATAGCCGTCGCGTCCGTCGGCGGTGATGCGGGTGCTGATGTAGTTGGTGTCGCGGGTGAATTCCCCGGCACCGGCGACATAGCTGGCCATGTCGTCATTCTGCTACTCCAGAGGAGAACCGGCGGTGCTAGGCGTCGAGCTCCCGGGCCACGGCCTTGACCACCTCGGAGACGCGGCGTGCCACCTTGCGGTCGGGGTAGCGCCCCTTGCGCAGCTCGGGTTGCACGGTGCCCTCCAGCAGGGTGATCATGTCCTCGACCATGCCGTGCAGCTCGTCGGGACTGTGCTTGTGATCGACAGCGGGTGCCTCGCGCCGCGTCTTGGCAAGGGTGGGCGGTGGGTCGATCAGCTTGAGACTCAGCGCCTGCGGTCCGCGCCGGCCGGAAGCCAACCCGAATTCCACCTTCTGCCCCGTCTTCAGCCCCTCGACGCCCTCGGGCAACGCCGACGAACGGACATAGACGTCCTCGCCGTCTTCCTGCGATAGGAAGCCGAACCCCTTCTCGGCGTCGTACCACTTAACCTTGCCGGTCGGCACTGGTCTCACCTGCTTGTCTGAAGGAAATGTCTAGGAATGGACAACATAAGAAGCGTCCCGCCTGTGCAGGACGCGATGCGGATTCAGATCCTACTCGGGTGGTTGCCGGACCAGCACCCCCGTTTCCTTCTCACTCGCTAGGCTGGCATTACTGCTGGAGGTGATATGCGCCTGGTTCTGAACATAATCTGGCTGATATTCGGCGGCCTCTGGATGGCCGTCGGATACCTCGCTGCGGCGCTCATCAGCTTCTTGCTCATCATTACGATTCCGTTCGGGTTCGCCGCGCTGCGCATCGCCTCGTACACGTTGTGGCCATTCGGCCGGACCATCGTCGACAAACCGACCGCCGGGACCGGCGCCCTGATCGGAAACGTCGTCTGGGTGCTGCTGTTCGGCATCTGGCTGGCGATCGGCCATTTGGTGAGCGCTGCGGCCATGGCGGTGACGATCATCGGCATACCGCTGGCGCTGGCCAACCTGAAACTCATCCCGGTGTCGCTGATGCCGCTGGGCAAGGAGATCGTTCCGGTCGGGTCGACGGCACAATTCGCGCGGGTGCCCGCATGACGCTGACCGCACTGGGTCTACCAACGGTGCCGAGTCTGACCGGCGGCGCGCCCGCTGCCGGGATGCCAACGGACGGCCCACTGCTCGACACCTACGGCAGGGCCGCCACCGATCTGCGCATATCGCTGACCGATCGCTGCAACCTGCGGTGCAGTTACTGCATGCCTGCCGAAGGCCTGGACTGGCTGCCCGGCGAGCAGCTGCTGCGGCCCGAGGAGCTGGCCAGGCTGATGCACATCGCCGTCACCCGGCTCGGCATCACCAGCGTGCGGTTCACCGGCGGTGAGCCGCTGTTGTCCCGCCACCTCGAAGGCGTGATCGCGGCAGTGGCGGCACTGCGGCCCCGTCCGGAGATCTCGCTGACCACCAACGCCGTCGGGCTCGCGCGACGCGCGGCCAAGCTGGCCGCGGCCGGGCTGGACCGCGTCAACGTCTCGCTGGACAGCGTGAACCGGGATCGCTTCGCGGCCATCACTCGTCGGGACCGGCTCGCCGATGTGGTGGCCGGCCTGGCCGCCGCCCAGGCGACAGGGCTGGCGCCGGTCAAGGTGAACGCGGTGCTGGATCCCGCCACCGGTCGCGAGGATGTCGTGGAGCTACTGGGGTTCTGCCTCGAACACGGCTATCAGTTGCGGATCATCGAGCAGATGCCGCTGGACGCCGGGCACCAGTGGCGCCGGGAGGCCGCGTTGACGGCCGACGACGTTCTGGCGGCGCTGCGGCCGCACTTCCGGCTGCGCCCGGACCCCGCGCCGCGCGGTTCGGCGCCTGCCGAGCTGTGGCTGGTGGACACCGGCCCGAATACGCCCGCCGGAAAGTTCGGTGTCATCGCCTCGGTGTCGCACGCCTTCTGCGGGACGTGTGACCGCACCCGGCTGACGGCCGACGGCCAGATCCGCAGCTGCCTGTTCTCCGCCGACGAGACCGACCTGCGCGGCCTGTTACGCGGCGGTGCGTCCGACGACGCGATCGAGTTGGCTTGGCGCACCGCGATGTGGGCCAAGCCCGCCGGCCACGGGATCAACAACCCGAATTTCATCCAGCCTGACCGCCCGATGAGCGCGATCGGTGGCTGAACTTCCCCTGGACCTCCAGGACACCGACAGCATCGAGGTGACGATCCGCTACTTCGCCGCCGCACGGGCGGCCTCCGGAGCCGAATCGGAAACGGTGGTGCTGCGCGCGGGCGCCACGGTGGCCGAGTTGGTTGAAAAGCTCGCCGCTACGGGTACCCGCCTTGCAACCGTGTTGGATCGCTGCTCGTACCTCTGCGATGGCATCGCGGTCCGCGACGAAACCAAACCGTTGCGCTCGGGTAACACGATCGACGTGTTACCCCCCTTCGCCGGCGGCTAATTTTGTGAGATAGCTCACGTAACGGAATGATAACGGCCCGGACACGGCCCGATATCGGGTTGTGGTGAGCTGGGCAAATCCCAGGTGCTCCTGCGTCTTTCGAAGATGTCCGTGCGGGAAACGCCGAGTTTCGCAGAAAGTGACGGAGTCGACAGAACCCGCTACCGTCTCCGAAGGCTCGCCAAGATCAACCGAGCGGCGGTCCTCCCTCACCCGTAGCGCCGAGCTCCATCCAATGGGCGGGGGACACCGAAATCTGGATGGAGACGGGGGACCCACCGGTCCGCCGGACTGGGGTCGCGTGCGACTCCTTGGGGTGAAGCCGACGTCGGCTCTCGCGAGACGACGGAAGCCGGGTGACCTCTTGAACCCGAACCCGACAGCTGACCTCGCAGGCGCGTCACGAGAGGAAATATTCGGCGCGTATGAGTGGACGTCACCGCAAGCCCTCGACATCCAACATCAGCGTCGCCAAGATCGCCTTCACGGGGGCGGTACTTGGTGGCGGCAGCATTGCCATGGCTGGTCAAGCAGCCGCGGCAACGGATGGCGAATGGGATCAGGTAGCCCGTTGCGAATCGGGTGGCAACTGGGGAATCAACACCGGCAACGGCTACTACGGCGGCGTGCAGTTCAACGCCGGCACGTGGGCCTCGCACGGCGGGGGCGAATACGCCCCGTCGGCCCAGCTGGCCACCAAGGAGCAGCAGATCGCCGTCGCCGAGCGAGTTCTCGCGACGCAGGGCCGCGGTGCATGGCCCGTGTGCGGCACCGGGCTGTCGGCCCCGACCCCGCGCGAGGTCCTTCCGGCTCCGGCGGGCTTGGACCTGCCCGGGCTGAACGGCCCGCTGGCCCCGCCGCCGGCCGACGCGCCACCGCCGGACGCTCCCCCGCCGCCGCCCGCGCCGGTGCAGCTGGCGTCCTTCGATCAACCGGCACCGCCCCCCGCGGATCTGCCAGCGCCGCCTCCGGCGGATCTGCCGGCGCCTCCGGCTGACGCGCTGCCACCGGCACCGCCCGCCGACGCACCGCCTCCTGCCGACGCGCCGCCTCCCGCGGACGCGCTGCCACCGGCGCCGCCCGCCGACGCACCGCCTCCGGCTGACGCACCGCCGCCCGCCGACGCACCGCCGCCCGCCGACGCCGTGCAACAGGCCACGAAGGTCGGCTACACGCAGAAACTGTGGGAAGCGATCCGCGGCGAGGACGTCAACGGCAACGACGCCCTGGACTCGCTGGCGCAGCCTGCCCCCGTCAACTGACGCGGGCGGGCCGGCGCTGAACAGACGGCGCTAGGCCGAACCCACCCATTCGTCGGTTCCGTCGTCGAAAAACTGGTGCTTCCAGACCGGTAGCCGCGCCTTAATGGTGTCGACCAGCTGGGCGCAGGTGGCGAACGCTTCCTGTCGATGATCGGCGGCAACCGCGGCAACCAATGCCGCCTCGCCGATGTGCAGCACACCGATCCGATGGCTGGCCGCGACGGCGCGCACGCCGTGGGAAGCCTCGCTGATCTCGGCCACCACCTCCGCCATCACCTGCGCGGCCGACGGATGCTCGGAGTACTCGAGCCGCACCACCCGGCGCCCTTCGTCGTGGTCACGGATCATGCCGACGAACCCGACGATGGCCCCAGCGGAGCGATGGCCTACCAGTTCTTCATGCTCGGCCAGAGAGATCGGACGGTCGGTCATCGCCGCACGCAGGACGACCGTCATCGCTCGTGGTCTTTGCCCGCGATCTGGTCGAGGGCGTGGTCGAGCACGTCGGCAAGCACTCCCAGGCCGTCACGTACGCCGCCGGGCGAGCCGGGCAGGTTGACGATCAGCGTCCGATCGGCCACGCCGCACACGCCGCGCGACAGCACCGAAGTCGGCACGTTGGGCAACCCGGATTGGCGGATCGCCTCGGCCAGGCCGGGAATCATGTAGTCGACCACCGCGACGGTCTGGTCCGGGGTGCTGTCGGTCGGCGAGATCCCGGTACCACCCGTGGTGAGAATGACGTCGACGTCGTCATCGAGTGCGTTGCGCAGCGCCTCTCCGACCGGGTTCCCGTCGGCGACCACTTCAGGTTCTGTGGCCGAAAATCCGTGCTGCTCAAGCCATTCAGCGATGATCGGGCCGCATTTGTCGGTGTACACACCGTCCGAGGCCCGAGTCGACGCGACAATGATCCGTGCGGACCGCTCGCCCATCAGCGCACCCAACTTCCGGTCTTGCCACCCTCCTTGCGGAGCACGCGCACATCGTCGATACGGGCCGCCGGGTCAACCGCCTTGATCATGTCGTAAAGCGTAAGCGCGGCCACGCTGACAGAGGTCAGCGCCTCCATCTCCACGCCGGTGCGGTCGGTGCTGCGCACCGTTGCGACGATCTCGATGTCCGACTCCCCCACGGTGAAATCGACGTCCACTCCGGTGAGCGCGAGTTGGTGGCACAGCGGGATCAGGTCGCTGGTGCGCTTGGCTGCCAGAATGCCTGCCACCCGAGCGGTCGCCAGCGCATCGCCCTTGGGCAGACCACCGCTGGAGATCAGCGCGACGACGTGCGCGGTGGTGCGCAACGCGCCCGCGGCAACGGCGGTGCGCTTGGTGACTCCCTTTTCGCTGACATCGACCATGTGTGCCGCGCCGCGCTCATCGAGGTGCGACAGTGCGTCCGAGCGGGATTGCTGCGCTTGCCAGACCTGTTCAGGTCTGGAAGCAGCCCCGGAGGCCCCAGCCATCGGAGGGATGCCTACCGGTTGATGACCGTAACCGGGTGAACGTAGGGCAGGTGATCGGATTCCACCGGGAACACCAGGTCGCCGAATGGCGACAGCGCACCCGTGCGATCGGTCACCAGCTCGCTTACCGCATGGTCGTCGGGGTCCGTCGTCGGCCAGCCGTTGTCGACGTACCTGGTTTTGCCCGCCTTGCCCTCAGCAATGTCAGCCACGCCGTACATTCTGACAGGTCCTGCCCGCGCGCGTGGCGCTAGTCGGCCTCGGAGATTTCTTCCCCACAGCCGCCAGCAGGCCCTGGTGCACAGTCGTCGTCGCCGGACCACCCGCAAGCTGCTTTACGCTGGTCAGCAATGACCGACAACACCCCGGATATCCCGCTGGGGTCCTGGCTGGCCGACTTGCCCGACGAGCGGCTGATCCAACTGCTGGAACTACGGCCGGACCTTGCCCAGCCGCCACCCGGCAACATCGCGGCCCTGGCCGCGCGCGCCGGGGCGCGGCAGTCGGTCAAGGCTGCCACCGACGAGCTCGACTTCCTTCGGCTGGCGGTGCTCGACGCCCTGCTGGTGCTGCATGCGGACAGCACGCCGGTGCCGACCGCCAAGCTGCTGGCGCTCATCGACGACCGCGCTCCCGAGGCCGACGTGATCGACGCGCTGGACGACCTGCGGCGGCGGGCCCTGGTGTGGGGCGACGTCGCGACGCGGATGGCCGCCGACGCCGGCATGGCGTTGCCCTGGCATCCGGGGCAGGTGACGCTCGAGGACGCCTCACGCACCGGCGAGCAGATTGCGGAGCTGATCAACGGGCTCAACCAGGCGCAGCAGGAGGTGCTGGACAAGCTGCTCGAAGGCTCTCCGATGGGACGCACCCGTGACGCCGCGCCCGGCGCCCCGGCGGATCGGCCGGTGCCCCAGCTGCTGGCGATGGGGCTGCTGCGCCGGGTCGACGCTGAGACGGTCATCCTGCCCCGCCACGTCGCACAGGTGCTGCGCGGCGAACAGCCCGGCCCGATGCAGCTGACTCAACCCGACCCGGTGGTATCCACGACGACATCCGATGATGTCGATGCTTCGGCCGCCGGCGCCGTCATCGACCTGCTGCGTGAGTTCGACGTGCTGCTGGAAAGCCTTGGCACCACACCGGTTTCCGAGCTGCGCAGCGGTGGTTTGGGAATACGCGAGGTCAAGCGACTGGCCAAGGCAACCGGCATCGACGAGCCGCGGCTGGGCCTGGTGCTCGAGGTGGCGGCCGCGGCCGGGCTGATCGCCAATGGCACGCCCGATCCGGAGCCGGAGAACGCCGACGGCTTGTACTGGGCGCCGACGGTGGCCGCCGACCGCTTCGCCGCGATGTCCGCCGCCGAGCGGTGGCACTTGCTGGCCAGCGCCTGGCTCGATCTTCCGGGCCGACCGGCGCTGATCGGCGGCCGCGGCCCGGACGGCAAACCCTATGCGGCCCTGTCAGATTCGCTGTACTCCACGGCGGCTCCACTGGACCGGCGGCTGCTGCTGGGCATGCTCGCCGACCTGCCCGCGGGCGCCGGCGTCGATGCGTCCACGGCGTCGGCGTCGCTGATCTGGCGGCGCCCACGCTGGACCCGGCGGCTGCAGCCCGGGCCGCTGGCCGATCTGCTGGCCGAGAGCCACGCGCTGGGCCTGGTGGGCCGCGGGGCGATCAGCACACCCGGCCGCGCGCTGCTGGCCGAAACCATCGACTTCTCCGCCACGGTCGACGCGATGGCGCGTGCCCTGCCCAAACCGATCGACCACTTCCTGATGCAGGCCGACCTGACCGTCGTGGTGCCCGGGCCGCTGCAACGCGACCTCGCCGAGGAACTGGCGACCGTGGCCAACGTCGAATCGGCCGGGGCGGCGATGGTGTACCGCATCAGCGAGCAGTCGATCCGCCATGCGCTCGACGTCGGCAAGACCCGCGACTGGATGCACGCATTTTTCGCCGAACACTCTAAAACACCGGTACCGCAAGGACTTACGTATCTCATCGATGACGTTGCGCGGCGCCACGGCCAGCTTCGCATCGGCATGGCCGCCTCGTTCGTGCGTTGCGAAGACCCGGCGCTGCTGGCCCAGGCGGTCGCGGCGGGCGAGGACCTGCAACTGCGGGCACTGGCCCCGACGGTGGCCGTCTCTCCCGCGCCGATCGCCGAGATGCTGGCCACCTTGCGGGCCGCCGGCTTCGCGCCGGCCGCCGAAGATTCCACCGGTGCCATCGTCGACGTCCGTCCGCTGCGGGCACGGGTGCCCACGCCGCAGCAGCGCCGGCCCTACCGCCCGGCACCGCGGCCGAACACCGAGACGCTGAACGCGGTGGTCTCGGTGCTGCGTAAGGTGACCACCGCGCCGTTCGGCAGCAGCCGCGTCGACCCGGCAGCCGCGATTTCGCTGCTGGCGGATGCGGCGAAGAATCAGGACACGCTGGTGATCGGCTACCTCGATGCCGCGGGCGTGGCCAGCCAGCGGATGGTGTCGCCGATCGCCGTCCGGGGCGGGCAGCTGGTGGCGTTCGATTCGGCGTTGGGAAGGTTGCGCGACTTCGCGATCCACCGCATCACGTCGGTGGTGTCGGCGGACAACGGATAATGGACAGATGACCCGCACCGACAACGGGCGCGGAGCACCCCCTGCCGCGCGGCGGCCAGGGACCCGGAGCGCGACGAGGAGGAGCGGCGCCATTGACTGACGGACCATTGATCGTGCAGTCCGACAAGACGGTGCTGCTGGAAGTGGACCACGAGCTGGCCGACGCGGCGCGTGCCGCCATCGCGCCGTTCGCCGAGCTCGAGCGCGCCCCCGAACACGTGCACACCTATCGCATCACGCCCCTGGCGCTGTGGAACGCCCGCGCCGCTGGGCATGACGCCGAGCAGGTCGTCGACGCGCTGGTCAGTTTCTCGCGCTACGCGGTGCCGCAGCCGCTGCTGGTCGACATCGTCGACACGATGGCCCGCTACGGCCGGCTGCAACTGGTCAAGAACCCGGCGCATGGGCTGACCCTGGTGAGCCTGGACCGCGCGGTGCTCGAAGAGGTGCTGCGCAACAAGAAGATCGCGCCGATGCTGGGTGCCCGCATCGACGACGACACCGTCATCGTCCACGGCAGCGAACGCGGCCGGGTCAAGCAGATGCTGCTCAAGATCGGTTGGCCCGCAGAGGACCTGGCCGGGTATGTCGACGGCGAGGCACATCCGATCACCCTGGACCAGGAGGGCTGGGAGCTACGCGATTACCAGCGGCTGGCCACGGACTCGTTCTGGGCCGGCGGCTCCGGGGTGGTGGTGCTTCCGTGCGGCGCCGGCAAGACGCTGGTCGGCGCGGCCGCGATGGCCAAGGCCAGTGCGACGACGCTGATCCTGGTCACCAACATCGTCGCGGCCCGGCAATGGAAACGCGAACTCATCGCGCGCACCTCGCTCACCGAGGACGAGATCGGCGAATACTCGGGCGAGCGCAAGGAAATCCGGCCGGTCACCATCTCGACCTACCAGATGATCACCCGCCGCAGTAAAGGCGAATACACGCATCTGGAACTCTTCGACAGCCGCGACTGGGGACTGATCGTCTACGACGAGGTCCACCTGTTGCCCGCGCCCGTGTTCCGGATGACCGCCGACCTGCAGTCCAAACGACGCCTCGGCCTGACGGCCACGCTGATCCGCGAAGACGGCCGCGAGGGTGACGTGTTCTCGCTGATCGGCCCGAAGCGCTACGACGCCCCGTGGAAGGACATCGAGGCGCAGGGCTGGATCGCGCCGGCGGAGTGCGTCGAAGTCCGGGTCACGATGACCGACAGCGAGCGCATGAACTATGCCACCGCCGAACCCGAAGAGCGTTACAAGTTGTGCTCGACGGTGCACACCAAAATCGCTGTGGTCAATTCGATTCTGGCGAAACACCCCAACGAGCAGACACTGGTGATCGGCGCCTACCTCGACCAACTCGACGAGCTCGGCGCCGAGCTGAACGCCCCGGTGATCCAGGGCTCCACCAAGACCAAGGAGCGCGAGGCGTTGTTCGACGCCTTTCGCACCGGCGAAATTTCGACGCTAGTGGTGTCCAAGGTGGCCAACTTCTCTATTGACCTACCGGAAGCCTCAGTGGCGGTACAGGTTTCGGGAACGTTCGGCTCGCGACAGGAGGAGGCCCAACGGCTGGGCCGGCTACTGCGCCCCAAGGCCGACGGCGGCGGCGCCATCTTCTACTCCGTGGTCGCCCGCGACAGCCTGGACGCCGAATACGCCGCGCACCGGCAGCGTTTCCTGGCCGAGCAGGGCTACGGTTACATCATCCGCGACGCGGATGACCTTCTGGGACCGGCGATCTGACGGCGACTTCAGCGCCCTTGGCGCCGAACGTGTTCTGACTGTGCGATTTTCGGCGATTTTTCGCAGTGGCTGCACGCTCGGCGGAAAAACGTGTTCGCGCTCCAATTTGTATCTGTATGCAACTATTGCATAGTGCTATAGTAGACACTACTACTCATCCGCTACCGAGGTGGGCGCATGAAGATCGCCGTTGTCGGTGCCGGCATCGCCGGCCCAACGCTCGCGTACTGGCTGTCGCGTTACGGCCACGAACCAACCCTTATCGAGAAGGCTCCGCGACTGCGCACCGGTGGCTATGCCGTCGACTTCTGGGGCGGCGGATACGCCGTTGCCGAGCGCATGGGGCTCACCGCCGAATTGCATGCCGCCGGTTATGCGGTGCGCGAAATGCGGCTCGTGGACCAAAATTCGCGACGCGTGGGGGGATTTTCGGCCGAGCTGTTCCGGCAAAACCTCGACGGCAGGTTCGTCACCATTCCCCGTGGTGATCTGGCGACCATGATCTACCGCTCTATCGACCACCGCACCGAAACCCTTTTCGGTGAAAGCATCTCGGCCATCGTGCAACATGACTCGGGCGTACGGGTCACACTCGAGCGGGGCGGATCCCGGCAGTTCGAACTGCTCATCGGCGCGGGTGGCGTCCATTCACCGGTGCGGCACTTGGTGTTTGGGCCGGAGGCGAGATTTGCGACCGATCTCGGCTACCGAGTCGCGGCATTCGAAGTCGAGGGCTATCAGCCGCGTGACGAACTCGTCTACCTCGCCTACACCATGCCCGGGCGCATGGTCGCTCGATTCGCGATGCGCGGCGAGAAGACGATGTTTTTATTCGTCTTCACGACCGATCGCATGAGCGGCCCGGACCCGCAGGATGTGTCACAGGCGAAGACAACCCTGCACCAGGTTTTCGGCGACGCGGGCTGGGAGTGCCCGGAGATCCTGCGCAAGCTCGACGAAGCCTCCGAGGTGTACTTCGACCGGGTCAGCCAAATCATCATGGATCGCTGGTCGCACGGACGGGTCGCGCTTATCGGCGACGCCGCGGCCGCCGTCTCCCTGTTAGCGGGTGAGGGAGCCGGTCTGGCGATGGTGCAGGCCTACATCTTGGCGGGCGAACTGAATCGCGCGGGGGTCGATCACCAGGATGCGTTTCGCAGCTATGAAAGGCAGCTGCGCCCGATCGTCGAGGCCAGACAGCGGTCGGCGCGCGGATTCGCCACGACCTTCGCACCAAAGACGGCGCTGGGTGTGTGGACCCGCAATCTGGCGTCCAGACTGCTCAACATTCCGCGGCTGGCCGAGTGGGTGGTTCGAAGCGAATTCCGCGACAGCATCGCTACCTGAATATGTTGGCTAGCCGGAGCTGCGATTTGGTCGTCGTCCCTGGCGCCGAACGTGCTCTGACTGCGCGATTTTCGGCGATTTCTCGCAGTGGCTGCACGCTCGGCGAAGGATATTAGAGCGACAGGATCGTCGCTGACGCGGTTCCGGGAGCGCCGTACACCTGCGCCAGGCCGACCCGGGGGTTGCCCGGCACCTGACGGTCGCCGGCCTCGCCGCGCAGCTGACGCACCAGCTCATGCACCTGCCGCAGCCCCGACGCACCGATCGGCTCGCCGTTGGCGATCAGCCCGCCATCGGTGTTCACCGGCATCGAGCCGTGAATTTCGGTGGCACCGTCGGCCAGCAGCTTCTCCTGCTCACCGTCGGCGCACAAGCCCGTCTCGGCCATGTGGATGACCTCGTTGCCGGCATCGGTGTCCTGAAGCTGGGCGACGTCGACGTCCTCGGGCCCGACGCCCGCGGCTTCGTAGGCCGCCTTGGACGCGTACACCGTCGGCGAGACGTCCTCATCCAAGGGCGCGAACGTGGCGTGCACCTCGTAAGCACCGAACGTGCGGGTGCGGATTTCGCAGGCGCGTACGTATACCGGCTTGTCGGTGTACTTGTGCGCGATGTCGGCGCGACACATGATGACCGCCGCCGCCCCCTCGTCGGGCGCGCAGAACATGTACTGGGTCAACGGGTAGTTGAGCACGTTCGAGTTGAGGATCTCGTCGACCGAGATCTCCTTGCGCCGAAAGGCATTCGGATTCAATGCGCCATTGCGGAAGTTCTTGTTGGCCACCCGCGCCAGGGTTTCCTGCGAGATGTTGTGGTCGTGCAGGTACTTGTTGGCCTTCATGCCGAAGAACTTGGTGGTGACGAACTGTCCGTTCTGCGCGTACCACTGCGGCAGCGCCAGCTTCGCCGGGTCGTCGGTGAACGCCCCGCGCGGGTGCTTGTCCAAGCCGATGGCGATGCCGATGTCGTACTTGCCCAGCCGAATGGTGTCGGCGGTCTGCTGGATGGCGCTGGCCGCGGTGGCACACGCGTTGAAGACATTGGTGAAGGTGATGCCGGTCAGCCCGACCAGGCGGGTCACCGCGTCGGGGTTGGACACCTCGTGGCTGCCGCCGAATCCGAACTGGATGTCCTTCCACGCCACACCCGCGTCGGTGAGCGCGGCTTGGATGGCCTCGGCGCCCATCTGCATTGCGGTCTTCTCGAACCGGCCGAAGGGGTGCAAGCCCACGCCGATGATGGCGACGTCGTTAGTCATCTCGGATTCTCCTGATCTAGACCGGCTGGAAGGCGAACGTGATGATCTCGTTGCCGTCGGCGTCGGTGGTGAACGGCACCATCGTGAGTTCGACCTCCTGGCCGAACTGCAGTTTGGCCGGGTCGTTCTCGGTCAGCCGCCCCTCGACCCGGATCACGTCGCCGAGCTGCACCAGACCGACGCCGAACGGCACGAAGTCCTTGCCGGTCGGACCGGCGTAGGGGGCCCCGGGCGGGAAACCCTGGGTCGTCCAGGCGACCACGGTTCCGGTCCGCGGCAACAGCACGTCGCTCATCGAGCCGCCGCTGCAGCGCGGGCACCGCTGCTGCACCGGGAAGGTGGTGGCACTGCAATCACCGCATCGACTGCCGATCAGCTGCGGGTTCTCGTCGGGCCAGGTCGAGATCTCGGGAGCGAGTGCCTTCTGCATTGAGGGGTCCTCCAGGAACGTGCGCGGGTGCACCAAAAGAACAATTCTGACTGAACCGTATAACAGCCTTCCGAAAAGTGGAAACCTCATTCTCATATGATGCGGCGGCGAGGGTGGGGCGACTGCCCGTCCCCCTCGACGACAAGGTGGTGGCCGCCGAACAACGCCTGGCCGATCTTTTCGCGGCCTCCGACCAGATTCCGGAGGCGCCCGACTTCGGCAAGTGGGTCGACCGTAGGTTCAACGGTGTGCTCGCGGCGAGCGGCACACAGTGACGATGCGAGGAGACGACGATGACGGTCATAGTGCTGCTGGAACTGAAGTTCAAGCCCGACGAGGTCGGTGCCGGGCGTGAACTGATGGGGCGCACGCTGGAAACCACTCGGGCATTCGAGGGAAATCTCCGTACTGACGTCTGGGTCGATGAGGCCGACGAAGCCCACTGGATCATCTACGAAGAGTGGGAGTCGGTCGACGCCGACGAGGCCTACCGCGCGTTTCGCGCCGGCGAAGGCAAGGTGACCCAGCTGCCGCCGCTGCTGGCCGCACCTCCGGTCAAGACGAGGTACACCACCAGCGACGTCTGAGCGGGCTAGCCCAGGGCGGGGATGACTTCCCGCTCGAACAACTCGATGCCGGATCGGTCGTAGGCGGCCTCGGGGAAATAGACGATCGCGTATTCGCAGCCGAGATCGCGGATCTTGGCCAGCCGCTCGATCACCTGTTCCGTGGTGCCCATCGCCGAGTCGGGCAGGCTACTGGTCATCGAATCCGCCAGGGACTCAGGCACATAGTCGACCAACCGGTCGCGCACCCGCTGCTGGCGGTCTTTGACCTCGGCCTCGGAGGTGCCGACGATGGCGGTGAAGTTGGCCGAACGCACGATCGCGTCGAAGTCGGTGCCCACGTCGCGGCAATGCCCGGCGAGCACCTCCGACTTCTGGGCAAACGCCTCGGGCTCCGCCGTGAAGTTGGTGTACTGCGCGTACTGCGCCGCGATGCGCAGCGTCACCTTCTCGCCCCCACCGGCGATCCACAGCGGAATACCATTGTCCTGCAACGGCTTCGGCTCGACGATCGCACCGTCGACCTGGTAGTGCTTGCCGTCGAAGCTGACTTTGCCATCACGCCAGGCGTCGCGCATGATCTGCACGCCTTCGTCGAGGCGGCCCAATCGCACGCCGGCCGATGGGAACCCGTAACCGTAAGCGCGCCACTCGTGTTCGTACCAGCCGCCGCCGATGCCCATCTGGATGCGACCGCCGGAGATGATGTCGGCGGTGGCCGCCACCTTGGCGAGGTAGACCGGATTGCGGTAGCTCATGGCCGTGCACATTTGGCCGAGCTTGACCCGTGACGTGGTCGCGGCGTAGGCCGACATCAACGACCAAGCCTCGTGCGTCGCTTCGGCGCTCGGCATCGGGACGGTGTGGAAGTGGTCGTAGACCCACACCGAGTCCCAGGCGCTGCCGTCGGCGTAGGAGGCCAAGTCCCGCATCACCGCCCAGTGTTTCGCCGGGTCGATGCCTACCAGATCCATCCGCCAGCCCTGCGGAATGAAGAAACCAAAGCGCATGGTTAGCGACTCTAGCTCTCGTCGGGGCGAGCCGGAATGGGTTGGGATGCCACGTTCGCTCACAGCAGATCCCTACCAGCGCCCCAGCCGGTGTCGGCAGGACAGCGCTCAATGAATGCGTTGCAAACAAGGGCGATACGAGTGATGGACGACTGATGGAGCACAGGGAATACGCGGACGTTCGACACAATGAGCCACCGCGAAAAGCCCCCGAAACCACGCTGTTTCGAGGGCTTTCGCGAAATGCTCGAACGGAACTCAGGCCAGCGAATCCGGCGGCAGGAAGCGGTCGCCATACTTGGCGGCCAGCTCACGGGCCCGCGCCACGAAGGCTTCCTTGCCCGTACCGCCCGCACCGGAGTAGCCGACGATGAACTGCGCGCTACCACCGGTGTACGGCGGGAACCCGATACCCATGATCGATCCGATGTTGGCGTCGGCAGTCGACGTCAACACGTTCTCGTCAAGGCACTTCTGGGTTTCCAGCGCCTCGGCGAACAGCATCCGATCGATCATGTCCTGCAACGGAATCTCCGCGCTGCCCGACTTGAACGTCTCCCGCAGGCCCGGCCACAGGCGGGTCCGCTTGCCGTCGACGTACTCGTAGAAGCCCGCGCCCTTCAACCGAGACGGACGGCCGAGCTCGATCATCTTCTCGACGACGGCCTCGGCCGGGTGCGGCTCGTAGGTGCCGCCCGCGTCCTCGACACCCTTGCGGGTGGCGGTGGCGATCTTGTGCATCAGCTCCAGGTTGAGCTCGTCGGACAGCTGCAGCGGCGGCGCCGGGTAGCCGGCCTGCGAACCAGCATGCTCGACACTGGCGGGCTCCACACCCTCGCCCAGCATCGCCAGCGCCTCGTTCACGAACGTGCCGATCACCCGGCTGGTGAAGAAGCCGCGACTGTCGTTGACGACGATCGGGGTCTTGCCGATCGCCAGCGTGTAGTCGAACACCCGAGCCAGCGCTTCGTCAGAAGTCTTCTCGCCCTTGATGATTTCGACCAGTGGCATCTTGTCGACCGGTGAGAAGAAGTGGATCCCGATGAAGTCCTCTTGGCGCTTCACGCCGGTCGCCAGACCGGTGATCGGCAGCGTCGAGGTGTTCGATCCCAGCAGTGCGTTGGGCTCGACGATGTCCTCGATCTCCTGGAACACTTTGTGCTTGAGGTCCTGGTTCTCGAACACGGCCTCGATCACGAAGTCGACACCCTTGAAGTCGGCGGGGTCGGCCGACGGCGTGATGCGGCCCAGCAGCGCCTTGCTCTTCTCCTCGGTGGTCTTGCCACGCTCAAGTGCTTTGGCCTCAAGCTTTTCCGAGTAGTTCTTGCCCTTCTCGGCGGCCTCGATGCTGACGTCCTTGAGCACCACGTCGTAACCAGCCTTGGCCGAAACGTAGGCGATACCGGCGCCCATCATGCCCGCGCCCAGCACACCGATCTTGTTGATCTTCACCGGCTCGATCCCGTCGGGACGCGATCCACCGGAGTTGATGTACTGCAGATCGAAGAAGAACGCCTGGATCATGTTCTTCGCGACCTGACCCGTGACCAGCTGGGTGAAGTAGCGGCTCTCGATGCGGCTGGCGGTGTCGAAGTCCACCTGCGCGCCCTCGACGGCCGCGTCCAGAATTGCTCGCGGCGCCGGCATCGGCGCACCCTTGAGCTGCTTCTTGAGCAGCGCCGGGAAGGACGGCAGGATGCCGGCCAGCGCGGGGCTGGACGGGGTGCCGCCGGGCATCTTGTAACCCTTTTTGTCCCAAGGCTGTTCGTGCGAGTCGGGGTTGGCCTTGATCCACGCCTTGGCGGCGGGGACGAGTTCGTCGACCGAGCCGACCAGCTCGTCGACCAGTCCGATCTCCTTGGCCTTCGCCGGCTTGAAGCGGGTGCCCTGCGACAGGATGTTCATGAACGCATTCTGGATGCCGAACATCCGCACGGTGCGGGTCACCCCGCCGCCGCCGGGCAGCAGGCCCAGCGTTACCTCGGGCAGCCCGAGTTGACTCCCCTTGACATCGGCCGCGATTCGGTGATGACACGCCAGCGCGATCTCCAGGCCACCGCCGAGCGCGGCACCGTTGATGGCAGCCACCACCGGCTTGCCCAGGGTCTCCAGGGCGCGCAGGTCCCGCTTGACCGACTCGACGGTGTCGAACGCCTCACCGGCATTCTCCGGACCGAGGTTGATCATGGCCTTGAGGTCGCCACCGGCGAAGAAGGTCTTCTTCGCACTGGTGATAACCACACCGGTGATCGAATCCTTCTCTGCCGCAAGACGTTCGACCGTATTGTGCATGGACGCGCTGTAGTGCTCGTTCATCACATTGGCCGACCCGGTGGGGTCGTCAAGCGTCAGCGTGACGATGCCGTCGGCGTCCTTGTCCCACTGGATGGTGTTCTCTAGCTTGGTCTCTGGCATTGCCTTAAACCCTCTCAATGATGGTCGCGACACCCATGCCGCCACCGATGCACAGCGTGATCAGCGCGCGACGCGCGTTGCGGCGCTCGAGCTCGTCGACCATGGTTCCGGTGATCATGGCGCCGGTGGCGCCCAGCGGGTGGCCCATCGCGATGGCACCACCGTTGACGTTGAGCTTCTCGTCCGGGATGTTGAGGTCTTTCTGGAACTTCAGCACCACCGACGCGAATGCCTCGTTGAGCTCGAACAGGTCGATGTCGTCGATCGTCAGGCCGGCACGGTCGAGCACCTTGCGGGTGGCCGGCGTCGGGCCGGTGAGCATGATGACCGGGTCCGCACCGCTGGTGGCCGTGGCCACGATGCGCGCCCGCGGGGTCAGGCCCTGGGACTTGCCCGCGGCTTCCGAGCCGACCAGCACCAGCGCGGCGCCGTCGACGATGCCGGAGCTGTTGCCGCCGGTGTGCACGTGGTTGATCTTCTCGACGTAGTGGTACTTCGTCAGCGCCACGTCGTCGAAGCCGCCCATCTCGCCGATGCCGTCGAACGCGGTCTTCAGCTTGGCCAGGCCCTCCATCGTGGTGTCGGGGCGCATGTGCTCGTCGTGGTCGAGGATGACCAGACCGTTCTGGTCACGCACCGGCACGACCGACTTGGCGAAATAGCCTCCCGACCAGGCTTCGGCGGCCTTCTCCTGCGAGCGCAACGCATAAGCGTCGACGTCCTCACGGCTAAAGCCCTCGATGGTCGCGATCAGGTCGGCGCCGATACCCTGCGGCACGAAGCCGATCTGGTAGTTGGTCTCGGGGTCGGTCGCCCAGGCGCCGCCGTCCGAGCCCATCGGGACACGGCTCATCGACTCGACACCACCGGCCAGGACCAGGTCGTCCCAGCCGGAACGCACCTTCTGCGCGGCGGTGTTGACGGCCTCGAGACCCGAGGCACAGAACCGGTTCAGCTGCACACCGCCGGTGGTCTCGGGCAGCCCGGCGGCCAGCACCGCGGTGCGGGCGATGTCGCCACCCTGGTCACCGACCGGGGACACCACGCCCAGGATCATGTCACTGATCAGGTTCTCGTCCAGGTCGGGATTACGCCGGCGCAGCTCGTCGACCAGGCCGACGACCAGGTTCAGCGGCTTTACCTCGTTGAGCGATCCGTTGCGTTGCTTCCCGCGGGGTGTGCGGATGGCCTCATAGATGAAGGCTTCTTCGGACATGTCGACTTCCTGTTCGCAAAATGGGGTTTCGGGTCCGTCTAGGTGCACCCTAACAGGGGCGCCCGGCCAACCTGTTGGTTGGGCAAGTCGGCCCCGGTCTGGTAACCGCCGGGACGAGTGTGCGTCCGGCCGCACACTCGATGTCGAAGGTGCGGCTAGCCGCACACCCGGCCGACGTCCGCCTAAGCTCGACGACCATGACGGTGTCGCGATTGCGGCCCTACGCGACCACGGTGTTCGCCGAAATGTCGGCGTTGGCCGCGCGCATCGGCGCGGTGAACCTGGGTCAGGGCTTTCCCGACGAGGATGGACCCCCGGCGATGTTGAAGGCGGCGCAAGACGCGATCGCCGACGGTGCCAACCAGTACCCGCCCGGGATCGGCATTGCGCCGCTGCGCCAGGCCGTCGCGGCGCAGCGCAAGCGGCATTTCGGCATCGACTACGACCCCGACACCGAGGTGCTGGTGACGGTCGGGGCCACCGAGGCCATCGCGTCGGCGGTCATCGGCCTGGTCGAGCCGGGCTCGGAGGTACTGCTGATCGAGCCTTTCTACGACTCCTACTCGCCGGTGGTCGCGATGGCCGGCGCACACCGCGCCGCCGTACCGCTGGTTTCCGACGGCCGCGGCTTCGCGCTGGACACCGACGCGCTGCGGCGGGCGGTGACACCAAAGACCCGGGCCCTCATCGTCAACTCGCCGCACAACCCGACCGGCGCCGTGCTGAGCGCGGCCGAACTGGAGGCGATCGCCGAAATCGCGGTGGCCGCAGACCTTTTGGTGATCACCGACGAGGTGTATGAGCACCTGGTGTATTCTTCGCCCCACGGCCATCGTCATCTGCCGCTGGCCGGTTTCGACGGCATGGCGCAGCGCACCATCACCATCTCCAGCGCGGCCAAGATGTTCAACTGCACCGGCTGGAAGATCGGATGGGCTTGCGGTCCAGCACAACTCATCGCCGGTGTGCGCGCGGCCAAACAGTACCTTAGCTATGTCGGCGGGGCGCCGTTCCAGCCCGCGGTCGCGCTGGCGCTCGACACCGAGGACGCCTGGGTGGACGACCTGCGGCGCTCGCTGCAAGCCCGGCGCGACCGGCTGGCCGCCGGCCTGGCCGACATCGGTTTCGCGGTGCACGAGAGTAACGGCAGTTACTTCCTGTGCGCCGACCCTCGGCCACTCGGATACGACGACAGCACGACGTTCTGCGCGGCACTACCGGAAAAGGTTGGTGTGGCGGCTATTCCGATGTCGGCGTTCTGCGACCCGACCGCGCCGCATGCCGATCTGTGGAATCACTTGGTGCGCTTCACCTTCTGCAAGAGCGACGACACCCTCGACGAGGCGATCAGGCGACTGTCCGCACTCAAGACTGCTTAGCATCCTCGTCGCCCATCACGCGCTTACGCAGGCCTTCCAGAGCGGCGTAGAGGATTTTGTTGCCCGCCGAGCGCACCCAGAACCCGGGCAGTGGTGCCCTCAGCTCGATCGTGAGACTGAATCGGACCCGGGTCTTGTCGTCGCCCTCGCGCTCCAAGTTGTATTCGCCATGTTGAGCGTGTTGCTGCGAGGTCTTCTGCGCATCCCACACCATCCAGTCGGGACCCCAGTGATATTCCACCATTTCGGTGTCGGCGATGCCGCTCACCCTGATCGTCATGCGCACGTGGTGCGGCATGCCGTCGGGATATCGGTCGACGACTTCGACCCGCTTGTGCAACGGAGACCACGAGGGCACGGCGTCCATGTCGGCCAGCGCCTCCATGATCACGTCCGGGGGCGCCCCGATGACAATTTCCGACGATGCGCGTATGGCCACTGCCTAACAAATTAGCAATGGAGATCGAATTACGTTGCCTTATCCGGACCACCCCGCGCGACCAGATCGCGCAGCCCCTTGATCGACGCGTCGAGAACGTGTTCCATCGCGCGCCGAACGACGAATCCGGGAATGGGCCCTGCCGGTTCGACGGTGATGTCGAACCGCACCCGCGTCTTGTCGACGCCCTCGGGCTTGAGGTTGTATTCGACGTGCTGGCCGTGTTGTTGGGCCGTCCCCTTGACGTCGTACACCACCCAGTCCGGGCCCCAGTGGTATTCCAGCACCTCTTTGTCACGCAGGCCCATAATTCTGATGGTGGTTTTCACGTGGTGCGCACGGCCGTCCGGATAACGGTCGACGACTTCAATTTTCTTATGCAGCGGCGACCAGGATTCCAGCACGCTGACATCCTCGAGCGCCCCCATGACCACGTCGAGCGGCGCATCAACTATGAATTCACGTGATGCCTTTACAGCCACTGAGCTCAACCTAGCAATCCGGTTCGAGGCACGGAACGTATTCGGGTAAGTAATTTGCTACCAGTTGATTTCGTCGATCGGCGTGGTGGCGGCCGGCGGTGGTCCGACGGGCCCGGCCGGCGTTCGCGAGAAACGCGGAGCGGGCGCGGCCTGCTCGACACCGTGGGCGGTGATCAGCGTCGACCGCGCGTTCAAATGTTCGTTGCAGGCGGCCTCGTTCCACGTCAGCACCGGCGTGACACACGCGTCGGTGCCGGCGAAAACCTGAGTCCACTCCTCTCGCGTCCGGCTGGCGAAGCGCTGCGCGAACACGTCGTACATCTGCTGATACGAACCGCTTTCAAGCTGCCCCGGCACCTCGCCGGGTGACAGACCGAGCCCGTTGAGCAACGCCGCGAAGAACTGCGGCTCGATCGCGCCGACGGCCATGTACTTGCCGTCGGAGGTTTCATAGCAACGGTAGAACGGCGAGCCGCCGTCGAGCAGAAACGATTCGCGCTTATCGCGCAGGCTGCCAATTGCCTTCATGGTCCACATCATTTGGGCAAGCACGCTGACGCCGTCGACCATCGCGGCGTCGACGATCTGCCCGCGGCCCGACCGCTCGCGTTCGTACAGCGCGACGGCGATACCGATGAGCACCAGCATCGACCCGCCGCCGAAATCGGCGACCAGGTTCAGCGGCGGCATCGGCGGCCGGTCGGCGTAGCCCAGCGCCGAGAGCGCTCCGGTCTGCGACAGGTAGTTGATGTCGTGCCCCGCCGTCGACGCCAACGGCCCCTCCTGGCCCCAGCCGGTGATCCGCGCGTAGATCAGTCGCGGATTGACCGCCGCGCAGTCGCCGGGTCCAATCCCGAGTCGCTCGCAGGTGCCAGGCCGAAAGCAGTCCAACAACACGTCGGCCTTGGCGGCGAGCTCGAGCAATGCGCCCGGGTCAGTCTTGACGTCGAGGTCGACGATCCGCTTGCCCCGGTGCAACAGGTCGCGGTCCTCGGCCGGCATCGTCGGGACTGCCTGCCGGCGACCCGCCTCGCCCGGCTTCGCCGCGCTTGCGATCGCCGCGCCGCCGGGGCGGCGCACCCGCACCACGTCGGCACCCAGGTCGGCGAGCATCATGCCCGCGTGGGGCCCGGGTCCGATGCCGCCGAGTTCGATGACTTTGATCCCGGCCAGGGGTCCCGCGCCGGTCACGGCGGCTACTTACCCTTCTTCACCTGCAGCACCCGCTTGCGCAAGCCCTCGGTCCCGGTATCGACGGTGCCTTTGATGGCGCGCTTCAACACGAAGCCCGGCAACGGCACCACGGGATCGACGCTGAGCTCGAACTTGACCAGGGTGGCGTCGCCCTTCGGCGTCAGTTTGTAAGAGGCATCCTGGGAGCGCTGCTGACCGGAGCTGATCAGCGTCCAGCTCACCTCGTTGTCGCCCCACGAGTACTCGACCACCTGCTCGTCGGTGATGCCCGCGGCTTTGACTTTCATCTTGACCTTGGTGGGGCGCCCGTCGGCGTCACGCTCCAGGATTTCGACGCTCTGGTGGGGCGGCGACCATTCGGTCACCGAGTCGAGATCGGCGATGACGTCGAGGATCTCTTCGGGGCTGGCTTCGATGACAACTTCGCGGGTTTCGTTGATCGCCATGGCCCGCACGATAGCGAAACCACGCCCGGCGGGGAGCGCTTTCGACCAGCGTAACGTCGACTTCGTGACTGCTACCACGCCAGACGCGGCGGCCGGGCCCGCGGATCCTGTCTACACCATCGGCGACTACCTGTTGGACCGTCTCGCCGAGCTTGGCGTCTCGGAGATCTTCGGCGTCCCCGGCGACTACAACCTGGAATTCCTCGATCACATCGTCGCGCATCCACGGATTCGGTGGGTGGGCAACGCCAACGAGCTGAACGCCGGCTACGCCGCCGACGGTTATGGCCGGCTGCGCGGAATGGCCGCTGTGGTAACGACATTCGGCGTGGGGGAGCTTTCGGCGACCAATGCGATCGCCGGCAGCTACGCCGAGCATGTCCCGGTGGTGCACATCGTCGGTGGCCCCTCCAAGGACGCCCAGGGCACCAGGCGGGCGTTGCACCATTCGCTCGGTGACGGCGACTTCGAGCACTTCTTCCGCATCAGCCGTGAAATCACCTGTGCTCAAGCCAATCTCATGCCGGCGACGGCATGCCGGGAGATTGACCGGGTGCTGTGCGAGGTGCGCGAGCAGAAGCGGCCGGGCTACATCCTGCTGTCCACCGATGTGGCACGCTTCCCCACCGAACCGCCTGCGGCGCCGCTGCCCCGCTACACCGGCGGGACCAGTCCGCGCGCGCTGTCGATGTTCATCGACGCGGCCCGCGAACTCATCGGCGACAACCGGCTGACCGTGCTGGCCGACCTGCTGGTGCATCGGCTACAGGCGGTCAAGGAACTCGAGGCGCTACTGAACGCCGACGTGGTGCCCTACGCCACGCTGATGTGGGGCAAGAGCCTTCTCGACGAGAGCGCACCCAACTACCTCGGCATCTACGCCGGCGCGGCCAGCGCGCCCGCCGTGCGTGCCGCGATCGAGGACGCACCAGCGTTGGTCACCGCCGGGGTGGTGTTCACCGACATGGTGAGCGGCTTCTTCAGCCAACACATCGACTCCACCCGGACCATCGACGTCGGGCAGTATCAGAGCAGTGTGGCCGGTGAGGTGTTCGCGCCGCTGGAAATGGGCGCCGCGCTCGGGGCGCTGGCCGAGATCCTGACGGGGCGCGCAACCAGTTCACCACCCGTCACGCCGGCAGCGGGCCACCAGCCCGCGGCCTCGGCCCCCGCGCCTGGGCGCGATCAGGCACTGACCCAGGAGATGGTGTGGGACCGGCTGTGCAACGCGCTCACACCGGGCAACGTGGTGCTCGCCGATCAGGGCACCTCCTTCTATGGGATGGCCGACCACAGGCTACCCAAGGGGGTCACATTCATCGGCCAACCCCTTTGGGGCTCAATTGGTTACACGTTGCCCGCGGCGCTCGGCGCGGCCGTAGCGCACCCGGACCGAAGGTCGGTGTTGTTGATCGGTGACGGCGCCGCGCAACTGACCGTGCAGGAACTCGGCACGTTCTTTCGCGAAGGGCTGTCGCCCGTCATCGTCGTGGTCAACAACGACGGCTATACGGTCGAACGGGCGATCCACGGAGAGACGGCGCCCTACAACGACATCGCCAGCTGGAGTTGGACCGACATCCCCAACGCGCTCGGCGTGGCCAACCACCTCGCGTTCCGCGCGCAAACCTACGGCGAACTCGACGACGCGCTGACCGCGGCGGCAGGGCATCAGGACCGCATGGTGCTTGTCGAAGTGGTGTTGCCCCGCATGGAAATTCCCCCGCTGCTGGTCGAACTCGTGCAGCCGATGTCGCCGGACGGCAGTAGGCGCCGCTGAAAGGTGGCGACATCGAGCGGACTGCTCGCTAGCCCTCGATGCGCATGATGTTGGCAAACTGGCCGACGAACAGCGGCGGGTACGGACCGACTCCCGCGCCCGACATCCACTGGGCGGCGGCGTCCGGATGCTCGATCCACTGCCGCGCGCTGGATTCGTCGGGAAATTCCTGCAGGATCAACACCTCGTGATTGTCGTCGAAAGCCTGGAATATCCAAGTCTTTCGGATACCGGCCGCGGCGAACCGGTCTAGCGCCGAGTTGACGCCGGCCGTCAGCGCCGGCACATCGTCGACCGATGCGATGGCGGCCACCACGACCCCGGGCACCGCCGAGCTCGACGATGGTGCCGGGATGAACCTGTCGATGATCTCTCCGGCGAAGACCGCGGGGATGTCTTCAACACCGGCCTCGTCGAACCAGTTGAAGAACACCCGCGATCGGAGCAGTTCCACGATCGGCTCACGGCTGTGCACCCCGATCATCACGAGCACGCGACCGTAGTCGTGCGTTGATGTGTAGACGAGCACGTGGTGTGCGCCGATCTCGGAGAGGGCCGACTTGTTTCGCTCGAGTAGCGGCCACACCCGGCTGGGATCCGGAACGCGATAATCCGACGCAATCACCATCGAGTGGATATCGCCGTCGGTCAACGAAGTTGGTCCTTCATCACTTTGCCGGTTGCATTGAGTGGGAGTGAATCAAGGAACTGTACCGCGCGTGGGACTTTGAAGCCCGCCATGCGGTCGCGACACCAACTGATCAATTCGTCGGCGCCCACGGCACCGTCGAGCACCACGAACGCCTTACCCACCTGTCCGAGTCGCTCGTCGGGCACGCCGATGACCGCGGCCTGCGCGACGGCGGGGTGACTCAGCAGGAAGCCTTCGATCTCGGCCGGGTAGGCGTTGAACCCGCCGACGATGAACATGTCCTTCTTGCGGCCGACGATGCGCAGCCGACCGGCCGGGTCGAGGTTGCCGAGATCGCCGGTGTGCAGCCAGCCGTCTTCGTCGATCGCCTGCGCGGTGGCCGCGGGATCGTCGAGGTAGCCCTGCATGACGCCGTAGCCGCGAACCAGCACCTCGCCGTCGTCGGCGATGCGCACCTCGACGTCGGCGCAGGGCACACCGGCGGTGGTGGCGACGTCCTCGAAGGAATCGCCCGGCAGCGACAGGGTGACGTTGCCGGCCTCGGTCAGTCCGTAGCCGGTCATCAGCGTTTCGAACGGCAGTTCGTCGTGGATGCGACGGACCAGCTCGACCGGGATGTCCGCGGCGCCGGTCACGCCTGCCCGCAACGTCGACAACTTGGACTTGTCCTGCACCGTCAGCAGCGAGTGATACAACGTCGGCGGGCCGGGCAGCATCGTGATGTGTTCGCGCGCAATGAGATCCACCACGGTATCGACGTCGAATACGGCGACCGGAAGCATCGTCGCGCCGCGCAGGAAGGACGTGACAAGCCCCGCCTTGAGGCCGAACGTGTGGAAGTACGGATTGATCTGTAGGTAACGGTCGCCCTCGCGCAGATCCGCCAGTGTCGCCCACTCCTCGTACATGCGCAGCGTCTGGCGATGGTTCATCATCGCGCCCTTCGGACGGCCGGTCGTGCCCGACGTGAAGATGATGTCCGAGATGTCGCTGCCGCTCACCGCCCGCTCGAACGGCGAACCGCTGGAAAGGAAGTCGGACTTCACATCGATGACCGGCGTCCCCGCGGGGGCGGTGTAGTCCTGGCCCAGGAACCCCTTCTGCACCAGGACGGCCTTGACTTCACTGCGGGCGATGATGTCACCCGCCTCTTCGGCCTTGAATCGCGTGTTGACCGGCACCAGCACCCCGCCCGCGGTGAGCAACCCGAACGCGGCGATGATCCACTCGGCCGAGTTGGGCGCCCAGACGGCGACGCGGTCACCCTTGTCAACACCGAGTTCTGCGAATGCGCCGGCGGCGCAACGGATTCGGTCGACAATTTCGGTGAAGGCGAAGCGCAGCGGACCGTCGACAACTGCTTCCGCATCGCCGAAGCGGTCCGCCGCGCTCAAGACCATCTCGGGGATGGTCTGCCACTCAGGCCCGATTGGCCGGCGGCGGGACGTCACACCGTGACGAGCCGACCGAGGTTGCCGCCCATGATCTTCGCCTGATCCTCCGGCTTCAGGTGCGACAGCGCCTCGATGTAATAGGTCGGCTCCGCCAGGCCTTCCGGGTGCGGCCAGTCCGAACCGTAGAGCACCTGGTCCACACCGACCAGTTTGACCAGATCGTCGATGCCATCCTCGAAGAACGGGCTGACGTGGATCCGGCTCTTGACCATCTCGACCGGGTCACTCGGGAAAGCCTCCGGGGCCTTGCGGAAGACCTCCGCCAGGCCGTCCAGCAGCGGGGTCATCCACTTCGAGCCGGCCTCGACGATCGCGACCTTCAGCTTGGGGTGGCGGTAGAGCGCGCCGTGAATCACCCACGAGCCCACCGAATCCTGGATCGGCCGCCACTCGTTGAGGATGCCCATCGCGTTGGTCTGGAATGGCAGCATCTCCTGGTCGGCGCCGTCCCACTCCGAGGTGTACCGGGAGTAGCCGCTGTCGGAAGAGTGCATGCCCACCAGCACGTCGTGCTCGACGACCCGCTCCCAGAACGGGTCGAACTCGGGCACCGCGAATGACCGCGGACCACGGAAGCCGGGGACCGGCGCCGGGCGAACCAGGATGGCGCGGGCGCCGCGCTTGACCGCCCACTCCAGTTCCTCGATCGCCTTCTCGACGATCGGCAGGGTGATGACCGGTGTGGTGAAGATGCGATTCTGGTAGTTGAAGCCCCAGACCTCGTCCAGCCACTCGTTCAGCGCATGGACCAGCACGTGGATAGCGAGCGGATCGTCGCGCAGCCGCTCCTCCAGCAGGCTGGCCAAGGTCGGGAACATCAGCGTCTTGTCCAGGCCCAGCTCGTTCATCGTCTCGAGCCGTGGGCCGGGTTCGAAGAACGCCGGGATCGCGCGCATCGGCTCGCCGAACAGCTCGCGCTTGCTCTTGCCCTCCGGGTTGCCGTACTTGAAGTACTCCTCCCAGGCGCCCGGCCGGGCGACGACCTCGAAGGTCGGGTTGGGAATGTAATTGCTGATCTGGCCGCGGATGGCGATCTTGGTGCGACCGTTGATCTGCACGTACTGGACGTAGTCCTTGTACTCCTTGGGCAGGAACTTGGTCAGCGCCTCCGGCGGCTCGTAGAGATGGTTATCCGCGTCAAAGATCGGAAACGGAACGTCCACCTTGTGCGACAACTGGCCCATGAGATCCTCCTTCGCGATTTGTGAGAATACTATTCTCTACTGGGCCCGCATCGCAAACGTGCACCCCAGTGGTGATCGCCACGCGCGGTGTCAGCAGGACACGATGATCTTGAAAGTCGCCGACGTTGCTTCGTTCGGTTTGTCGGTCTTGAAGCCGTTGGCGGTGCCGGTAATCGTGAACTTGTCTCCCGACATGCTCATGTCGGCGCGGGGGCCGTCGCCCCGGGCGTACATCCCGGTGAACCCGCCCAGATTTTGGATGCGTACCGACTCGGCAGACGGCGGTTGCGCCCCCTCGTCGATGATGATCTTGGCTCCGGCGAACTTGCCGCCGATGTCGATCGTCCGGGTCCATTGCACTTGACCGCATTGCACGACGTGAAAATTCGCGTCATCACCGTTGACGGTCACCGACGCCGAGCTAGAGATTTGGGTGGCCGGTCGCGACGTGCACGCCCCGAGGCCGGCCACAGCGAGCACCGCGACGGCCGTCACGACGATTCTGTCCTGCACGGGCCACCTCTATCCTCGATGTACAAACCCCTTCGGCCTGCAGCGATGATGTTATTCTCGCCGAACGAGAATGCCAATATCGACCCTCTTCCGAGGAGCAACTAACGCATGCTGGACTTGGAGCTCGACAACGGGCTTGCGGTGCTCACCATCGACCGCCCTCACGCACGCAACGCGATCGCGCTCGACACCATGGACCAGCTGGAGAAGGCGCTCGATGCCGCGGCCGGTGCTCGGGCGCTGGTGATCAGGGGCGCCGGCGACAAGGCTTTCGTGTCCGGCGGTGACCTCAAGGAGCTCAGCGCGCTGCGCACCATTGCGGAAGCCACCGCGATGGCAAAGCGGATGCGGTCCATCTGCGACCAGCTGGCGAGCTTCCCGGCACCGGTGATCGCCGCACTCAACGGGCACGCCTTCGGTGGCGGCGCCGAAGTAGCCGTCGCCGCCGACATCCGGGTTGCCGCAAGCGATGTCAAGATCGCGTTCAATCAGGTGACGCTGGAAATCATGCCGGCCTGGGGCGGCGCCGAGCGGCTGGCCGCCCTCGTCGGAAAGAGCAGGGCCCTGCTTCTGGCGGGCAGCGGAAAGACGGTCGACGCCGCCGAGGCCGAGCGCATCGGGTTGGTGGACGCGGTGTTGCCGCGCGCCTCGTTCGAGGAAGGCTGGCGTGCGATTGCTGCCTCCCTGGCCAATCAGCCGGCCACCGAGATAAAACGGGTAATCAGCGGTGTTTCGCCCGATGAGGCGATAGCATCTTTTGCACATTTGTGGGTTGCCGACGCGCACTGGCAGGCCGCAGAGCGGGTAGTGAACCGAAACGCCAAGCCACGACCGGCCGCCGGAGGAACGATATGAGTACCAGCGTCAACAGACCGCTGAGCATCGGTTCGGCGATGACCATGGCAGTGTTGTCGGTGGTCGGTCTGGCCGCGAACGCTCCGCGCGCCCACGCCGATCCGACCGCCGGCCCGGTCATGCATCACGTCAAGTACGCCGTCACCGCTGAGAATCCGATCTACACGGACATCTATTACCTGGACCACCAGCCGGACAGATTCTCCGATTACAGCCACAACCCTTACTCGTTCACGCCGCACGTCGATGTCGATCTCGGCCCGGGCAAGCCGCCGTGGACCTACGATCTGGACATGACCAACCCCGACGCGTACGCGATGGTGGTGGCCAGCACGGGCACGGAGCCCGGCACGCCGGGGCTTCACTGTGTTCTGGCGGTGGATGGCGTTGTCGTCGTATCCAAGGACGGCCTCAAGGGCGTGCTCTGCTCGCTGCGCAATTGGTGAACCACCCAGGCCTCGGGTATTCCCGGAATCGGCTGCGGCTCGCCTTCGAGCCGACGCAGATGGCTTTCGACTAATTCCACGGTTTCGGCGTGACCGGCGGAAATGCCCACCGCGTTTTCGAGCACCAGGAATCTGGACAAGCTGGACATGAGCACGGCAACCACCACCGGCGGCATCTCATCCACGCCGTACTTCTGCAGCGCAGCGGTCACCGCTTGCCGTTGCTCTTCGCGGAAACGTTCGGCGTAGTAAGCGATTTCGGCCCGCATCTCCTTGCGATGATTGGCCAGCGCCATGAATTCCATTGAAATGCGGGTGAATGCGGGGTCGGTGCCGAACCGCCACACCGCCCACAGCGGCTGCGGTGACTGCATCAGCTTTGCGTGCGCCTCGAGCGCTTCCTCACCACGGCGCCGGAAGACCTGGAGGAACAGCTCCTCCATGGTGCGGAAGTAATAGTGCACCAGCTGCGGTTTCAGCCCGGCTTTGTTCGCGAGGCGCCGCGAGGTGACGGCGGCGTAACCCTCTTCGATCATCAATTGTTCGGCCGCGTCGAGCAGCAGGCCGCGGTTCTTGGCGTCCGGCGCCCCGATCCTGCGGGCCTGACTGGGGGCCGTGCTCATGCCGCTGCTCCGTCCTGTCCACGCTCACCTGCCGAACAGGGGAATCGTAGCGCGACGCGGCGTTGTGTCCTTGACCACGACATTACTGCCGTGCTAAGCAGGTGCTCAGCAGAATTCCGAAAGCGGGGGCGGTGCTGCATGCCGCCGAACCACCGGTAGACCCCAGCCCAGAAAGACGCCATCTATGAGCAACTACGAGTCGATCGACTTCTTCACCGATCAGTCTCTGGTCCCGGATCCGCACCCCTACTTCGACTACCTGCGCAGCGAAAACCCCGTGCTGCGGTTGCCACACCATGGAGTCGTCGCGGTCACCGGTTACGCGGAAGCCACCGAGATTTACAAAGACCCGGAAACGTTCTCCAACATCGTCGCGCTCGGCGGACCGTTCCCCCCGCTGCCCTTCACCCCCGAGGGCGGCGACATCAGGCCCCTGATCGACGAGCACCGCAGCTACTTTCCGATGCACGAGCACATGGTCACGATGGACCCACCGGACCACACCAAGGCTCGCTCGGTGCTGGCCAAGCTGCTGACGCCGAGCCGGCTGAAGCAGAACGAGGAGTTCATGTGGCGCCTGGCCGATCGGCAGCTCGACGAGTTCCTGCACAACGGCGAATGCGAATTCATCGCCGAATACTCAAAGCCGTTCGCCACGTTGGTGATCGCCGATCTGCTCGGCGTGCCCGAGGACGACCACAAGGAGTTCCGCGCCGTGCTCGGCGCCGACCGTCCCGAGGCGCGCGTCGGCGCCCTCGACCACGAGTCGGTGGGCATTAACCCGCTGGAGTGGCTCGACGACAAGTTCTGCAGCTACATCGAGGACCGGCGGCGCGAACCGCGCGGCGACGTGCTGACCTTCCTGGCGGAGGCGAAGTACCCGGACGGCTCGACCCCGCCGGTGATCGAGGTGGTCCGTTCGGCCACCTTCCTTTTCGCCGCCGGCCAGGAGACCACGGCCAAGCTACTCAGTGCCGCCCTGCAAGCCCTGGGCGACCGGCCCGACATCCAGCAACAGATTCGAGAAGACCGCAGTCTGATCCCCGCGTTCATCGAGGAATCGTTGCGCATGGAAAGCCCCGTCAAGAGCGACTCTCGACTTGCCGTCCGCGACACCAACATCGGTGGTGTCGACATTCCGGCCGGCACCGTGGTGATGATCCTGCCGGGCGCGGCCAATCGCGATCCGCGGCGGTTCGAGAACCCGCACCAGTTCGACTTGCGCCGCAAGAACGTTCGCGAGCACATGGCGTTTGCCCGCGGCGTGCACTCCTGCCCGGGCGGACCACTCGCCCGCGTGGAGGGCAGGGTCTCGATCGAACGCATCCTGGACCGGATGCCGCACATCGAGATCGATGAAGCCCATCACGGGCCGGCCGCCGAGCGTCGTTACAGCTACGAGCCGACGTACATCCTGCGGGGCTTGAGCGAACTGCACCTGTCGTTCACGACCGCGGACGCGGTCGCACCCGTGGCCTGACGCACTTTTTCGCGGGTACTACGCGAGCCGCATTCCGACGAAATAGCAGCTGAGCATCGCGACGGCCATCAGCATGATCCAGGCGTCGGTCAGTCGGCACAGCAGGACCGGTGCGCTTCGCACCTCCATGAACTCACGAAAGATGATGCGCACCTTGATGAGTGCTATCACGATGACGCTCACTGTCACCACCGCGCTGGACTTCAGCGACCCGGCCTGCCCCGCTGCCGAGCGGTCTATCCACAGGTAGCCGAGCGTGAGCAACGCCAGGATCACCCACACGATCAGTAACCGCTTGTTGAATTTCACGCTCACCTCACCACGTACAGCAGCGCGAAGATGAGTACCCACAGGAAATCGACCGTGTGCCAGTAGGTCGCGCACGTCTCGACGATTTCCTGGGATTCCCGCGGTCTTGTTGCCGCACTTCGGAGTTGGTAAACGATGACGCCCAAGACGACGAAGCCGATCAGCAGATGGACGAAGTGAATTCCGGTGAGGAAGAAATAGTAGGTGAAGAAGTCGTTGCTGTCCAACCCGTTTCCGCTATTGACCAGCCTCGCCCATTCACACACCTTGACGAAGAGGAACACCGCGGCCAATGCAGCGGTGATGAAGACATCTCGCCGCGCCGCCCGGTACTCGCCGGCGCGTGACGACTGAACACACCGCGCAACCGACCACGAACTCAGCAGCAAGACGAGGGTGTTGAAAACTCCGATGCGCAGGTCCAGGTGTGCCTGTGCGGGTATGAAAAGCTCGGCGCTACGGGCGCGAGAGAACAAGTAGAAGCCGAAATAGCCTGTGAAAACCAGGGTCTCGAACAATACGAATGCCCACATGTCGGGCTGACCGGGCACGAATTGGGCCTGTTGGTCCTTGTCGGTGAGGTCGGTCGTGAGATCGGTCATCGCACAACGGCCTTCTTACGCGGGAAGTCCGGCATCTGCCTGGTGCCGAAGTCTTCGCGCCGGATCATCCGGTACAGCATGACGACGAAGGTGACTTGGTAGATGCCGAACACGACCATGTCGAGCCACCAAGCGATCTCGCCGTCCCAGGCCAACACACCCCGGCGGAAGATCCAGCAGGGGGCGACGACGACCTCGGTCAGCGCGTTGCACAGGTTGAGATAACCGAACCACTTGGGGAACACCCGATTCCGGTCGAGCAGGATCGCGACCATCCAGATCAGCGAGCCGATCAGGAAGACTCCCATCGTTCCGTCGAACGACAGGAAGGCGAAGTCGTAGAGCCAGCCGATCAATTCCGGGTTGCGCTCCGGTCGCAACGTCCCGACGAGCAGCGCGATGTTGAGCAGGATCATGCCGGGAACCACGCTGAGCGAGTAGATGATCAGATACGAGTAACCGAACGCGCGACTGACCGACATGCGCCGCATTGAATATGCGATCAGGGCATTGTTTGTCGCGATCGCGCCGCTGATCGCGAAGATGATGCCGAAACCAAGGGGTATGCCGAGATGGCGCTCGGAGAACCAGTGGACCTGCGTCGCGAGGTCCCAGGTGGGTTCCGGTGGCGGCTGAACCTGCGCGATGATGAAGAACACCGGGAAGAACAGGTTGTAAAAGACGACGAGCACCCACCACGCCAACCAGAGTTCCCGCTTGGGGTTGTGGCGCAGGTGCCAGGCGAGCCGGTGATGCAGCGGGCCGGAAGGGGGTGTGGCCGGCGAGGTCGGCGGTGTGATCACCGCACTCATGCGTTGACCATTTCGTCTGGGCGTCCGCGGTTCTCGGCACGCTCGCGATAAATGTTCTGCCCCAACGCAACTCCCATCACGACGATCCAAACCCCGATGGCAACGTTTTTCACCCAGAACGACAGGAAGCCGTCCCACGCCAGCGGACCGGTCAGTGACACTCCGACAAAGGCCGCGGGCACCAGCGCGGCGGCCACGAGAAGGTTGAAGTGGGCTACCCAGCGGGGAAACACAGGTTGCGGCTGATCGTCGAAATAGATTGCCACGGCCAGTATCACGCTCTGGCCGATCAGGAACGGGACCAAGATGGTGAAGGTCATCCAGCCGAAATCGTTGAGCAGCTGGGTTAGCTCCGGGCTGCGCTCGGGACGGAATGCGGCCAGCAGCCAGCAGACGTTCGCGACGAGAAACAACGTCGGACCACCGGCCACGCAGCCCAGCATCGCGTAGGAGAAGATCGGCGTCCGATGTGCCATGCGGCGGATCTGCAGCACGATCAAGGCCAGGATCGGGACGAGGCACACGCCGAACCAGTTGAACACGATCATGCTGTACCGGATCTGTGGGATGTGCGCCGGATCCCGGTAGAACGCGGCAACCTGTTCCGCCGGCATCGAGGGTGACATCGGCGGATTGAAGCCCGGAAACAGCAGGAAGCCGGCGATCCACAACAGCACCGTGACGGGCAATGTCCACAGCAGAATGACCTCACCGTCAGTCGGCCGCGGCGCCGCTCGCCGACCTGCCGCATCTCCCCCGCCGATGTCTGTCATCGCCTGACTCCCTTCGGCACGAAATCCCCGTGCCACGCTCGGCCCGTACCGAAGCTAGCCGGTCGGCTAGCCTCGGGTCAATAGCCGGTCGTCTAGGCTCGTCCCGTGGGAACAGCAGGGCAGCCGGTCAGCGACGAAGCGCTGAGAGTTGTTCACTACAGCCCTGCCCGAACGCGGGTACTCGATGCGGCGCTCGACCTGTTCGCGCAGCACGGCGTCAGCGGTACGTCGCTGCAGATGATCGCCGACGCCGTCGGGATCACCAAAGCTGCTGTGTATCACCAATTTCGGACCAAGGATCAGATCGTGATCGCGGTGACCGAGCGCGAGCTCGGACGGCTGCTTCCCGCGCTGGAGGCCGCCGAGGCGCACGGCAACGGACCGCAAGCGCGGGATGCGCTGCTGGAGAGCGTCGTTGAAATGGCGGTCCGCGACCGCCGACTGGTGCGCACGCTGCAGTTCGATCCCGTCGTGGTCCGGCTGCTGGCCGAACACAAGCCGTTTCAACGCTTTATGGAACGGTTGTATGACGGACTGCTGAGCGATGCCGGACTGGACGGCCGGATCGAGGCGGCCATGTTCTCCGGCGCGATCAGCACCGCGGTAATGCATCCGCTGCTGGCTGACATCGACGATGACACATTGCTCGAGCGGCTTACCGACATGATCAGGCGGCTACTCGGACTGCATCGAGAAACCGCCGAGTAAGGCTATGTGTCGGCGCGGACCCAGCTCATAATGCCGTCGTGGGCAAAGCAGATCAGGAATAGGCCATCAGGCGCCTGTGCCACGTAGTTCTGGTAGTTCTGGCAATTGGCGCCTTCCTCCTTGACTCCCGCCATCGGAGGTGACCGGAACCATCGCGGCTGATATCTCCTTGGCGAACCGCAGAACATCAGCCGGCCGGGCTGCGAGGCGAACGAGACGTAACCATCCGCTACACCAAAGGCGTAATAGGTGGTGTTGTCACAAGGCGCCCCGAGGACCTGGTGCGGCATGATGCCCGGCGTGCAGTCGGGGTAGTCGCAAACGGTGGGCCCGGCGAAGGACGGCGGCGCCGCCAGCACACCAGCGCCGAGCAACGCGGCAAATACGGCCACGATTAATCGCACCCAATTACTTTGCCACACCTGAAAAGAAAATTCTCCTGGTTGGAGAAGATCGCCGGCACGAGAAACGGCCAACCCCGCGCTGACCCCGAACGCTACTGCGCGCCATTCCTTCACGGGCGCGCATTTCCGCATGTAAGAGCTATGACTGAAGCTGACCGATGACGGCCAAGGGCGCCGGCCGAAGTGATAAGCTGCCTCTCCGTGCACGATCCGGACGGCCCCGACGCCGACGATTGTGGTGACCCGGCGGATATGACCAATCCCGATGAACCACAGTCGCGCTCAGACGTCGACTCTCCGGCCCCGGCGCCCGCAGCGGAAACGGACACCGAAGACGAAGTTGCCGAGGCTGAAGCGCGGGCCGAGGCGGCCAAGGCACGCCTCGCACGGCTGCGGCAGGCAGCAGGAACCGATGGCGTATCCCCAGATGCCAAGCGGCGCCGCGCAAAGTCGCCCCGCCGTCCAACACGCAAAGCAATAGCGGTTGGCGTCGGCATCCTGATCGCCTGCGCATCTGCCGGTGCCAGCGGTTACATGCTGTGGCAGCACCGCACCGTAGCGCACAATCGCCAGCTCGCCGCGGAGTTTGCCGGTGCTGCCCGACAAGGGATCACGGCGCTGATGTCGATTGACCCCGATCATGCCAAGGCGGACGTCCAGCGGATGATCGATGCCACGACGGGCGACCTCAACGGTCAGCTGTCGGCGATCTCGGTTCTCATGGTCAAAAAGGCGCAGGACTCGAAGATCGGCAGCAAGGTCACCGTCGAAGCTGTCGCCGTCGAATCGTTGAGCGACAATTCAGGAGTCGTGCTCGTGGCGGCGAAAACCGATGCGACCGGGCCGGATAACGAAAAGCCACCACCGGCATTGTTCCGGCTCAGCGTCACCCTGAACCGCGACCACGGCCAGCTCAAGATGTCGAAAATTGACTACCTCTCATGACTGTCGAGCATGGTTCGTCGCCGGGCAGCACCGAAACAGCGACTGACGAAACAGAAATTCCGCCCGACGGCGAAGCGGCAGCCAGGCGCCGGCTGGCAACGATCGGCCGTCGGTTGATGGCGAGGTGGCGTTCGATAATCGCCACAACGTTGGTCGTTGCCACCGTGGGGGTGGCTGCCGGTGTGTACATCGTTGTGTACCGGCCGGATCAGCGGGTCGACGATGCGGCGGCACACCGCGCAATCCAGGCGGCGTCAGAGGGCGCGGTGGCGGTCTTGACGTATTCCTACGATCATTTGGATCGCGATTTCTCCACGGCGAAATCACGTCTCACCGGCGAGTTCTTGGCCTACTACAGCAAATTCACCGCCGATATCGTCGGGCCGACGGCCAAGGAGGGGCACCTGACGGCATCGGCCAAGGTGGTTCGGGCCGCGATTTCGGATCTGCATCCCGATTCGGCGGTCGTGCTGATTTTCGTCGACCAGACCACGGCCAGCATGCAAAAGAAAGATCCCGCGCAGAACAAAAGCGCTGTCGTGGTGACGCTGACAAAGGTCAACGGTTCCTGGCTGATCGCGAAATTCGAGCCGGTCGGGTGAGTGCGATCCTAACCGTTACCTGGTCGGCTAAAACGGTGTAACGTCAACGCTCGAGAATTATGCGCTCTAGGAGCACCTGATGCGTTCAGCTAAAGCACTCACCACCGCAACACTGGTGGCCACCACTGTATTTGGCGGATTGGGCACCGCGGCCACGGCCCAGGCAACGACCAAGGAAGAAGTGGCCCTCAATGGGACGTATCACGTTACGTCCATCGGCGATTGGGCCCAGCGAAACGATCAATACTTCGGCGAGCCGACGGTCTACCAAACATGGACGATCAGCTCGACTTGCGACACATTCCAGGAATGCCATGGAACGGTGCGCAGCGACCAGGGATGGACCGCGCCCCTCTATCTCAATGACGGGGAAATGTGGAAGGTGAGACGCGAAGTGCCGAATTGGGAGCGGTGCGAAGACGGTACCGCGTTCCCCGGACAGCAGACCTTCTCTTTCTTCCCGGTGAACGAAAACGGGGGATTTCAAATCGGATCGCGGACCTTGTCCGGCAAGGACAAGACGGTCGGGCCAAGCGGTGCCTGTGGGCAGAACCAGTGGCTCGATATCGCGATGCCGTTGCGCCTGGATCAAGTCTCCTGACCGGGCGCTCGTAGCTCCACTGCCACTTCGCCTCCCAGCCCGGGCCACCTCGGGTGGCGTCAGGTGGGAAGCATGTCCTTCCAGGTCTTGGGCGCTTTCGCGGGCGCGAGATCCGACTGCTCGTACAACTTTCCGTCCGGACCGACATAACGACCAGTGCGCGGATCGTACTTTGCCACCACGATCGACGGCGCGGGCTTAGATCCGTTGGCTCCGAACGCACTTGGCGCGGCCTGCGGCTGTGGACCGTCGCCCTGATCCGGTGGCGCGGGGGCCGCGGGTGGTGCCGGTGCCGGCGGCGGTGCTGCCGGAAGCTCGCCCGGTGAGGGAACATCGAGTGGCGCGAAAGTCGGAAGGTCCGCCGACATCGGCGATATGGGTCTCAGCGTTGGCCCCGACGACGGCACCGGAGGTACTGCCGCTCCTACCGTTCCCGACGGTGGATTTTCTCCCCGCGGGCCTGCGGGTGTGCCGCGCGGCACCGCTCCCGGCGGCAGCGGCGTCCCCTGCACCGGGGCGAAAATTCTGCTGTCGCCGGTGATCCGGTCGTCGGGCGGCACACCCTGGGACAGCAGATTCGGATCCAGCGGGTAGGGGCCGAGCGTGTGCTGGCGCATCGCCAGCGGCATGAAAGGCTTGTCGCTGTTGCAGATTTCGACGGTGGGCGCGCGCTTACCCGGGTGACCCATGCAGGGATAGTTGCGCGCGCCGCGGACCGCCATCGGCGAATCCTGCGGAAGCTTGCAATACAAACCGTCCGGGGTGTCGATGTCGCTGAGGTCGTCCGGGGATCGCCAGGTGTTGGGTGGCATGAAGCCGACCGTGCAGATAGGCGGATCGTCGATCGTTAGGGCGAAGTCACCCATGGCTTTACCGTCGGGATGGTTTTCGCCCTGAGCGGCCTGTTCGATAGCAACCGCCGACGGCAGCAATACCAGCAGCTGCTCGATCGAAGGATGGTAGGTGACGCCGATCTGCCCGATGGTGGTCAGGTTGGCAAGCAACACCGGCAGAGTCGGTTTGATTTGGTCGAGGAGCGCGGACGCTTCGTTCGCGGCATCTGGACCGTTTCGCAGGATGGTGCGGAAGTGGGAATCGTTGTTCGCCAACACATCCGAGATTCCTGCGAAGCTACGTGCCCACGTCCTGATCGAATCGGTGGTCTGCTCCTGCGTATCCAAGAGCGGCCCAGTGTCTTCGGTGAGTGCCTTGGTGCGATCGACGACGCTGTTGGAGTCGCGGGACAGTGTCTCCGACGAATCGATCAGTGAGCCCAGGTCGTAACCCGAACCGTTGAAACCCTGAAAGGTCTCGTCGAGCAACTGGCCGAGTTTGGTCTTCGGGATGCTGCCGACCAAGGCATTGAGCTGCTCGAGCATCGGGCCGACCGCTTGCGGAATCGTCGTGTCGCGCGCGGCGATCACCGAGCCGTCATGCAGGTACGGCGGCGAATCGGTTTTCGGCCGTAGGTCCACGTACTGCTCACCCACCGCGGAGACGCTGAGCACCTCCGCCGTCAGGTCCGCGGGGACCTTGGGTGAAGTGTTAAGGGACAGCGTCGCTTTCGCACCGGTCGGCGTCAAACCCACCGAAGTGACCTTGCCGAGCTGAACCCCGCGGTAGGTCACATTCGAAAACTGATACAGGCCGCCGGTGGCCGGCAGCTCCAGCGTCACCGTCATCCGGCCGATGCCCAGCAGGGTCGGCGCTTGGATGTAGAACAGCACCATCGCGATCACGCCGAGCGTCCCGACGATCGTGAAGATCCACAGCTGGAGCCGAACGAAGCGCGTCAGCATCTATCCGCCACCTCCCGTCGGCGCCGGGCCGGGCAGCGGCGGCGTTTGACCAAGACTCGCATCGGGCGTCTGTGCCGGCGCCGGCCCGGGCAGGGGACCGAACCCCGGCGGCGGCGCGGGCAGCGGCAGCGCATTGGGATCGATCCACGGCGGCCGCACGGGGTCGTGCAACGGATCGAGGGTGTAGTTCATCCGATACGGATCCCCGGGCTCCGGTGGGACCGGCATGTCCAGCTGGCCCCAGTGCGTCCCCAACAGCAAGCCCTTCTTGAGCCGCGGAATCGACAGGTCGAGGTCGACGTGCAGGTTGAAGTAGTCGCCGCGGACGGCGCGGTCGACGAAGTTCTGGGTGAACGGGAACACGAAACCGGCCGCGATCGCCATGCCGAACTCGGGTCCGACGTCGGCGAGCGCTTTGATCGCCGGCTCCAGGTTTTTGAGGTTCTTCACCAGATCGTCCTGCGCGTCGTTGACCAACCGGGACGCCGTGTTGCTGAACGCCCGCAGGTGATCCAACGCCTCCGTCAGCCGCGGGCGCTCCTTGATCAACACATCAAGGGCGGGCGGAATCTTATGCAGCGCCTCGGTCAACACGTCGCGCTGCGCGGCGAAGGTGCCCGACAGCCGGTTCAGTGCCTGAATCGACTCAACGATGTTGTCGCGCTGCTGATCCAGCGTCCCGACAAACGTGTCCAGACGCGTCAGCAGATCACGCGCCGCACCTTCGTGCCCGGATAGCGCGGCCGAGAAGTTGTGAATGACCTCCCCGATCTGCCCCAGGCCGCCGCCGTTGACCACCGCGCCCAGCGACGACAACGTCTGCTCGGTCGACGGATACGCCGTCGAGCGGCTCAATGGAATCGTGGCGCCGGGCTGCAGCCGTCCGCTTCCCTGCTGGCCCAGCGGCGTATTGAGCTCCACATGCATCGAACCCAGCAGGCTGGTCTGCCCCACGGTGGCCACCACATTGGCCGGGACCACCACATCGCGTTTGACCGATATCTCGACGTCGGCATGCCAACCCTGCACCCGCATCTCACCGACACTGCCGACGACCACGTCGTCGACCATCACCGGCGAATTCGATTCCATCGTGCCAACATTCGGCAGTTCGACGTGGTAGATGTTGGCGCCCGGCCCACGCCCGACCGCACCGGGCAGCGGCAACGAATTCAGGCCATGGAAGGCACATCCCGACACCGACAACGCCACACAACTGCCGACGACGAGCGCCCGTCGCACCGCAATCCGCGCGATCATGGTTGTGGCCCTTCGGGTGGCAGCAGCATGTCCGACAGATTCGACGCCGGTGGTGGCGGCGGGGGCATCGGCGTCGACGGCGGGGGCGGCAGCGGCATCGCCGCACCCGGTATCCGCTCCGGTGGCACCGCTCCCGGCGGTCCCACCGGATCACCCGGCAGGCCGGTGTAGGCCGACACCGCGGGCGGGATCTCGGGCGGTCCGGGTTTCGGGCCCTCGCCGCCGGGCGCCAGGCGCGGTTCGGTGTAGAGAATCTTGGACGGGTCCATGGACTTCTGCAGAATGAAGTTGATCGGCAGTGGCGAGTTGTTGAAGTTCAGCAGTCGCAATCCCGGACCGAGGAACAGGGCGCACAGCTTGCCCGATTCGACAGCGGTGACGTTCTCGATAGCGCCGATCTGGTCGCAGCCCGGAGCCGACAGCAGCAGCTGTCCTCCCCAGGTGGGATTCGCGAAGTTCATCAATCCGAACCCGCCGACGATGGTTCCGGTGTCGGCGTTGTAATCGTTGAAGAAGTTGCCGAGCGAATTCGGCGCGCCATGCAAAATGTTCTCCAGGGCCATGTGGTGATCAACCAGGTTCTGTGTGACGTCGGCCAGCCTGGCAATCTGCTCGCTGGTCTGGTTGCGGGTCCCGGCGATGAATCGCTGCACCTCACCGACCGCGGTCGACAGATCTGTCAGCGCCGCATCCAGGTCGGATTTGCTGTCGTTGACCACGCTGGTGAGCGTGGCCAGGCGATTGTTGAACTGCACGATCTGGATGTTGCTGTCCCGCAACGCACCGACAAAGGTCTGCAGGTTCTTGATGATGTCGACGATGTTGCCGCTGCCGTTGGCGAGGATCCGGGCGACCCCGGACAACTGACCGAGCGTCTGCCGCAGCTTGTCGCCGTTACCGTCGAGCGCGTTGGCGGCGCTGTCGATGAAACGGCCCACCGAGGTGCCCGAGACGCCGCTCTTGGGTCCCAAATCCGTTGCCAGCCTCATCAACTGGGTCTTGACCTCGTCCCACTCGACCGGTACCGCTGTCCGGTCGACCGGTATCACCGCGCCATCGGACATGACCGGCCCGCGATCGCGATAGGCCGGGGTGAGCTGGACGTAGCGGGAGGCCACCAGGTTCGGGGCGACGATGACCGCCTTCGCGTCCGCCGGAATGGACACGCCGCGATCGACCTTCAGCGTCATCTTCGCCTGGGTGCCCTGCGGCGTAATCGATTCGATGTTACCGACTTTCACACCCGATACCCGAACCTCGTCGTGGGGGTAGATCGCGGTGGCGGTGGTGAAATAGGCGGTGATCGTCTTCTGCCCGAAGAACACACTACGGACGAGCACAGCGGCGCCGGCAACGATCAGCACGACCAGGGCGACCGCCGCGATGGTCACCAGTCTTTTGCGCGGGATGGTCATTGCGATCCACCGACCCGTCCGCCCAAGGTGCAGCCGGGGCACATCGGAATTGCGTTGTACGGGAACGGAACCAGCGACCGAGGTACCGGCGAGGGGAAGCCGGGACCGCGAGAGGTGTCGAAGGTGCGGAAGCCCCAGAGGTAGTCGAAGAACGGTTGGAAGATCTGCGGCGCAAGGAAGTTCGGGACGAACGCCGAGTAGGCGTACATGCTGGCGATGCCTTCACCGACCGTGATCTGGAATTTCGCTAAGCCCGGCAGCGCTTTGCCGATGTTGTCGCGGTTCTTCTCCAGCATCGCGAGCACCCTGTTCAGCCTCTCGAGGGTCGGCGCCAGGGTCGCTTCATTGTCGTGCACCAACGCCGTCAGCTGCTTGGCCACCACCGACGTGTTGGCCAGCAGGTCCACGATCTCCTGTCGGCGCGCCACCAAGACTTGCAGCAACGAGTCGGAGTTGAGGATGAGCTTGTTGACCTGCTGGCTGCGTTCGGAAAGAACGTTGGTGACTTCGGCGGCACTCTTGAACAGGTCGCTCAGGTTCTTGTTGCGACTGTTCAGGGTGCGCGATAGCCGCGTGAGTGCGTCGAAGGCCGGCCCCATCTGGGGTGCGAGCTGGTCGAGTGTCGCCGACAACGTGTCCAGCGACTGATTGAGCGCGGTGGTGTTAGTTCCCGCGGTGTCCGAAGTCAGGTCGCTGACCGCTTCAGTCAACGAATAAGGAGAGGACGTGCGCGAGACGGGAATGACTGTCAGCGGGTGCATCGTGCCGCTGCCGGCGGACTCCAATGTCAGCATTCGCTCGCCCAGCAGCGAGCCGGTGCGGATATGCGCGGTGGTCTCCGACCCGAGCAGGACGTCGCCCTTCGTCGTGAAGGTCACCAGAGCGTCGCCGTGCTGCAGCGAAACATCGGACACCGTGCCGACTTTCATCCCCGACACGATGACCGGGTTGCCCACCGCAATGCCGCCGGCTTCGGAAAACAGCGCCTGGTAGCGGACCATCGTGGCCCATGAAATGAACCGGTCGGGCGACAGGCCCACCAGGATCACCAGCACCGCTAACACGACGCCGATGAATCCGGCCTTTACCCGGCCACCTCCGCGATACTTCAGCATTAGGGTTCCGTGCACCTTCCTGCTTCAGACCTAAAGACGTTGGCGTGCACCGTTTTGCCCTGAAGATCCGTCCCGCGCAGTTCTAACTGGCACAGGTAGTACGGGATGGTAGCGCCGGCTACGCCGAGTCGGACCAGCTTGCGGTAGTTGTTCGGCGCCTTCTGGATCGCGGCGTCGAGGCGGTCCTTGTCGCCATCGAGTATCGGAGCCAGCCGATTCAACTCCGCGATGGTGCCCGAAAGCGGCGGCCGCGCGCTGGACAGCAGACTGGCCAGTGAGGCGGTTCCCCTGTCCAGGGCGTCAATGGCGGATCCGATGGTGTTGCGGTCATCCGACAGCCCACTGATCAGCTGCTCGAGGCGATCGACCGCGCCAGAGAACTGTTTGCCGTCCTTGGAGACCGTGCTGACCACGACGTTGAGGTTGTCGATCAGCTGCTGCACGGTTTGATCGTTGTCCGCCAAGGCGTTTGAGAACGATGTCGTCTTGGCGAACAGCGACTCGAGGGTAGCGCCTTGGCCCTGGAAAACCTGCAACAGCGCTGAGGTCAGCGCGTTCACGTCGCGCGCATTCAGGCCTTGGGTCACGGGTTTCAGTCCGCCCAGCAGCAGATCGAGGTCAAGCGCCGGCTGGGTGCGGTTGACGGGAATCTGACCACCGGCGGCCAGCAGCTTGGGCGAGCCGGGACCGTCGATGAGCTCGAGGTAGCGATCGCCCACCAGGTTGAGGTAACGGACCGCCGCCCGGGTGCCCTCGGTGAGGGCGATGTTGCGGTCGGCGTCGAACTTCACCACAACTTTCTTGTCCGGTTGCAGCGAAACGCTATTGACCGTGCCCACCCGGATCCCGGCAACCCGCACCGACTGCCCCGGCTTGAGCCGCGAGACGTCGGTGAACACCGCGGAATACTCGCTCGTCGAACCGGTCCGGTACTGACCGAAGATGAAGAACAGGAAAGCGGTCAGGATCGACATCACGACCGCGAAGATCCCGAACCTGATCAGCGTGGGGCGCATTCTCATCCGGGTTGTCCGATCTGAGCCGGGTTGCGGGGTGGACCGGCGATCGGCCCGTACAACAGCTGTTTGAGCAGGTCGGAGTTGAGCAGCGTCTGCTGGTTTCCGTACCCGACGGGGTTGGCGCCGGTATCGGCGATCAGCTGCGGCGGGTTCGTGTTGAACGGCAGCTTCGGCAGACCCACGCACTGCGGGCCGCCCGTCGCCGCAACCTTCGGCAGGTTCGTCGGATACCGATAACGCTCGGCGCCCAACGTCAGACTTGCCGAGATGTTGATGCTCGGCTCCGACAACGGCGCACCGTGCCCAATCTGGATGAGCCCAGCGAAACTACAGGTGAGCGCTTCGTGATACTCGTTGAGCAGATCGGTGGTCGGTACCAGCAGATGCATCACATCCGTCAGCGGCTGGCGGTTCTGACTCAACACGTCGTTGCCGATGTCGGCCAGGCCAATCGCGCTGATCAGCAGCGCATCCAGGTTGCGCTGCTCCTCGACAATCGTCTTGCTGATCCGGTTGGTGTTGGACACGGTCCGCACCAGGTCCGGTGCGGCGTCGGCATAGGCGTTGGACACCGCCGGCAAGACCGCGAAGTCATGGCGGAACGCGGGAAGGCTCGGCTCCAGCCTCGCCAGAAATGAATCCAAATCGCTCAGGGCCTGGCCGAGCTTTGCGCCCCGGCCACTGAATGCTTGGGCCAGCGCACCCAGTGATTCGTTGAGCTTCGGCGGGTCGATCTGGGACAGCACCGACACCAATTGCTGGAACACCGTGTTGATTTCGACCATGACGTGCTGGCCCTGCAACGTCTGGCCACTGTGTAGCCGCTGCGTCGAAGGTTGAGCAGGTTCCACCAGCAGGACGGACTTGGCGCCGAACACCGTTGACGACGCGATGTCGACCAGCACATTGCTCGGAATGAAGTGCAACTGCGACGGATCCATCGCCAAGTGAATAGCTGCTTGGCCGTTGGGCAGCGATTCGATCGAGGCGACCTTGCCCACCTGCACACCGCGCATCTTGATCTTGGCGTCCGGATTCATGACCAGGCCGGCGCGTTGCGAAATCACGGTCACCGGTACGGATTCGGTAAAGGAGCCCCGGAACAGACCCACCGCGAAGGCGAAGATGACGGCGACGACGACCACGGTGGCCAGGCCCGCCAGCGGACGCGCGTAGGACTGGGCACCGAAGTGACGCCCAGGCGACGCGGCGACGGGAGACGCGCTACTGGCCGCTTCAGACCGGTCTATGGGACCGGGTCCGAATGTGTCTGTCACGTCTGCCTCCTAACCGGACAGGTTGAAGTTGCCGTTCGTACCGTAAATAGACAGTGAGACCAGCAGCGTTACCGAGACCACGACGATGAGCGAGGTGCGTACAGCGTTACCGGTCGCGTTGCCGACACCGGCCGGTCCCCCCGAAGCGAAATAGCCGTAGTAGGTGTGGATCAGCAGGATGGTGAGCGCCATCAGGATGGCCTGCAGGAACGACCACAACAGGTCGATCGGGTTCAGGAACGTGTTGAAGTAGTGCTGGTACAAACCCTGCGACTGTCCGAGCAAGAACGTCGTGGTGAACTGACTGGCCACGAACGACAGGATCACGGCGACGCTGTACAGCGGCGTGATCGCCATCATGCCCGCCATGATCCGGGTGCTCACCAGATAGGCGATCGGCCGAATGGCCATGGCCTCCAACGCATCGATTTCTTCGTTGATCCGCATGGCACCCAGCTGCGCGGTCACCCCGGCACCGAAGGTGGCCGCGAGACCGATGCCGGCGACCACCGGTGCGGCGATGCGCACATTGATGAATGCGGACAGAAAGCCGGTCAGTGCCTCGATGCCGATATTGCCGAGCGACGTATACCCCTGAATGGCCAGCGTGCCGCCCGCCGCCAGCGTCAGGAAGCCGACGATCACGACGGTCCCGCCGATCATCGCCAAAGTGCCCGCGCCCATGCTGATCTCGGCAATCAGTCGGATGACTTCGCGCCGGTAGTGGGTGGCCGCGAACGGCACCCCGGCGAGCGCCTTCCCGTAAAACAGGGTGTGATCGCCGACCCGGCTCAGCGAGGCGACCGGCTTCTCGAATTGGCGGGCCAATCGCGGATATGCAGCCCTCAGTGCCATCGGCGGGCCCCTACTTCGCCGTCATCTTGATGCCGATCGCGGTGACAACCACGTTGACGACGAACAGGGACATGAAGGCATAGACCACCGTTTCGTTCACCGCGTTGCCAACGGCCTTCGCGCCACCGCCGGTGATCGACAGACCCCGGTAGCAGGCGACCAGGCCGGCGATGAGGCCGAAAAGGGCTGCCTTGACGCATGAGATGACCACCTCGGGTACGCCGGTGAGCAACGTGATACCCGCGGCGAAGGCGCCGGGATTGACGTCCTGCACGAATACCGAAAACACGTAGCCGCCAAGGACGCCGATGATGACCACGAGGCTGTTGAGCAGAAACGCCACCAACCCCGACGCCAGCATGCGCGGGGTGACCAAACGCTGAATCGGGTTGATGCCCAGCACTTCCATCGCGTCGATTTCTTCGCGAATTGTTCGCGACCCCAGGTCCGCACACATTGCCGTGGCACCCGCGCCCGCCACGATCAACACCGTGACCAACGGACCGAGCTGAGTGACAGCGCCGAACGCCGCACCCGCACCGGAGAGATCCGCCGCCCCGAGTTCACGCAACAGGATGTTCAGCGTGAAGCTGACGAGGACGGTAAACGGGATCGCGACCAGCAAGGTCGGAGCCAGCGACACCCGCGCGACAAACCACGACTGCTCCAAGAACTCCCGCCACTGGAAGGGCCGGCGGAACGCGAACTTCACGGCGTCGGCCGACATCGCGAACAACGCGCCGACCGCCTGCATGGGACCCGATAAGTCCCACTTGAGTTTCAGCGCAGGCAATCCCGTTGACCAGTGGTCAGCGCCCTTGGTCGCCATCCGCGTCAGTCCCTTCCCGCGCTACGAGACCGACAGTCTTGTTGTTGCGCAACGACTGAGGTAAGTTCGGTTGAACGGCAACGTCGAAATGCCCACCGGGGGGCGACATCCCGACCTCGAGCGCCGGCGAGACAGGCGTAACCTGCACTCACGCCAGTCCTCCGATCCGTCGCATGAGAAAGCGTCCGGTCATTGTGACTCATGCCACGCCCGCGCGGAGCAAAAAACGCATAACCGTTATCGAACGTGCAAACATTTCAGTCAGCTCCACTCTCAGGTAACCGCGCCGGCGGTTTTGAGTTCGATGATGCGGTCCCAGTCGAGTCCCAATTCCTGCAGTATTTCGTCGGTTTGCTCGGCGAATCCGGGGGCGGGCCCGGTATGCGGTGCGGTGAGATCGAACTGGACCGGGTTGGCGACCAATTCGAGTTCGCCTGCCCGGACAACATATTCGTTGGCCCGGATCTGGGTGTCATCGACTGCCTGCAGCGTGTCTTGCACCGGCGCCCATGGCCCGGCCAACGTGGCAAAGCGTTCGCTCCACTCGGCAAGCGTGCGGGTCGCGATCACCTTGGTCAAGATCTCCACTGCTTCTGCCGTATTCGCGGTGATCTGCTCGATGGTGGCAAACCTTGGATCATCGGCCAGCTCAGGCAGGTCAACATGCCGGCACACATCGGCCCAGAATTTCGTCGGCTGCATCATCACGAAAGAGATGTAGCGGCCATCCGATGTCGTGTACAGGCCCACCAACGGGTTGTTGGGTGCGCCGTGCACACCGGGCGGCGGCGCTTCCAGTCGTTGGTTCAAGTGCTTGGTCAACGCGACGGTGTGACCCATCGACCACAGCCCGCTGCCCAGCAGCGACACGTCGACGACGGACGGTTCGCCGGTGCGCTCGCGCTTGAGCAATGCGGCCGCAATGCCTCCGGCGAGGTTCGTCCCAGAGATTGTGTCGCCGTAGGCGGGTCCCGGCGGCGCGATCATGCCGGGCATCCCCGTCGGGGTGATGGTGGCTGCCGTTCCGGCCCGGCACCAGAAGGCGGTCATGTCGTAGCCGCCCTTGGTCGCCTCTTCACCGCGTGGTCCGAGCGCGCTGCCGCGCGCGTAGATGATCGACGGGTTCACGGCGCGGATGTCGTCGACGTCGATGCCGAACTTCTGCCGGGCACCGGGCAGGAAGCTCGTCAAGAACACGTCCGAGCGGCGGGCCAATTCGTAGAGGACTTCCTTGCCCTCGGGCACCGACATGTCGAGTCCGATGCTGCGCTTGCCGCGGTTCGCGTGCTCGATGTTGGGATTCGGATCGCCTTCGACCCGCAGCATGCCGGTCTGCCGAAGTCCGCGCTGCGGATCGCCCGTCACCGCGTGCTCGACCTTGACTACGTCCGCGCCCCATTCGGCCAGCACCGCACCCGCCGACGGGACGAACCCGTACATCGCGACTTCGAGAACCCGAATGCCTTCTAACGGCCTCATCGATCGCCTCCCAGCACAGCACCGGCGAAGGTCTTGCGTTCCAAGAACTCTTCGGGCCCGGCCGCAGTGATCGAGGCGAATGCCTGGTCGCCCGCGACGGGCCGGCCATCGATCAACAGTCGGCGGGATACCTCTGAGCTTGTCGTATCCACGACGTCCGACACTGTGACCTGCACTGGCATTCGGCTCCTCTGTGGTGGCCATCACGAAAATTTCATTCTCGTCTCGGGCGAATCTTACATTCGAGTCTCGAGAATTCAAGAAAGTCATAGGAATGGGACAAGGTCACTGACCAGCGCTGCAAGGCAGCGAGGGGAAGCGCATAACCAGCCTCAGCCCAGGCTGTGGCAGGTTTCCCCGGCGTGTTGCACGCCACTTCTCTACGAGAGTAGGGTTCTCATAATTGCGAAGGAGATTCTTTGTGACTGAGATGGCCGCATTGAGCCCAGGGGCCGGCGCGTGAAGACCGCAGTGGTCACCGGTGGCGGATCCGGGATCGGGCTGGCGGTGGCTCATCGGCTGCGTGCCGACGGTCTAGACGTCGCAACCATCGATCTGAAGCCGTCGGACGCCGAGCTGTCGTTCACCGCCGACGTGACCGATCGATCCCAGGTGGATGCCGCACTGGCGGCGATCCGCGCGCAATTGGGCCCGGTCGCCGTTCTGGTCAACGCCGCGGGGCTGGATGGTTTCAAGCGCTTCAGCAACATCACGTTCGAGGACTGGCAACGCGTGGTCGACGTGAATCTGCACGGGGTCTTCCACATGACTCAGGCGGTGCTGCCCGACATGGTCGAGGCGGGTTGGGGACGGATCGTCAACATCTCGTCGTCGAGTACACATTCCGGCGCTCCTTACATGTCGCACTATGTCGCGGCCAAGTCGGCGGTCAACGGGCTCACCAAGTCGCTGGCTCTCGAGTACGGCCCCAGCGGAATCACGGTCAACGCGGTGCCGCCCGGCTTCATCGACACCCCGATGCTGCGCAGCGCCGAGCAACGCGGCTACCTCGGGGACATCGACGAAACCATCGCCCGGACCCCGGTGCGCCGGATCGGCAAGCCCGAAGACATCGCGGCCGCCTGCGCGTTCCTGATATCCGAGGAAGCCGGCTACATCACCGGTCAGATACTGGGCGTCAACGGTGGTCGAAACACCTGAGTCACGTCGTCATCCGGACTACCGTAACGCCAGCCCCATCGCAGCCCCAGGAGGAGACATCGTGAAGGTCTGGGTTGATTCACAACGCTGCCAGGGTCACACCCTGTGCGCGATGATTGCGCCGGATTCATTCGTGCTCAGCGACATTGACGGCAGTTCATCGGCGGTCAACGACGTGGTGCCCCCCGACCAGGAGGACCTGGTGCGCGAGGCGGCGCACTCGTGCCCGGAGCAGGCGATCATGATCACGGACGAAACCTAAAGGGAGACAGCATCTTGAGCGTCGACGATGTCGAGAGCGACGGCGAACAGAACAAGCCGACGTACCACTTTGACCGAAACGCCCCGGAGTACCGGTCACAGTTCAAACAGATCACCGAGGAGATGCACGCCAAGTGCCCGATGGCGTGGACGGAGACCTACGGAGGGCACTGGGTCGCGGCCGGCAGCCACGAAGTCTTCGAACTCGCCCGTTGCCCAGCGGTCTCCAACGACCACGACATCCATAACGAACGCCGGGGCTACAAGGGCATCTCCATCCCGACGGCGAGCCGTGTTGCCGCGGTGCGCGGGGGCATTCTCGAGATGGACGAGCCCGACCACCGTACGTACCGCAACGTATTAAACCCCTACCTGTCGCCGGCCGCGGTCAAGCGCTGGGAACCCTTCATCCACGACATCACTCGCGCGTGCCTCGACGAGAAAATCGAAACGGGCAGCATCGATTTCGTCGACGACCTGGCGAACGTCGTGCCTGCCGTGCTGACGTTGGCGATGCTGGGCATTCCGCTGAAGAAGTGGAACCTGTACAGCGAGCCGGTGCACGCGGCGGTCTACACCCCGGAACACTCCCCCGACATCGAGAAGGTCACCGCGATGCACCGGGAAATGGGACTCGACATGGTCAACAGCATGCTCGAGATCCGCGAGAATCCGCGGCCCGGCATCGTCAACGGGCTGCTGCAGTTGCGGATCGACGGTGAGCCCGCCCCGGATCTCGAGATCCTCGGCAATCTCGGCCTGGTCATCGGTGGGGGCTTCGACACCACGACGGCGCTGACCGCCCACACGCTGGAATGGCTTTCGGAGAACCCCGCCGAGCGCGAGCGGCTGTCCAAGAACCGTGACGCCCTCCTGGACTCCGCAACCGAGGAATTTCTGCGCTACTTCACCCCGGCCGCCGGTGACGGCAGGACCTTCGCCGACGACGTCGAACTTGACGGCAATCATTTCAAAGAGGGTGAACGGCTATGGATTTCGTGGGCCATGGCCAATCGCGACCCCGCACTGTTCGCCGACCCCGACGAGATCGTCCTTGACCGTAAAGGCAATCGACACTTCAGTTTTGGCCTCGGTTTGCACCGATGCAAAGGGTCCAACGTGGCGCGTACGGTATTCAAGTCCATGCTGACGGCGGTTCTCGACCGGATGCCCGACTATCGATGCGATCCCGAAGGCACCGTGCACTACGAGACCATCGGCGTGATCCAGGGCATGCGGAAGCTTCCGGCGACCTTTACCCCAGGCTCCAAGATCGGCGCAGGCCTGGACGACACGCTGGAAAAGCTGCAGCGCATCTGCGACGAGCAACAACTGGCGCTGCCGGTCACCGAGCGTACGGACGTCGCCGTCATCGACTAGCAGACCTGGGCGCACCCGCCGTTGACTGCCGCGGTTTTTCCGAGTAGGCCTTTTCAGCATGACCGCGCCTTATATTTGAGGCCAGTGCGTGTGCACAGATGGGAGACCCTCCGGTGAAGACTTTCGCAGCGAGCCTTGCGCTCGCCACGGCCGCACTGACCGTCACGCCGGCCGCCCACGCGGACATGATCATTGGCAACTACCGAGTGGACACACCCCGGGAAACCGGTCACCTCTGGGTCTGGGCCCTCGCGACATGCACTCCTAAAGCGCCGGGATGTCTGACCATTCAGGCGGTTCCGCAACCCAACGGGCAAGCGGCACCGTGGAAGTCAGACGCTCACCTGTCCAACGGCCGCTACACCATGACCGTTGACGTGCCCGACGGTGTTCGCTGCGTGGTGCAGTTCTTCCCGTCGCATGACGTTTACTCATGGGACGCGGTGACGCTTACGGGTGAGGTCGTCTCCACATTCAACACGGGCTGTAACGGCGCGCCCGGGGGCAGCAACACCTATCCGTTCACGCTCGTGCGATGGTAGCCGCGTGAGACGTTCATCAACCGGGAGCAAGCACTTTGGCTGAGGCGAAGAAACCGCCGCAAGACGCCACATCGAAAGCCGACACCATGGCGTTGATCGCGGAAGCGGAGGCCGAAGCCGCCGAAGCCGAAGCGCTGGCCGCCGCGGCGCGTGCCCGCGCCCGGGCCGCCCGGCTCCGCCGCGAATTGCGGGACGTCGAGGCCGGGACCGCCGAAACCGCCGAAGAAGCCGCGGACGCCGACGAGGACGCGGCCGACTCTGACGAGGCGAAGGTCGAGGACGCCGACACCGTCACCGTCACCGTCACCGAGACCGACGAATCTGACACCGCCGTAACCGGCGCCGACGAAGCGCAGACCGACAAGGAGGAAGCCGACTCCGACGACATCGAATCCGGCGACTCGGACGTAACCGACGCGACGGAGACCGAGCAAGAAGCCTCCGACGAAACGCCCGGAGACGCGGAGTCCGAGTTCGAGTCGGCCGACTCCCGGCGGCGCCTGCGGTGGCTATCGCTGTCGGTGGCGTGGAAAGCGGCCGTCATTCTGCTCATCTGCGTTTTCGTCGGGGCGAGCGGATACATGGTGTGGCAGCATCATGAAAGCACCGAGCGCAACCAGCGCATCGCGAACTTCGTTGCCGGGGCCAGACAAGGTGTCGTCAACATGACTTCCCTGGACTTCAATCGGGCCAAGGAAGACGTCCAGCGGGTGATCGACAGCTCGACCGGTCAGTTCAGGGACGATTTCCAGCAGCGCTCAAAAGATTTCACGACCGTCGTTGAGCAGTCCAAAGTGGTCACTCAAGGAACCGTGAATGCGGCGGCCGTCCAATCCATCGACGGGAATTCCGCGTTGGTACTCGTCGCCGCGACATCGCGGATCACCAACGCCGCGGGCGCCAAAGACGAACCACGAAGGTGGCGCCTGCGGGTGACCGTCACAGAAGACGGCGGGCAATACAAGATGTCCAAACTGGAGTTCATCCCATGAGCAAGGACGAGGACAGCGTCGACGCTGCCGACGACTCTTCGGACCAACCCAAACAGGGCGGACGTAGCGAGCCGCGCACGCGTCACAGGGTGAAAGTCGTTCCCGCCGTTCTGATCTTGCTCCTGCTGCTATCCGGCGGCGGGGCGACATGGCTGTACTTCAAGCAGTACCGGCCCGACAAACAAACCGACGCCGGCGTCGCGAGCGCGGTCGTGAGTTCGGCATCCGACGGAACGGTCGCGTTGCTGTCCTACTCACCGGACACACTCGACAAAGACTTCGCCGCGGCCAAGTCTCACCTGTCCGGGGACTTCCTGTCGTACTACAACCAGTTCACCGAACAGATCGTTGCTCCGGCGGCCAAACAGAAATCACTGAAAACCAACGCCCGGGTGTTGGGGGCCGCGGTTCAGGAGTTGCATCCCGATTCGGCCGTCGTGCTGGTGCTGGTTGATCAGAGCACCACGAGTAAGGACAATCCCGACCCGGCGATGTCTTCCAGCAGTGTGCTGGTGAGTTTGACCCGGGTCAACGGCAACTGGCTGATCACCAAGTTCGACCCGGTCTAGAACACCCTTGAATGCCGTTGCGATTAACGACAACTCGCGCGCGGCTCAGCGCGGTAGGCCGAGCACGCGCTGGGCGATGATGTTGCGCTGGATCTCGGAGGTACCGCCGGCGATGGTGCCGGAAAAGCTTCGCGCATAGCGCTCGAACCAGCTGGCGAAATAGTGGTCGAGGTTCATGTGTGCATACGGCCCGGTCAACGCCGGGTGCACGAGCCCGTCGGATCCCGCGGACGTCAACGCTAGCTCCATGCCACGCAACTCAGCCTCGGACCCGAGCAGCTTGAGCACCGAGATCGCGGCCACGTCGTCTTCCCCGCGCGCCGCGCGGGCCAACGCCACCGAGCCCAATAGGCGCAGTGCCTGTTTGTCCATGATCGTGGACGCGTACTGGTCGCGCTCGACCTCGGTGCTCGGGTGGAAGTCGTCGATCATGTTGTCGAGCCGATCCGCGAAACCCAGCCACATCATCGTGCGCTCGTGCCCGAGCGACCCGTTGGCCACCTTCCATCCCTGGTCGATCTCGCCGACCAGATTCTCCGCGGGCACCCGCACGTCGGTGAAGAACACCTCGTTGAAATCCAGATCGTCGATGCCGCAGATCGACGGGAACGGCCGCCGCACCAGACCCGGGGTGTCGGTCGGGATGATCAGCACGCTGATTCCCTTGTGCTTCGGCACATCTGGATTGGTACGAACAAATGTCAACAGGACGTCGGCATCGTGAGCACCCGAGGTCCACACCTTCTGCCCGTTGACCACGAAGTGGTCGCCGTCGAGCACCGCGCGAGTACGCAACGACGCGAGATCGGAGCCCGCGCTGGGCTCGCTCATGCCGAGCGATGCGGTGATCTCGCCCCGCAGGATCGGCACCGCCCAGCGCCGCTTCTGTTCGTCACTGCCGAACGACAACAGCGACGCCCCAACGATATTCACACCCTGCGGGTTGAAGCTGTGGTAGATCCGGCGGCGGCTGAGTTCCTCCAGGTAGACGAACTGCTGAATGACGCTCGCATTGCGCCCACCGAATTCAGGGGGCTGGCTGGGCAGCAACCAGCCGTTGTCGAACAGCAGCCGCTGCCAGTCGCGTGCCCACTGCGGCATGTGCGAGACCGACCGTGGCCGCTCGAGCGTTTCGCTTGCGGGAGGCAGATTTTCGTCGAGGAACGCCGAGAACTGCGCGCGGAACTCCTCAACCTCGGAATCAAAAGTCAGCTGCACGGTATTCCTCCGCGATCCGAGCCCGGTGCTCGGCGGCGCCGCCGAGCATCAGTTCGCCCGCTTTGGCCCGTTTCAGCGCGAATTGCAGGTCGTTCTCCCAGGTGAAACCCATGGCGCCGTGCAGCTGCAACCCGTGCCGGAATACCAACGACTGGCACTCCCCCGCCGAGGCCTTGGCCATCGCGGCCGCCAGCCGGCGGCGCGGATCGTCGGTCGCGATCGTCAGCGCGGCGAAATAGGCAAGTGCGCGAGCACGTTCCACCGCGACGTGCATGTCGGCAGCCTTGTGCTGCACGGCCTGGAAGGAGCCGATCGGCGCGCCGAATTGCTGACGGCTTTTGACGTGCTCGAGCACCAGGTCGAGGATGCGTTGACAGGCGCCGACCATCGTGATGGCCATGCCGGTCAGCGCCAGATGATGAGCGCGTTCCGCGTCGACGGTCAGCCGCTCGATGTCGGGCACCCGGACCTCGGCGAACGACAGGTCGGCGACGTGCAGCACCGGGTCGAACACCGAGACGCGCCGGGCCGAGACCTGACTGGCGGCGACGAGAAAGACCCCCGCGTCGGTCACGACCGCCAGCCGGTCCGCGCGATCGCCGTCCAGGACATGGCGTGCGGTGCCGTCCAGCACCCACCCTTGCGCGTCGCGGTGCGCCACCACCCCGCCACACACCGCGGTGCCTGACTGGTGGGGATCGAAGCGGTCCGCGACGAGCGGCGCGAACTGACTCATCGTCGCCAGAAACGGCGTGGGATCGGTTGCGCGGCCTAGTTCTTCGAGCACGATGGCCAGCTCCACGGCGCTGTCCGATTCGTTCAGCTCGGTCCAGCCTTGGTCGACATACGCCTTCCACAGGGGGCTGGGGTCTACGCCGTCCTCGGCCACGCTGCGCACCAGCGAGGGCGGGCACTGCTTTGCGACGGCGTCGCGCACCGTGTCCTGCCACAGTCGCTGATCAGCATCGAACTCCAACAGCATCGGGGCCGCCTCCTGTCGTCACGCCGTTGCGAGAATAACATTCTCCCTTGTGGAAGTAATAATCTCGATTTCGGCGTATGACGTCACGTTGCAGCCGCGGCCGCCTGCCAGACGCTGACGACGCCGAATGTGCACTGACTGCGGAAAATGCGGGCCGAGATCTCGCAGTGAGTGCACGTTCGGCAACGAGGCGTAGGTAGCGGCAGGCTCACCGATGGGCCCGGCATCGATCCGCCAGCGTGGCGGCCAGCCAGCGCGGACGAGAGAACATCACGTCGTGGCAGGCGTCGACGCAGAGCATCGTGTCGACACCGCCGAGGGATTCGATCGCACCCAGTTGCTGGCGCTCTGACAACGCTCGATCGGCCAGCGTCATGATCCATGTCCGCGACACCTCGCCGGGCAGGTCGCTGCGGTCGGCCGGTTCGAAGATGACGTTGGGCGATTCCAGGCACAGGCGCGACAAGGTCAGCGCGCGCTGCTCGCGAGTCATCCCGTTACAGAACGCGAAAAGCGCTAGCGCCCTTGGCATTGGGACTGATCGGCGAATCCGCCCGGCCGATCGCGCCAACGGGGCCAGCGGCCCGCGCAGCGCGTCCACCACCGACGATCCCTGCGGTGGCACGAACGCGGCCAACAGGATCATCTCCCGTACGCGCGCAGCCCCGAGCCTGGCCACGATGCCAGGCACCGTCAGCCCGCCCATCGAATGCCCCACGATCACAACTTCGTTGAAGCCGGCGTCGTCGATATCGGCGACCGCGGAGTTCACCCAGTCGGTGATCGTGACACTCGTCAGATCTGCCGGCCTGCCACCGCGGCCGGGTAGATCGACGGCCAGCACCGGCAATTCCGGTGTCCTCCTGGCCAATTCGGCAACGGTGAGTTGCCAGCAATCAGCGGCATGGGCGCCCCCATGCACCAGTACCAGCCCGGGCCAGGCCATCGCGAGTTCAGTCGCGACGCAGGATGCCGAGCAGGAACAGGTCTACGGCGTGCTGCAAATGGCGCTCCTCTAGCCGCGTGGGTAGGTGTTCGACCACCGCGATGAAGTGGGCGGCAGCAGGCTCGAGAGAGTACGCGCTGACCGCGAACTCCGGGAATCGCGCCGACTCGTTCATGGCGATCGCGTGCACGCTGGTGCCGTCATATCCGTACTGGACGAAAGTCGCGACGGCCGCGGTGCGCAGCTTTTGTTGCAGCTTCTCGGCTTCGGCTTGCGTCGGGCGTCCGCCGGGTCGTGGTGACCACGGAAATATACATTAGCGTGTAGATAACCGTCGGGACGACGAACCGAGAAAGTCTCTAAGGGAGAGAAGATCATTGGATCGCGAAACATACCAACGGGGACTTGAGGTTCGGTCCGCGGTGCTGGGCGAGGAATACGTCAACCGGGCACTCGCCGACGCCGACGAATTCTCGAAGCCGCTGCAAGATCTCGTCACCGAATACTGCTGGGGTGAAATCTGGGGCCGAGACGGGTTGCCCCGCAAGACACGCAGCATGCTCAACCTGGCGATGATCCCAATCCTCAACCGGCCGAACGAATTACGAACTCACATCAAGGGTGCGCTGACCAATGGCGTGACCCGCGAAGAGATTTGCGAGATCTTCCTGCAAGTGGCCATCTATGCGGGCGTTCCGGCCGCGGTCGACAGCTTTCGCATCGCGCGCGAAGTGTTCGCCAAGCTAGACGAGGACCGGTCGTGACCGAAATCGGCTTTATCGGGTTGGGCAACATGGGTTTTCCGATGGCGCACCGCCTCATCGGCGACGGTCAAGACGTGATCGCCTTCGACACGAGCAGCGCGACACTCGACCGCATCGTCTCACTCGGTGCCCGTGCCGCCTCGTCGCCCAAGGATGTCGCCGACCGTGTGGAAACGGTGCTGGCCAGCCTCCCGTCGCCGGCGGTGTCGCTGCAAGTCGCCACTGGGGCCGCGGGCGTGATCGCGGGCTCCCGGGTCAAGCGCTACGTCGACCTGTCGACGGTGGGCAGCCGCACCTCGGTGCAGATCCATGACCTGCTGGCCGGGCGGGGCATCGCCGCTCTGGACAGCCCGGTCAGTGGTGGTGTCGGCGGCGCCGAAAAAGGAACACTCGCCCTGATGGCTTCCGGCCCGCGCAGCGAATTCGAGGTCGTCCGGCCCATCCTCGAGGCGCTCGGCCGCCCGTTCTACATCGGGGAGAAGCCGGGGTCGGCGCAGACGATGAAGCTCGCCAACAACATCCTGGCGGCCAACGTATTGGTCGCCACATCAGAGGTCGTCGTGATGGGCGTCAAGGCCGGTCTCGACCCGGCCGTGATGATCGAGGTCCTCAATGCGGGCTCGGGCGCGACGAGCGCCAGCCGGGACAAGTTTCCGCGTGCGATATTGCCGCGCACCTTCGACTACGGCTTTGCCACCGGCCTGATGGTCAAGGACGTGCGGCTCTATCTCGACGAGGCGAAGGCATTGGGCGTGCCTGTCGACGTCGCCGAGACCATCTGCCGGCTCTGGGAAGGGGCCGCACTCGACCAGGGCGCAGACTCGGATTTCACGGCGGTCATCAAGCCGTTCGAGAACGCCGCCGGTGTCACCGTCGGTCGCGCCGACGATGGCCGGACGGCGTGACACTGTTTACCGACTCTGTAACGGCCGCGTAGCGGGCGTAGCGGCGGCGGGGCAATCTTGCCGACTCCAACGCCACCTTCCAATGAGTGCCGAGAATGGTATTATCCGCATCGAAGAACCACGATTGCTCTGATAGTGGAAATACCAGCTACTACCAGGGCATATCGTTAACCGAGACGCTTACCGGAAATGCATTGATCGACAGCCTATGAGAATGTTAGATTATCTATCTTATGGTCAGGTTTGGCTCACTTTGGCTACCGGAACCGAAGGGTGGCTGTCGTGATCGAACACGCTGACGGCACCAGCACACCGCTCATCGACGCGAGCGTGCACATCTTCTTCCCGTCCAACAAGGCGCTGCGCAAGACCCTGCGGGAGCCGTTCAAAAGCCGCGGGTTCCCCGACTACGAGATGGACTGGTATGGCGCCCCGGGCGGCGAGTACGTACCCGACGCCGAGGGCCCGGACGGTCAATACCCCGGTTCGGATCCAGAATTCGTTGGCAACGAGCTGTTTTCGAAGCGCGGCGTCGACGTCGCGGTCCTGCACCCGATGGCGCGCGGCATCATGCCGGACCGCCACCTGGGCAGCGCGCTGCACGCCGCGCACAACGAGATGATGGTGACCAACTGGCTGGAGAACAGCCAGTACGGCGAGCGGTTTCGCGGCACCGTCCGGGTCAACCCCGACGACATCGCCGGCGCGCTTCGCGAGATCGAGAAATGGCGCGGGCACCCACGCGTGGTCCAGATCGGCGTTCCCCTGCAATCCCGCGAGGTCTACGGCAAGCCGCAGTTCTGGCCCCTGTGGGAGGCCGCGGTCGACGCCGGCCTGCCCGTTGCCGCGCACATCGAGGTCGGCTCGGGCATAGCCTTTCCGCCGACGCCGTCCGGGAACACCCGCACCTACGAGCAGTACGTCAGCTTCATGGCGCTGAACTACCTCTATCACCTGATGAACATGATCGCCGAGGGCGTGTTCGAGCGCTTCGACGGCCTCAAGTTCGTCTGGGGCGACGGTGCCGCGGACTTCATCACGCCTTTCATCTGGCGGATGGACACGTTCGGCCGGCCGCACCTCGAGCAAACCCCGTGGGCGCCGCGGATCCCCAGCGATTACCTGCCCGGCCACGTCTATTTCGTGCAGGGCAGCCTCGACGGACCCGGTGACACCGAGTTCGCCGGTCAATGGTTCAGCTTCACCGGCAAGGACGACATGGTGATGTTCGGCTCGAGTTACCCGCACTGGCAATGCGGCGATGTCAAGAAGCTGCCCGTCGCGCTGTCCGCCGAACAGCGCGACAAGCTGTGCTGGCGAAACGCAGCGCAGCTCTACGGCATAGACATCCCCGCCGGCGTAGGCGCACAGTAGAAGTTGAAGCGGGCAGACCTAAAAGGGCTAGGAGACCCAGATGACGTTGACCCATTCGCAGGAGCGGGTTCCCGCTACCGAGCGCATAGCCGTGCGATGCGTCGATTCGGATGTCCACCCGGCGCCCAAGCGCGGCGAGCTGGTGCCGTACATCCCCGAGCCCTGGCGCAGCAAGTACTTCCTCACCCGCACCGTGGGTGAGCAGATCTACTACGACGCCCCCGACTACGCCCACTCCTACGCGATGCGCGTGGACGCCTTCCCTCCCAACGGTGAATTCCCCTGCAGCGACCCGGACATGGCGTTCCGCCAGCTGATCATGGAGGCCGGCTCCGACATCGCGATCCTGGAGCCCGCCGCCTACCCGGCGCGGCTGCCCGAAGCGCAGCACGCGATGTCGGCCGCGCTGAACGACTGGCAGGCCAATCACTGGCTGGACAGCCACAACAACTGGCACGAGCGGTGGCGCGGTTCGATTTGCTGCGCCATCGAGGAGCCCGAAGAGTCCGCGCGCGAGATCGAGAAGTGGGCCGGACACCCGTTCATGGCGCAGATCCTGATCAAGGCCGAGCCGCGGCCGTCCTGGGGCCACCCGAAGTACGACCCGATCTGGGCAGCCGCCACCAAGCACGACATCACCGTGAGTTGCCACCTGTCGCGCAGCCAGTTCGACGAATTGCCGATCCCGCCGGTCGGATTCCCCAGCTACAACCACGATTTCATGGTGACCTACTCGCTGCTGGCCGCTAACCAGGTGATGAGCCTGATCTTCGACGGCGTCTTCGACCGGTTCCCGAAGCTGCGGGTCGTCTTCGTCGAGCACGCGTTCACCTGGATCCTGCCGCTGATGTGGCGGATGGACGCGATCTACGAGGCGCGCAAGTCGTGGGTGGACATCAAGCGTAAGCCGTCGGAGTACGTCAAGGACCACATCAAGTTCACCACCCAGCCGCTGGACTACCCGGAAGACAAGACCGAGCTGACCCGTGCGCTGGAATGGATGGAGTGCGAGAAGATCCTGCTGTTCTCGTCGGACTACCCGCACTGGACGTTCGATGACCCGCGCTGGTTGGTCAAGCATCTGCCCAAGCACGCCCGCGACGCGATCATGTACAAGAACGGCATCGCGACCTATCACCTGCCGGAGACTGTTCCGGTGCTCGAGGGTCAGGTCCGGGTGCTCTGAATTGTCAGAAGAAACGAAACGGCCTGAGCCACGCCTCGCCCAGGGCCGCGAGCACGTCGTCGCCACCGTAGACGAGATTCCGCCGGGCAAGCACAAGCTGGTACCGATCGGGCGTCACGGTGTCGGTGTCTACAACGTCAACGGCACCTTCTACGCGATCGCGAATTACTGCCCGCACGAAGGCGGTCCGCTGTGTTCGGGACGTGCCCGGGGACGCACGATCGTCGACGAATCCGTGCCGGGCGACGCCGTGATGGTGCGCGACCTGGAGTTCATCTACTGCCCGTGGCACCAATGGGGTTTCGAGCTGGCGACCGGCACCACCGCGGTCAAGCCGGAGTGGAGTATTCGCACCTACCCGGTGCGGGTCGTCGGCAACGACGTTCTGGTTCAGGCCTAACTACAGGAGAATCGCGTGCCATCAATTGAGATCAACGGGGGAAATGTCGTCTACGAAATCCTCGGTGACTCAGGCGATCTCATTGCTCTGACCCCCGGCGGGCGGTTCAGTAAGGAAATCGAAGGTCTGCGTCCACTCGCGGATGCACTCGCCGCGGGCGGTTACCGGGTGCTGCTGTGGGACCGGCCCAACTGTGGGGCGTCCGATGTGCAGTTCTACGGCCAGAGCGAGTCGCACATGCGCGCCGAGACCCTGCACAAACTGGTGACCGGACTGGGTTTCGAACGCTGCATTCTTGCCGGAGGATCCGGCGGGGCAAGGGATTCCATGCTGACCACGATGCTCTATCCGGAGATGGTCACCAAGCTCGTGGTGTGGAACATCGTCGGCGGCATCTACGGCTCGTTCGTGCTCGGCTCCTTCTACATCATCCCCAGCATCCTCGCGGTGCGCGGCACCGGCATGGATGGCGTGATCAACGTGACCGAGTGGAAAGAGCGCATAGCGCAGAACCCGGCCAACAAGCAACGGTTCCTCGACTTCGACTCCGACGAATTCCTCAAGCTGATGCTGCGCTGGCTCAACGCGTTCGTCTCCAAGCCGGGGCAGACCATTCCCGGTGTCGAGGACGAAATGTTCGACCGGATAAAGGTTCCCACGCTGATCATCCGTGGCGGCGAGAACGACATGGATCACCCCAAGCGGACGTCGCTGGAAGTCAGCTGCCTGATCAAGGGATCGACGCTCATCGACCCGCCGTGGCCCGAGGACGCCTGGGAGCGTGCGTCCGAGGACCGCGCGGCGGGCCGGGTGAAGCACTTCAACATGTTCGACACCTGGGTGCAGGCAGCACCCCCGATCCTCGAATTTCTGGCCTCGTAATGGCGTCACACGGTACGAATGTGGACCTCGCAGTTGAGCGACGCTTCCAGCGCCGTATGGACCCGGCTTTCCGGAATCCGTTCGAGATCCGCCTCGCGCACCGTGACGTAGACGATGTCGAATCCCTCGTCGCCGGGCGTGCGCACGATGTCACCGGTGAGCCCGAACCCGGACAGTACGCCGCGGGCGTCGTCATCGGTTCCGCGGCTGACAAAGGTGACCACACCCGGGACGGGCTTATTGCTGAAAACTTTGGCGCACAACCCGATTGCGGCCTCTTTGGCCATGTCGCCGTTTTCGGCCGCGATGAGCAATTCGACTTCACGGCGACTTTCGGGCATGGCCGCGAGGTCGTTCTCGACCACGCCGGCACCGGCGTGACCCACGAGCTCCTGGAGCGCTGCCATGCCGTCACGTAATTGGGCCGGCGTCAGCTCACCTTCCGGGTCGACGTTGACACGCACCACCGCAGTTCGCATGGGCGCAAGCCTAACTAAGACGATGGCAGGCCAGCTTTGAACACCACCCAGTCCACCACGATCACTACCGCAACGTTTCCCGGCTGCACACCTCGGCTGCTGAGCGCGCAAGCCGGTCGGGAAGACCTGGCTGCATACCGACAGCTCGGCGGCTACCGTCCGCTCGCCGACGCCCAGGCATTGCTCGGTGAAATCGAAGCCAGCGGACTTGTCGGCCGCGGCGGTGCCGCCTTCCCGCTGGCGGTCAAGTTGCGCACAGTGCGCGACAACGGCCTTCTGATCACCGCTGCGCCCGTCGTCATCGCGAATGGCGAAGAGGGAGAACCGGCTTCGGTCAAGGACCGCTGGCTGCTGCGCAGCCGCCCGCATCTGGTGCTGGACGGACTGCGACTGGCCGCGGCGGTGGTGGCCGCGGACCGTGCCTACGTGTACGTGTCCGACCCCGAGTCGGCCCACAGCGTCGAAACCGCGCTCGGCGAGCTTGATTCCGGCGCCCTCGGTGTCACGGTCCACGTGTTGACCGTCCAGCCCGGATACGTGGCCGGCGAGGAGACCGCCGCGGTTCGGGTGATCAACGGGGGTCTGGCCAAGCCGACCGACAAGCCGCCACGCCCATTCGAAGCGGGCGTCGATGAGCTGCCCACGCTGGTCAGCAATGTTGAGACGCTGGCCAATCTGCCTTACGTACAGGGCAACGGATCGGCGGCGTTCCGCTCGCAGGGCACGTCGCTGTCGACCGGCACGTTCTTGGCCACGATCACCGGCGCCGGCAAGCCGCCGGTGCTGTACGAGCTGCCCCATGGTCTGGCGTTCACCGAACTGCTTGCCCTGCATGGGATTTCCCCCGAGAACGTGCGGGGTGCGCTGATGGGTGGATACTTCGCGGGTCTGCTCAACCGTGCGGTGCTGGAGACCACGCTGGACCACGAGACGATGCGGCGCCTGGGCAGCGGCCTGGGCTGCGGCGCGGTCTCGGTGATCACCGATGATTGCCCCGTCGCGGTCGCGGCCGCCGTGCTGGCCTATTTCGACCGCGAGAATGCCGGCCAATGCGGTTCCTGCTTCAACGGGACGGCGGCGATGGCGGCCGCCGCCGGGGCGCTGCGCGACGGCGCCGCAACCAAAGAGGACGTCGACCGGTTGCGCCGCTGGTCGGTGCTGCTGCGCGGGCGCGGCGCCTGCGCCACACTTGATGCCGCCACCAATGTGGCCGCGAGCCTGCTCGACCAGTTCCCCGCCGAGGTCGCCGCGCATCTCGACAAAACCTGTCCGGATTGCGCCGGCGGCGCATTCCGCGCCGAACGTCCCTACGAGGCGCAAGCTCTGAGGCAAGCATGAAAATCCGTCTGGACCGCACCATTTGCGACGGGTTCGGAGTTTGCGCCAAGTACGCGCCCGGATATTTCTCACTGGACGACTGGGGTTATGCATCGCTGATCGGTGACGGCACCGTGGCCGAAGCGGATCGCGACGCCGTGATGCGCGCACTGATGGATTGCCCGGTGCATGCCATCACCGAGATCGGTGAACGCATCTTTCCCGCCGCCTCGCTACCGCTCACCGAGGCAGACGATCCGGCCGAGCATCTCAAAACCGACGAGAACGAAGCCGAATGGGGCTTCACCCGTTGAACCTTCCCGGCTCTGACTCGTAGCCGTCCAGGTAACTCGCCTTCGACGCCGTCGGCTGCGAAGAGGACGGAATAAACTGAGGCCAGCCGAGGCCAGGACACTCCAAAGAGGAGGACCGTCATGGGGTGGTTTATTCGTCGCCTGACCGCCGTCATTGCGATCGTTTTCGGGGCAATGGCGACGGCGGTGATCGCGACGCCGGGAATCAGCTGGGCGCAGTGCGATTCGAACATGTCGTGGAATCAGGCGACCTTCGAGTGCAAACCGCCGCCGCCGGTGCCCGCGTGGTACGTGGCCCCGCCGGCGTATGCGCCGTCGTTCGCCGGGCTTGACGTGCCGCCCCCACCGCCACGGCCGTGGTGGTCACCGAACGATCCGATGTGGAGCGTCGGCTTTCACCAATGGGGTGCCTATTTCAACGGCGTCTGGGTCCCGTACTGACGCCGGCGGTCGTCGTCCCAATCCTTGACGCCTTCTGGATCACGCCCGCTTGGCAGTGATAACGTAATTCTCCGATTCGTATAACGGGCCTACCACGTTGAACCCACGGGCCGTTCGACTCGCGGAGGTGACGTGTCAGCAGCACCGGGACGCCCATTGCCCCAGGTCACGCCGGAGAACGAGTTTTTCTGGACCTCGGGCGCCGACGGCAAGCTACGGCTGCAGCAATGTCAGGCCTGCCAATCCCTGATCCACCCGCCGGCGCCGGTGTGCCGTTATTGCCGGTCGCTGGATATCGGAGTGCGCACGGTTTCCGGCAAGGCGACGCTGGCCGGCTTCACCATCAACGAGCGGTTCAGCTTGCCCGGGCTGGTGGCGCCGTATGTGATCGCGCAGGTTGCGATCGCCGAAGACCCGCGGGTGCGATTGACGACCAACATCGTGGATTGCGAGCCCGATCAGCTCGAGCTCGGCCAACAGGTCGAGGTCGTCTTCGAGCAGGTCGAGAACGTGTGGTTTCCGCTGTTTCGGCCCAGCCCGGATGCCGAGCCCGCTGCGCTGCCGGTCGACGAGATCCCACCGGAACGCTTCGGCGAATACGTGCGCCCGATGCTCACCACCGACAAGTTCGAAGACAAGGTGGCCCTGACCGGGATCGGCATGTCACCTATCGGCCGGCGGCTGATGCAACCGCCGCTGGCGCTGACGGTGCAGGCGTGCGAGGCCGCGATCGCCGACGCCGGCCTGACCTACGCCGACATCGACGGCCTGTCCACCTACCCCGGCGCGATCAATGTCGGCGGATTCGGGGAGGGCGGCACCACCGCTCTCGAGGGGGCGCTGGGTATTCGGCCGACGTGGCACAACGGCGCGATGGAGACGTTCGGCCCAGGCGGCTCGGTAATCGCGGCGATGCTCGCGGTTGCCTGCGGGCTGGCGCGTCACGTGCTCTGCTTCCGGACGCTATGGGAAGCCACCAACGGCGAGCTGATGAAGCAGGGCAAGATCGCCCCGGCCGGTGCTTCAGCGGGCCGAATGCCGGGCTGGCAGATGCCATTTGGTGCCACCTCCGCGGCACACACGTTGGCGATGAACGCGCAGCGGCACTTTCATCGATACGGCACCACCAAAGAAACGCTGGGCTGGATCGCGCTGAACCAGCGGGCGAACGCCGAACTCAACCCGACGGCCATCTACCGAACCCCGATGACCATGGATGACTATCTCAACGCGCGGCCCATCACGACGCCGTTCGGCCTGTACGACTGCGACGTACCGTGCGACGGCGCGATCGCGGTGATCGTCTCCGCCATCGACGTGGCCCGCGATATGGCCCAGCCCCCGGTCCTGGTCGAGGCGGTCGGAACGCAGATCGTCGAGCGACTCGACTGGGACCAGAGCACGCTGACCCACGAGCCGCAGGTGCTCGGCCAGTCCGCGCATGTGTGGACGCGCACCACGCTGCGGCCCGCCGACGTCGACGTCGCCGAGCTGTACGACGGCTTTTCGTTCAACTGCCTGTCGTGGATCGAGGCGCTGGGCTTCTGCGGAATCGGTGAGGCCAAGGAGTTTTTGGACGGCGGCAAGAACATCGCCCGCGACGGCCAGCTGCCGCTCAATACGCACGGCGGCCAACTATCGCACGGCCGCACCCACGGCATGGGCTTGCTGCACGAGGCCATCACCCAATTGCGGGGCACGGCGGGCGACCGTCAGGTCGCCGATGCCCGGGTCGGGGTGGTCAGCAGCGGCGGCCTCACCCCCAGCGGCGTGCTTCTGCTGCGGATCCCGGAATGAGGCGAGCATGAGCACTGCCGCGCCGACTCCGCGACCCCGGCTGGTGATCGTCGACGGGGTACCGATGTCGGCGGTGGTTTGCGAAGCCGCTGACCCCAAGGCCGTGATCGTGGCCATCCACGGCGGCGGCACCACCGCGGTCTATTTCGACTGCCCCGGCCATCCGTCGTATTCGTTCCTACGCACCGGCGCGGCAGCGGGATTCACCGTGGTGGCGCTCGACCGGCCCGGCTACGGCAGTTCGGCGCCCTACCCCGAGGCGATGGCCGAGGGCGACCAGCGCGTCAACCTGGCATACGGCGCGGTCGAACGCATCATCGGCGAACGACCAAGCGGCGCAGGTCTGTTCGTGATGGGCCATTCGGGCGGCTGCGAGCTGACGATGCGGATGGCCGCCGACGAACGCGGCGCCGAGCTGCTCGGCATCGAATTGGCCGGCACCGGCCGGCACTATCACCCGGCAGCCAAAGAAATACTCAAAACAGCGACCCGCGAACGCCGCCCGCCGGGCATGCGCGACCTGCTGTGGAGCCCGCAGGAGATGTATCCGACCGAGGTGCTCGGCGGAGCGACGGTATCCCCCTCGGCTCCCTCCTACGAGGACCAGATGGTGTCGGACTGGGCCCGTCAAACCTTCCCAACGCTAGCCCCCGCCGTGCGGGTGCCGGTGCACTTCAGTATCGCCGAGCACGAAAAGGTATGGCAGACTGACGATTCGGCGGTGCAGGAGATAGTCTCGATGTTCACCGGCGTGCCGCGTTTCGCTCTGCACCGGCAACCTGACGCCGGGCACAACATCAGCCTCGGCCACTCCGCCCCGGAATACCACGCAAAGGTTCTGGGGTTCGTCGACGAGTGCTTGGCCGTGCGTCCAACCGACGAAGAGGCCGTCGGATGAGAGTTGGATTCATCGGATTAGGCAGCCAGGGTGGCCCCATGGCCCGGCGGATCGTCGAGGGCGGATTCGCGACCACGCTGTGGGCGCGCCGGCCCGCATCGGTCGAGCAGTTCGCCGACACCCCGGCGGAAATCGCGTCCTCACCCGCTGAGCTCGCCGCCGTCAGCGATCTGGTCTGCCTCTGTGTGGTCGGCGAGGCCGACATCGAGGAAATCGCCACCGGCGACCAGGGGCTGCTCGCGGGCCTGCAGCCGGACAGTGTGATCGCGGTGCACAGCACCGTGCACCCCAACACCTGCAAATCGCTGGCGAAAAAGGTTGCCAGTAGCGGTGTTTCGGTGCTCGACGCCCCAGTCAGCGGCGGCGGTCCGGCCGCCGCGCAGGGACGCTTGATGGTGATGGTCGGCGGCGAAACCGGCGTCGTCGAGCGCTGCCGTCCCGTCTTCGAAACCTATGGCGATCCCGTCGTCCACCTCGGCGAACTGGGCACCGGCCAAACCACCAAGCTGCTCAACAACCTGTTGTTCACCGCGCACCTGGGAACCGCGGCCACCGCCCTTTCGCTGGCGCAGTCCCTCGGCGTCGCACCGGAGCGGCTCGTCGAAGTCGTCTCACGCGGCAGCGGAAACAGCTTCGCGCTCAATGTCATCGGCGGAACAGGTGGCCTGGACCGGCTGGCCGGTGTGGCGGGCACGTTGCTGCAGAAGGACGTGCGGCTGATCGTCGACCTCGCCGAGGCGGCCGCCGCTCGCGGGGGTGCCGTCCTCGACGCGGCCGACGCCGCGCTGGCAATGATGGGTAATGCCCGATGAAGGCGCAGTGAAAGTCGGGTTCGTCGGGGCCGGGCGGATGGGCCGTCCGATGGTGGCGCGCCTCGCCGCGGCCGGCCACAACGTCGCGGTCGTGGTGCGCGACGCGACGGATGACGCCCGGCGTCACGACCTCGAGCAGCTGGGCGTAGCCGTGGTGAACGCGGCGGCCGACGCCGCCTCGCGGGCCGACGTAGTGGTGCTCTGCGTGTTCACCGACGAGCAGGTGCGACAGGTCTGCCTGGGCGGCCCACTGCTGTCGGCCATGCCGACGGGTTCGACGCTGGTGGTGCACACCACCACCCGCCCCGAGACGATCGAGGCCATCGCGGCCCAGGCGGGCCATGTGGACGTCGTCGACGCCGCCGTCAGCGGCGGCCCGCACGATATCGCGGCGGGCACCCTCACGCTGTTCGTCGGCGGTCCGGATGCCACCGTGGCCCGACTGCAAACGGTATTGGGCTGCTACGGCGACCCGGTACTGCACGTCGGCCCACGCGGCGCCGGTCAGACGGTGAAGCTGGTCAACAATGCACTGTTCGCCGGCCACCTCGGGCTGCTTGCCGAGTCAATCCGGCTGGGCGAGCGCCTCGGCGTTGCGGAACCGACCCTGCTGGGCGCGTTGGCGCACGGCAGCGCCACCAGCCGGGTACTGGACATCGTGGCCGCAACGGGCTCGATCGCGGGGTTCATCGAGGTGGCCGGGGAATTCATCGGAAAAGACGTCGCGGCCGTGCGCGCCATCGCCGCGGACCTCGGTGCCCTCGACGACGTCATCGAAGTCCTCAATGTCGGCGGAAAGGTTTGACATATCGGCACTTCGGTTCTTCCCGGTTCGCGACGAAAGCGCTACCGTTAGCGTTACAGTCAGGCATTCAACCGTAACGGTTCCAGCCCGCCCTAACCCTCGCCGCTGAGGAGCATGTCAGTGACAAAGCCGAAAGTTCTCTTTGATCCGTACTCCGACGACTTTTACAACAATCCGTTCGAGATCTATGCGCGGATGCGTGAAGACGCGCCGTTGTACTACGACGAGAAAGAGGACTTCTACGCGCTGACCCGCCACGAAGACGTGTCGGCGGCTTTCAAGGACTTCGAGACGTACTCCTCGGCACGCGGGTGCGACCTGGCGATGGTGCGCCGGGGTGTCTCGCCTGAGCAGCGGTCGATCATCTTCATGGACCCGCCGGACCACCGCCACATGCGCAGCCTGCTCAACAAGGCGTTCACGCCTCGGGCCGTTCAATCGCAGCGCGAAACGATCATCGAGGTGATCGACAAGTACCTGGACGCCTGCGATCCGGAGAACTTCGACGTGGTGCAGGACTTCTCCGGGCCGTTCCCGGTGGAGGTCATCACCCGGATGGCCGGTGTGCCAGAGGAATACCGCCAGCAGGTGCGGCACTGGATCGACACCAGCCTGCATCACGAACCCGGACAGATCGAGATCAGCGAGGCCGGAATGCAGGCCAACATCGAGACCGCGATGTATTACTACGGTCTGATTCAACAGCGGCGTGCGGACCCGCAGGACGACATGATCAGCAGGTTGATCGCGGCCGAGATCCCCACCGAAGACGGTCAGCCCCGCAAACTCGACGACATCGAGATCTGCGGTTTCGCAACCCTTCTGGGCGGTGCCGGCGCCGAGACCGTCACCAAACTGATGGGCAACGCGGCGGTCATCTTCGCCCGGCACCCCGACCAGTGGCAGAAGCTACAGGACGACCGCGAGAAGATCCCGGGGGCCGTCGAAGAGTTGTTGCGCTACGAGGGGCCGGTGCAGTACAACGTCCGCTACACCCTCAAAGAGGCACACGTCAGCGGCGGCGTAATTCCCCCCTTCAAGCCGGTATTCCTATGCGGCGCAGCGGCTAACCGCGACAGCGATGCGTTCACCGACGCCGACACGTTCGACATCGAGCGCGACCAGACCGAGGCGCAACATCTCGGCCTGGGATACGGCATTCACAGCTGCCTCGGTGCCGCTCTCGCCCGCTTGGAAAGCAGGATCGCACTGGAGCGACTGCTGGACTTCATGCCTCGCTACGAGGTGGACTGGTCGAGGTGCAAGCGGGTAACCATGCAAAACGTGGCGGGTTGGAAGAGCGTGCCCGTCAAAGTGCTTCGATGAGGGGGCCACGATGACGAGGAAGATTGAGGTCGATTGGGGACTCTGCGAGAGCAACGGTGTCTGCATGGGCATCAACCCCGACATCTTCGAGCTCGGTGATGACGACATGCTGACCGTTCACACCGAAGAAGTCACCCCGGAGAACGAGGCCGACGTGCGTGAGGCCGTCCGTCAATGCCCTCGGCAGGCAATCGCGATCGTCGGAGAATAGCGGTCAGAATCCGGACAAGATGACCGCGTTGCAGTCGGCGGCCGCCTGGCGCAGTTTGGCCGCCTTCTGGTAGCCCTCGGATTCGTACCAGGCGCGGGCGGCATCGACGGATTCGAACTCCAGCAAGACAGTCTGATCGCCGTGCCAGTTGCCCTCAATGACTTCCGGCGCGGTATCCACCGCGAGAATGGTGGCCCCGCTCATCGCCGAGCCGGCAGCCTTGCCGTAAGCCTTCATGCCCTCTGGGTCCCTGATGGCCTCGGTGAGGATGACGTAGCCTTTTGGCCCGTTAGGCACTGTGGTCTCCTTATCCGCCGGTCTATTTCGTTACTTCTCGCTGATCGCCTGTTCTGGACAGCACTCGATGGCTTCCTGGGTGGCGGCTTCCAATTCCGTTGGGACATCGGAATCTATCGCCTCTGCGTAACCGTCGTCGGTCAGGCTGAACACATCCGGACAGAGCGTGAGACACATACCGTGGCCGCGACAGCGTTGGTCGTCTACCCAGACTTTCATGCCAGCGTGAACTCCAAATGCAATTCGGTCAGGCCACGCAGAATGTACGTCGGAACATATTGGTAGCGGCGGTCATTCGCCAGCCCGTGCATCTGCTCGTTGATCCTGATGTCGGTCGTGCGATCCAGCAGCCGCTCGATCGCGACACGGGTTTCGGCTCGCGCCAACGGCGCACCCGGGCAGCTGTGGATGCCGCGCCCGAACGAGATGTGCTGGCGGGCGTTCTTGCGGGCGGGATCGAACGTGGTGGGGTCTTCGAACCGGCGCGGGTCGCGGTTGGCCGCCGCCTGCACGATCATCACGGTGGTGCCGGTCGGCAGGTCGACGCCGCCGACATTGACGGGCCGCCGGTTCATCCGGAAATCGCCCTTGACCGGGCTCTCGTGGCGAAGCGACTCCTCGATGAAGTTGGGCAGCAGGCTGCGGTCCTTGCGCAACTGCGCCTGGATGTCGGGGCGCTCGCCCAGCGTCTGCAACGCCGCGCCCAGCAGCCGAACCGTGGTCTCCTGGCCTGCGGAGAAGACGTTGGCCGCAACGCGCGCGACGTCTTCGACCTCCGGTGTCGAACCGTCGGGGAAGGTTGCCGTCGCCAGGCCGGTCAGCACGTCGTCGCGGGGGTTCTGCCGTCGGTCGCGGACATAGTCGGAGAACAGGCCGTACAGGAATTCCAGCGGGCTGTGTGACAGCGATTCCTTGCCGGTGCCGCCGATCCCGCCGCCCGCGTGTTCGGCGATGCCCTTGACGAACTTGTCGCGATCTTCCATCGGCACGCCCAGCAAGTCGGCGATTACCAGCAGGGTGAACGGGCCGGCGAAGCCCTTGATCCATTCGCCGTACCCGGGTGCCAGGAAGTCGTCGAGGGCCTGGTCGGCGAGCGCCCACATCGCGTCCTCGTTCTCCTTGAGGCGCTTGGGGGTGATCAGCCGCATCAGCAGCGAGCGGTGATTGGTGTGGGTGGGCGGGTCGAGGGTGGGCAGCTGGTCGCTGAACGGCAGCTCGTCGCGATGCTGTTCGATCAGGTCGGTGATGTCACTGTCTTCCAAACCCGCGAGGCTCACCGGGAAGCCGGGAAACGGCCCGGTCACCGAAATGCACGAGGACCAGGTGTCCGCGTCGTTCAGCACGGCGCAGGCCTCGTCCCAGCCGGTCACCATCGTGACCCCGTGGTGCTCTTCGCGGGCCACCGGGCACTGCTCACGCAGCGACTCGTAGTAGGGGTATGGGTCCGCGATGAGCTCTTTGCCTCGGAAGAAGTCCATCTTGGAGAAGTCGTTCGTCATCTTGCTCCGTTCGAATCTCAGCAATGAGAATGAGCCTCTCAGAGATGAGTATTAGATTTCCACACGGCGTGATCGTCGTCAACGACGGGTGCCGCTAAGCGGTAATGACGCTCCGAATCAGCGCTGGGTCGGGACCTAGCCGGCCGGGACCAGATCGGCGGCTACCGACGGACAGGCCAGCAGCCCGCTGCGGAAGTTCTCGGTGTGACCGATCGAGTATTCGGGCATCGCCGCGGCGGCCAGCGCCTTGGCCTTGAACTTCTGGGCGGCCACGCTCAGCCGGTGTTGCACCAGGCCGACGCTGCCATCGAGCTCCGCGGGCCAGGTGTCACCCCACAGCGTGACCTCGGTGACGCCGTGATCGAGGGCCCGCAAAACGCCCTGGCGCACCCGCGAGTCGCAACCCACCAGATCGGCCGCGGCCGCCAGCGCCTGCGGACGGGGACGGTCGTCGACCGACTCCAGCGCGCGGTCGAGGTCGAGGGGGCGGGCCCCGATGATCTGCAGCGGCCGAAGATCGGAGTGGTCGGCCAGGTCGGTGAGCAGGACGGTGACGTCCCATCCGGCCATCGACCGGTCGAACAGCCACCCCCCGGCGAACCGCACCACGTCGAGGACGCTGGAGGCGACGACGTCGAGTCGGTACCGCATGTCGTGCTCAGTGGCCTTGTCGGTGGCTTTTCCTAAGGCGCGAAGTCCCGCGCGAGCGTCTCGGCGTACTGCTTGAACACCTCGGTCAGCGGTATCGAAGGATCGAGCAACCATGTGGTTTCCATTCCGTGCACGAAGGCGAGTATCTCCACTGCCTTGATGGTGGGGTCGATGTCGGCGCGGTACCGGCCGTCGGCCTGACCGGTGCGGATGAGATCGGCGACGATGTCGACGGCTTGCCGGTGCCGGTCGAGCATCCGGTCGTGTAACGGGGCGTCGGGTTGGATGTTCTCGACCAACAGCACCGTGAACGTGCCGACCAATTCGGGCGCGCGGTGGAATCGATCGGCGACGGCGGAGATCTGGGCCATCAGGTCGCCGGCGCGGTCGGCGTGCGAATCGTCGTCCTGATCGCGGGCGTCCAGGACCGCGTGCAGCAGCTGTTCCTTGGACTCGAAGTGATGCAGCAGCCCCGCGGGGGTGACGCCGGCCTCGCCGGCGATCTGGGCCAGCGTGGTGTTTCGCCAGCCGTTGCGAATCAGCAGGCTCTGGGCGACCGCGAGGATCCGCTGCTTACGGTCCTCGCCTTTGGCGAGAAGCGTGTCGTAACGCCGTGCGTCTGGCACCGGGCTCCTTTGACCGATCGGCGGCTCAACCAACCTTCTGAACACACAGTAGGTAGGTTTGCCGCCTGTGACAACCGTCTCAGGCGGACTCATAGAAAAACCGCTGGTCGGTGTCAGGCGACCAATTCGACCAGGGTGGCATTGGCCGTGCCGCCGCCCTCGCACATGGTCTGCAGCCCGTAGCGAATGCCGTTGTCGCGCATATGGTGCGCCAACCGGGTCATCAGCACCGCCCCCGACGCGCCCAGCGGGTGGCCCAGTGCGATCGCGCCGCCCAGCGGATTGACCAGGCCGGGCTGGGCGCCGGTCTCGGCGATCCAGGCCAGCGGGACCGGCGCGAAGGCCTCGTTGACCTCGAATGCACCGACCTCTGCCAGCGGAACACCCGCCTTCTTCAGCACCTTTTCGGTGGCCGGAATGGGACCGGTGAGCATCAGCACCGGGTCCGCCCCGGTGACGGCTCCGGCACGGTACCGCACGATCGGTGTCAGCCCCAGCTCGACCGCCATTTCCGATGTCGTCACCAGCAGCGCGGCGGCACCATCGGAGATCTGGGAGGAATTGCCGGCGTGAATAACGCCGTCGTCGGCAAAGGCGGGCTTGAGCGCGCCCAGCTTCTCCACCGTGCTCCCCCGCCGCACACCCTCGTCAGCGGTGACGACGGCCTCGTCGTCGGTGATGACCGGGATCATCTGATTGGTGAAGGCGCCGCTGTCCTGCGCGGCCGCGGCCCGTTCATGGGATTGGACGGAGAATTCGTCGAGTTGGGTGCGCGAGAAGCCCCACTTCTTGGCGATCATCTCCGCGGACAGACCCTGGTTGAAGGAGAAGTCGTCATAGCGGGCGAGGACTCTCGGGCCGTAGGGCATGCCGGTCGCCCGCGCCGAACCCAGCGGTACGCGGCTCATGACCTCGACCCCGCCTGCCACGACGACGTCTTGCTGGCCCGACATCACCGCCTGCACCGCGAAGTCCAGGGCCTGCTGACTGGAACCGCAGGCCCGGTTGACGGTCGTCCCGGGGATGCTCTCGGGCCAGCCGGCGGCCAGTACCGCGTAGCGCCCGATGTTGCTGGACTGGTCGCCGACCTGAGACACGCACCCCCAGATCACGTCGTCGACGATCTCTGGCCCCACTCCGGCGCGTTCCAGCACCTCGTTGAGGACGATGGCGGACAGGTCCGCGGCGTGCATGCCCGACAGCCCGCCATTGCGTTTCCCGACCGGCGTGCGCACCGCCTCGACGATGACCGTCTCCCGCATGTCTCTACTCCGATTCCTGGTCCGATTTCGATAACGCCCACCGGCCAGTAAACGACGGTTCCCGTCGCTCGCTGAAGGCGGCATAGGCCGCGGCCGCATCCGCGGTCGCGAAGTTGCCGATCTGCGCGCGTGCTTCGTTGGCCAGCGCGTCGCGCAGGGTGCGGTCGGCGCCCTCGTTCAGCAGGGCTTTGGTCTGGGCCAATGCAATCGGCGGACCAGCCGCCAGCCGCCCGGCCAAATCCTGAACGAAAGTGTCGATCTCTTCAGCCGACACGACCCAGGTGACTAGGTTCAGCGCGAAGGCTTCCGCGGCGTCGATGGTGTCGGCCAGCAGTGCCAGCCGCTTAGCCTGTTGCAGGCCAGCGAGTTTCGGCAGCAGCCAGGAGCCGCCGAGGTCGATTGACAAACCCCGTTTCGAAAAGATCTGCGAGAATGTCGAATCGGGAGTTGCGACCACCAGATCGCAGCCCAGCGCCAGGTTCCATCCGGCGCCGACCGCGACGCCCGTCACCTTGGCCACCGTCGGCTTTGGCAACTCGTGCAGCGCCAGCGCGACGTCGGTGAGCCGTTGCAGCTTGTACTTCGGGTGGATGTCGTCGGGAATACCGATGTCGGCGCCGGAGCAAAACGCTCCGCCCGCACCGGTGATCACCAGCGCACGCACGCTGGGGTCACGGCCCGCCTCGAGCAGCGCGTCGCGCAATGCGATCCACAGCTCGGGGCTGATGGCATTCTTGCGGCGCGGACGGTTGAGAGTCAGCGTGCGCACCCCATCGTCGTCCGCGGACAGCAGCACGGCTTCGTCGGTCGTGGTCATCGAGGTCGAACGTACGTCAGGTCACCATGCCGCCGTCCACCGGCAGCACCTGCCATCAATAACTCCTCGGCAGTTTCAGCACATTGGCGCCCAAGAAGTTCAGGATCATCTCCTGGCTGACCGGAGCGATCTTCATCAGCCGGGACTCACGGAAGTAGCGGGTGATGTGGTATTCCTCGGCGTAACCCATGCCGCCGTGGGTTTGCAACGCCCGGTCGGCGGCGGCGAAGCCCGCATCGGCACAGAGGTACTTTGCGGTATTCGCTTCGCGCCCACAGGGTTTGCCGTTGTCGTACAGCCAGGTGGCCTTGCGCAGCATCAGTTCGGCGGCGTCGAGACGGGCCAGCGAATCCGCGAGCGGGAATTGCAGGCCCTGGTTCATGCCGATCGGCCGGCCGAAGACCTCACGCTCGCTGCCGTACTTCACCGCTTTTTCCAGCGCCACCCGGCCGATGCCGAGTGCCTCCGCCGCGATCAGCATCCGCTCGGGATTCAGGCCATCGAGGATGTACTGAAATCCCTTGCCCTCCTCACCAACTCGGTCCTCGACTGGCACCTCTAGGTTGTCGATGAACAATTCGTTGGAGCTGACGGCATTGCGGCCCATTTTGCGGATCGGGCGGACGTCGACGCGGCTGCGATCGAGATCGGTGAGGAACAGCGTCATCCCGTCGGTCTTCTTGGTGACCTCGTCATAGCTCTGGGTTCGGGTCAGCAACAGGATCTTGGAGGATTCCATCGCCTTGGAGATCCACACCTTGCGGCCGTTGACGACGTACTTGTCTCCGTCGCGCTTGGCGAACGTGGTGATGCGTGAGGTATCAAGTCCGGCACCGGGTTCGGTCACACCGAAGCAGACGTGCACCTCGCCCGTCGCCACCGACGGCAGGGTGCGCGCCTTGAGGTCGTCCGAACCGTGCACGACGACGGGCTGCATGCCGAAGATGGACAGGTGGATCGCGCTGGCCGCGTTCATCGCACCGCCGGCCTTGGCTACCTCCTCGAGCAGGATGGTCGCCTCGGTGATTCCGAGTCCATGGCCGCCGTACTCGGTCGGGATCGTCATACCCAGCCAGCCGCCGTCGGCTATCGCCTGGTAGAACTCGGCCGGAAACTCGTGCGCGAGATCCTTTTCCATCCAGTACTGGTCGTCGAACTTGCGAGCGAGCTCTGCGACCGACCTTCGGATCAGCTCCTGGTCATCGGTCAGCTCGAAATTCATTCCACCGCCGGGCACTGCCAGATCTCCTTCAAGTCGGTTCATGCACCGGCGCACCAGCGATCCGGTGGAGCGTCAATCCTTATTGCCGGTAAGGGCTTTCGCGTTGGCCGCGAAGTCCGCGAAGGACGAGCCGCCCCTGGTGTCCTTCGCGTGGCCCGCCGCCTTGATCGACACGTCGTGTCCCTGGGCCGCCTTGCGCAATGCGCCCACGGTGGCCTGCTCGCGCGAAATGTGACTGAACGGGTCGAACGAGTACCACCGCATCGCGTTCTCGTAGGTCATCTTGTTGATCTCGTCGTCGGGAACATTGTTGAGGCTCAACACATCCCACAGCTCCTCGGGCGCACCCGGCCACATCGAGTCGCTGTGCGGGTAGTCAGCCTCCCAGCAGATGTTGTCGATGCCGATCATGTTGCGCAGCGCCACACCGACCTTGTCGCTGATGAAGCAGGTCAGGAAGTGGTCGCGGAAGACCTCGCTGGGCAGTTTGCCCTTGAAGTCCTGGTGCGTCCAGGCGGAGTGCATCTCGAAGGTCCGGTCCGCGCGCTCCAGGAAGTAGGGAATCCAGCCGGTCCCACCCTCGGAGAGGGCGACCTTGAGGTCCGGGTATTCCTTGATCGGCCGCGACCACAACAGGTCCGCGGCAGCCTGCACGATGTTCATCGGCTGCAGCGTGATCATCACGTCCATCGGCGCGTCCGGCGCCGTGATGGCCAGCCGGCCCGACGAACCGATGTGCACGTTCATCACGGTGTCGGTGTCCACCAGAGCTTTCCACAGCGGGTTCCAGTACTCGTCGTGGAAGCTGGGATAACCCATCGCGGCGGGGTTTTCGGTGAAGGTCAGCGCGTGCACGCCCTTCTTCGACACCCTTCGCACCTCGGCGGCGCACGCCTCGGCGTCCCAGATCACCGGGATCGCCATCGGGATGAAGCGCGCGGGGTAGGCGCCGCACCACTCGTCGATGTGCCAGTCGTTGTAGGCCTGCACCAGCGCGATCGAGAAGTCGTGGTCGTCGGTCGCGAACAGCCGCCCGGCGAAACCCGGGAACGACGGGAAGCAAATGGAGGCCAGGATGCCGCCGGCGTTCATGTCCTTGACGCGCTCGTCGACGTTGTAACAACCGGGCCGGATCTCGTCGAGCCCGGTCGGCTCGATGCCGTACTCCTCCTTGGGCCGGCCGGCGACGGCGTTCAGCGCGACGTTGGGGATGACCGTGTCGCGGAACTTCCACATGTCCGAACCATCATCGTTGTGCACCAGCCGCGGTGCGTCGTCCTGGTACTTCTTCGGCAGGTGGTTCTTGAACATGTCGGGCGGTTCGACGGTGTGGTCGTCGACGCTGATCAGCATCATGTCTTCTTTGTTCATGAGCTTCCCTCTCCATCGGATCCACGTGCAGTCTGCTCCAAGGGCATCGGCTGTCGTCTCGCCCCGCTACCTCTGAAAACTAGCTTCTCGCCAGGCGAGAATCAACATCCACAGGACTGGACGAGCAATCGAGGGCCTGTTCCGGCACACCCCATTCGAGCCCCGATTGACCTCTCACGTGCGACTACGCCATCACAGAAAGGCCAGCACCGGCCCTGACTCCAAAGAATGAACCAAAACTTTGTTCAGCTGCGCCCGCAGCGGTGTCGCCCGGCACTCCCGACATACCGGTGTGCGGCGGCGAGGTTCTCGGCCGGCTGCGGTGCACTACCCGTTGGCATTGACCAACCGAGCGAATCGTGCAAGTCTGTTGGTTGTAAATGAGAATATGATTCTCTTTCACCGAGAGGAAGCCGTTGATGCGCTTGTCGCCGCTGCCCGCGGATCAGTGGGACGAGGCTACCCAGCAGGCACTCTCGGCGATGCGGGGCGCGGACACCAATAACGCACTGTCCACGCTGGCCCACCACCCGCCCCTGGCCAAGGCGTTCCTCCGATTCAACGTCCATCTGCTGATGACATCGACGCTGCCGGCCCGCATCCGCGAACTGGCCATCCTGCGCGTCGCCCATCGCCGCGAGTGCGCCTACGAGTGGTCGCACCACGTCAGCATGGCCAAGGCGGAGGGCATCACCGACGAGCAGATCGACGACGTCCGCCGGGGCGAGGCCACAGATCAGTTCGACCGCACGGTGCTGACCGCGGTCGACGAACTCGAGGAACAGTCCCAGCTGTCCGACCAAACCTGGGCGGCGCTCGGTGAACGCCTCAACGACCAGCAGCGCATGGATTTCGTCTTCACTGTCGGCTGCTATGGCCTGCTGGCCATGGCTTTCAACACTTTTGGCGTAGAGCTCGAACAGGCCGCCGAATCCGGCGGCAAGACCTAGACAAGAGAGGTTGATAACGTGGCCCACTTCCCCAAGCCGGCCGCCGGCAGCTGGACAGAAAACTACCCCGAGCTGGGGACCGCGCCGGTCGACTACACCGACTCGATCGACCCGGCGTTCTTCGAAGCCGAGCGCGACGCGATCTTCAAAAAGACCTGGCTCAACGTCGGCCGGGTCGAGCGGCTGCCCAAGACGGGCAGCTACTTCACCAGGGAACTGCCGTCGGTCGGCAAGGGCACCTCGGTGATCATCACCAAGACCAAGGACGGAACGGTCAAGGCCTACCACAACGTCTGCCGGCACCGCGGAAACAAGTTGGTGTGGAACGACTTTCCCAACGAGGAGACCTCCGGCACCTGTCGGCAGTTCACCTGCAAGTACCACGCCTGGCGCTACAGCCTGGACGGCGATCTGACCTTCGTCCAACAAGAAGACGAGTTCTTCAACCTCGACAAGAGTCAGTACGGTCTGGCACCGGTTCGCTGCGAGGTGTGGGAAGGCTTCATCTTCATCAACTTCGACGACAACGCGGCGCCGCTCACCGACTACCTCGGGCCGCTGGCCAAGAGCATCGAGGGCTACCCCTTCAGCGAGATGACCGAAACGTACTCGTACCGGGCCGAGGTCGGCAGCAACTGGAAGCTGTTCATCGACGCGTTCGTCGAGTTCTACCACGCGCCGATCCTGCACCAGGGGCAGTACACCAAGGAGGAGGCCGCCAAGATCCAGAAGTACGGCTACGAGGCACTGCACTACGAAGTGGCCGGCCCGCACAGCCTGCAGTCGACCTGGGGTGGTCAGGCGCCGCCGGCGGACATGAGCATGGTCAAGCCCCTGGACCAGGTGCTGCGCAGCGGTTTGTTCGGCCCGTGGGACAAGCCCGAGCTGATGCAGAATTTCGAGCTGCCGCCGGGCGTCAACGTGAAGAGGGTCCCGCAGTGGGGCATCGACTCGTGGCTGTTCTACCCGAACTTCATGCTGCTGATCTGGGAACCTGGCTGGTATCTGACCTACCACTACTGGCCTACCGCGGTGGACAAGCACATCTTCGAGTCGTCGCTGTATTTCGTTCCGCCGCGCAATGCGCGGGAGCGCCTGGCTCAGGAGTTGGCCGCCGTAACCTTCAAGGAGTATGCGTTGCAGGACGCCAACACCTTGGAGGCAACCCAGACCATGATCGGCACCCGCGCCGTCAAGGAGTTCTTGCTGTGCGACCAGGAAGTCCTGATCCGCCACCTGCACAAGACCACCGGTGACTACGTGAAGGAGTACCAGCGCAATGGCGTTACCGTCTGAATTCGCTGCCCTGGAGCCGTTTTTGGAGTGGGATCTGGCCACCGAGCCCGAGCGCTACGCCAAGCGGCTGGCCTCGACGATGCCCGAGATGCAGGCGTTCTATGACGTCGCGTTCCCGAAGCTCAACGACGCCATCGCGTACTGCGACAAGTTCCCGCTCAACGACCTGCCCGACGACGCGAAAAGCCTGATGCACATCATGCAGTCGTTGGTCATGGTGTCCTTCCCGATCGAGGCATGGAAGCAGCCGCGCGTTCCCGACAGCGGCGCCGCGTGGGTCGAAGTCATTCGGGAACCGGTGATCTGAGCGGTGCAGACGCTCAAGGCCGCCGGACTGCTTGACGTCGACGCCGGCGAAATCGTCTCGCCCGGCATCGTGAAGATCGAGGAAGACCGGATCGTCGGCGTCGGTGGCGAACCCGAAGGCGAGATAATCGATCTCGGCGATCAGATCCTGCTGCCCGGCCTGATGGACATGGAGGTCAACCTCCTGATGGGCGGGCGCGGTGAGACGCCGGGGCTGTCCCAGGTGCAAGACGATCCCCCGACGCGAGTGCTGCGTGCGGTCGGCAACGCCCGGCGCACCCTGCGTGCGGGTTTCACCACCGTGCGCAACCTGGGCCTGTTCGTGAAAACCGGCGGCTACCTGCTCGACGTCGCGCTGAGTAAGGCCATCGACGCGGGGTGGATCGACGGACCCCGAATCGTCCCGGCCGGACACGCGATCACGCCCACCGGCGGGCACCTGGACCCGACGATGTTCGCCGCCTTCATGCCGGGTGCGTTACAGCTCACGGTCGAAGAGGGCATCGCCAACGGCGTCGACGAGATCCGCAAGGCGGTGCGCTACCAGATCAAGCACGGTGCCCAGCTGATCAAGGTTTGTGTCTCCGGCGGTGTCATGTCGTTGACCGGTGAGGCCGGCGCACAACACTATTCGGACGAAGAACTGCGCGCGATCGTCGACGAGGCGCACCGGCGCGGGTTGCGCGTCGCGGCACACACGCACGGCGCGGAGGCGGTCAAGCACGCGGTCGCGTGCGGTATCGACTGCATCGAACACGGCTTCCTGATGGACGACGAGGCGATTCAGATGCTGGTCGACAACGACCGGTTCCTGGTGACCACCCGCAGACTCGCTCAGGCGATGGATGTGTCCCGCGCTCCGAAGGAATTGCAGGACAAGGCCGCCGAGATGTTCCCCAAGGCAGAGACATCGATCAAGGCCGCCTATGAAGCCGGGGTCAAGATCGCGGTTGGCACCGATGCGCCCGCGATTCCCCACGGCCGAAACGCCGACGAACTTGTCACGCTGGTCGAATGGGGCATGCCGCCGCTGGCGGTGCTGCGGGCCGCAACCACCACCGCCGCAGAGCTGATCAACAAGACCGACCGGGGCCGGCTGGCGTCGGGTCAGCTCGCGGATATCATCGCGGTACCGGGAAACCCGTTGGAAGACATCACCGTTACCCAACGCGTCAGCTTTGTCATGAAAGGCGGCAAGGTCTATGCCAACACAGCCAACCAGAACTGACGATCTGGTCGAGATTCAGCAGCTGCTCGCCCGCTACGCCGTCACCATCACCCAAGAAGACATCGACGGCCTGATCGGCGTCTTCACCCCGGACGGGACCTACAGCGCGTTCGGCTCCACCTATCAGCTGGACAGGTTTCCCGAGCTGGTGGCCGCCGCACCAAAGGGCTTGTTCCTCACCGGAACTGCCTTGGTCGAGAATCTCGACGGCGACTCGGCGAGTGGCACCCAGCCGTTGTGCTTCATCGACGGCTCGACGCATGACATGCGGATCGGCTATTACCGCGACACCTACCTGCGGACCGCGGAAGGCTGGCGACTCAAGACCCGCGCCATGACGTTCATTCGCCGCAGCGGTGTGCACGACTCCGGACGTCCGCACGCCATCGGCCGTCCGCAGCCCTGAAAGCCGAGCCGTGAATGTCGAGGAGTTCCGGTCGGGTCTGCGTAAGTGGCTCGACGAGAACGACTTAACGCCCGGACCCGACCACTCGCTGCAGGGGCACATGCTGCAGTTCCGCCGCGTCAGCCGGGCGTTGTACGACGCCGGCTGGATGCGCTACGGCTGGGCGGAGGAGGTCGGCGGGCTGGGCGGGCCGGCGCTGCTGCGCGCGATCGTCGGCGAAGAGGTGGTGGGCCGGCGGTTGGCCGAGCCCGGCCCGTATTCGATGCTCGAGGTGTTGACACCCACTATGATCGACTACGCCCCTCCCGAACTGGCCGCGGCGATGGTGCCGCGGCTGCTGCGCGGCGAAGAACAATGGTGCCAAGGCTTTTCCGAACCCGGTTCCGGCAGCGACTTGGCCTCGCTGACCACTCGGGCTGTTCCGGACGGCGACAACTGGATCGTCAACGGGCAGAAGGTCTGGACCAGCTTCGCCCAGTTCTCCACCCGCTGCGTTCTGCTGACTCGCACCGGGCCCGGCCATGACGGCATCACCGCATTCTTCGTCGATCTCGACACCCCCGGGATCACCATCCGCCCGCTGCGCACCATGCACGGCGTCGACGAGTTCTGCGAGGTGTACTACGACGACGTGGTGATCCCGTCGAGCCGGATGCTCGGCCAGCCGGGCGACGGCTGGAAACTCGCGATGGATCTGCTCCCCTTCGAGCGGTCCACCTGCTTCTGGCAGCGCATCGCCTACCTCTACTCGCGCTTCGATGCGCTCATCGCCGAGGTCTCCGGCGGCAGCCAGCACGGCGGCCACGACGAATATGATTTGGGTGCAGCTTATCTCGCGCTGCACACGCTGCGGTGCCGCTCGCGTGCCACCCAGTACCGGCTGCGCGACGGCGCCCGCTTGGGCCCCGACACCTCCATCGACAAGGTGCTGCTGGCCTCCGCCGAACAACGGCTGTACGACACCGTGCGCGACCTGCTGCCCGGCGACCTCGAGCTCGACGACACGCCGTGGCGCGCGGAGTACCTGTACTCGCGTGCCTCGACCATTTACGGCGGGACCGCCGAGATTCAGCGCAACATCATCGCCCGCCGGCTCCTCGACCTCGGAAAGGAGTGATCATGGACCACTCCGAGGAACTGCGGTTACTGGCCGAGTCGGTGCGCACCGCGATGGGCTCGTCTTCCGGCGCCATGCTCGATGCGGCGCTGACGGACCTCGGCTGGCACGACATGTTGGACGAAATCCCAGATATCGCAATACCGTTGGTGTTCCGCCTGCTCGGCGAGACCGGCGCGCACGCGCCCGTGCTTAACGACGTGGTGCTGCGCGCGGCCGGACGGTCCCCCGGCGGCCTCACCCCGCTCCCGTTCGCCGGAGATTCCTGGGTGGTGTGGAAGCGCGACGACATCCCAAGTTCGGCTATCGACAACGACTTGCCGATACATCCTGTCGCAGAAGGTGATTCAGCTGCGCAAGCGGGGCTGGCCGCCGGCAGGCAAGCACTGGGCTGGTGGCTGGTGGGTACCAGCCGCGCGATGCTCGCACTAGCGCGCCAGCACGCCCTGGACCGAGTGCAGTTCGGCCGCCACATCAGCTCGTTTCAGGCGATCCGGCACCGGCTGGCCGAGACACTGGTCGCGATCGAAGGCGCCGAGGCGACCCTGCACGCCGCCACCGCCGCATCCGACGACCCCGACGACCTGGCCAGCTTGCTGGCCAAAGCGGCGGCCGGTCAGGCCGCGCTGACCGCGGCGCGCCACTGTCAGCAAGTGCTCGGCGGGATCGGTTTCACGGCCGAACACCGACTTCACCACCACATCAAACGGTCGCTGATTCTGGACAACCTGCTCGGCAGCGCCCGGGAACTGACCTCACAGGCCGGAGTAGCCTTGCGGGCCAAGGGATCTGCGCCGCGGCTGGTGCAGCTGTAGCGCCTGCGAGTCGCGCGCGGGCGCGCATTGCCTAGTATTAGCGCACATGCGCTATCACGTGGAACCTCGAAATCAGGCCGGCGTCGCCGCGGTGGTCCTGGGCGGGTTGGCACTCGCCACCTGCTGGTTGCTGATCGGGGTGCCGTTGGGTATCGCGGCGCTGATCACGGGCGACATCGCCCGCCGGCGGGCGGGCCGCGGTGAGGCCACCAATCCCCGGGCCGCGGTAGCCGGCATGGTGTTAGGCACGGTGGCGATCGTCGCCGGGCTCATCGCCATCGGCTACTACTCGTGGCTGGACACCCAGGATCCGGACCGTTTGCAGCGATGCCTGGACAACCCCGCCACCACTAACTGCTAGCCCCGGGGCAGTCCCAGGACTCGTTCGGCGATGATGTTGCGCTGAACTTCGGACGTGCCGCCGGCGATGGTCGCGGCGAAGGTGCGCGTGTAGCGGTCAAACCAGCTGCCGTAATGGCTGTCCAGGTTGAGTGGGGCGAATCCAGCGGTGACCCCGCGCAACACCAGCCCGTCGCCCCCCTTGGCGTTCAGGGCGTCCTCGCACGCGCGTTGCATGGCCTCCGAACCGAGCAGCTTGAGCACCGACTGCGCGGGCACATCTTCGTGGCCACGCGCGGCTTTGGCCAAGGTCGCCGACCCCAGCAATCGCATCGCGTAAAAGTCCATCACCAGCGTGGCGTAGCGATCCCGCTGCACGGGTCCGGTAGGGCTGGACTCGACGGTCAGCGCGTGCAGCATGTCGGCGTAGTCCAGCCACAGCATGGCGCGTTCGTGGCCGAGTGAACCGGTCGCGACGCGCCAGCCCGCATTGAGCTCGCCGACCAAGTTCTCGGCCGGCACTCGCACGTCGGTGAAGAAGACCTCGTTGAAGTCGACGTCTTCGATGTCGGCCACCGAGGCGAACGGACGACGCACCACACCGGGTGTGTCGGTCGGAATCAGTAAAGCGCTGATTCCCTTGTGTTTTGGCGCATCGGGGTCGGTGCGCACGAACGTCAGCAGCACGTCGGCGTGATGGGCACCCGACGTCCACACCTTCTGCCCGTTGACGACGAACTGGTCACCGTCAAGCACCGCGCGCGTCTTCAGCGAGGCGAGATCGGAGCCCGCGCCGGGCTCGCTCATTCCCAGCGATGCCGTCATCTCCGCGCGCAGAATCGGCACTGCCCAGCGCTGCTTTTGTTCCGGCGTCCCGAATGACAGCAATGACGCCGCGATGATGCCCACGCCCTGCGGATTGAAACTTTGATAGATCCGCCGCCGCGACAACTCCTCGAGGTACACGTATTGCTGCAGCAGCGTGGCATTCCGACCGCCGAACTCCGGGGGGTTCCCGGGTACCAGCCACCCGTTGTCGAACAGCAACCGCTGCCAGCGGCGGGCCCACTGCGGAATGTCCGAACTCGATTGCGGCCGTTCGCCCGTCTGCGCCGCGTCGAGCGGATTCGCGTCCAGGAAGGCCGCGAACTCCGCGCGGAAATCCTCGACGTCGCTGTCAAAGGTCAGCTGCACAGCGCTCCCTTGAGATTCGCTAGCGCGCGGATTATCGGTAGATCCGGGTTTCCGCCGATGGCGCGGTTCACTCTTGCGATTCCGCTTCTATACACACGTCTAGGAGAATAGTATTCTCGTGTCGAGAAAGTTACAATCTCCGCCATATGGTCCGAGAGGGGGTCGAGCGCAGCGATGTCACGGCGTTCTCCGGTAGAGTCCAACCATGTTCTCCCCTCGCGGCAATCGTCCGAGCCTTCCGTGACCAACCCAAGCGAAGAGCCGGCCTGGAAACAGCGCGCCGTCGAGCGATCAATCAAAACGGCGAAACTGCGTGCGGCGCAGCGCGTTCAGCGCTTCCTCGACGCGGCGCAGGCCATCATCATCGAAAAGGGCAGCACAGACTTTACCGTCCAGGAGGTCGTGGACCGCTCCCGCCAGTCACTGCGGAGCTTTTACCTGCAGTTTGACGGCAAGCACGAGCTGTTGCTCGCGTTGTTCGAGGATGCGCTGAGCCGGTCGGCCGACCAGATCCGGGCCGCTACCGAAAGCCACTCCGACCCGCTCGAGCGGCTCAAGGTAGCCGTGGAGCTGTTGTACGAGGCCTCACGTCCGGACCCCACGGCCAAACGCCCGCTGTTCACCGACTTTGCCCCGCGGTTGCTGGTAACACACCCCGCTGAGGTCAAGATCGCCCATGCACCGCTGCTGGCATTGCTGACCGAGCTCATGGAAGCGGCTTGCGACGCAGGCAAGTTGCGCGAAGGGCTCAATCCTCGCCGCATTGCTGCGATGACGATGCAGACGGTGATGTTCATCGCTCAGTCCAGCGGCGGCTCCGACGATGCGACGATTCATCCGATCACCGCTGACGAGGTCTGGGACTTCTGCTCTGCCGGATTCGTCGCCTGACACCTGCCGCGAAACGCGTCGGCCATCGCCTGACCTGAGCAAATAGCGCACCTGATTTGCTTGGCGAGAATCAGGTTCTCTAATATCTAGAACTACAAGTAGCCGAAACGGATTCGCCGTTGACACCCGTTCCCGGGTGATGACAGAGTTCAGTGGCGGCGCCCTCCCGCCCCTGGGAGCGGGTGTACGTGGTTCCTGCGAGAGGCGATTGATTACCCGTGACAGTCAGCGCGACCAGCGATGTCTACTTCGACCCGTACGACGTGGGGCTGATCGCCGCCAGGGGCGCGATCCTGGATATGGTCAAAGCCAACATCGAAATCCCGCCGGGGACGGTCATTTTCGAGGATCCGCCGATCCAGGACATTCGCCGTAAGTTGTTGTCCCGCATGTTTACTCCGCGCAAGGTCAATGCACTTGAGCGCAAGATCCGCGGATTCTGTCAAAGAAATCAATTCAGGAATTGAGGTAGTGATGACCGGACGTGTTGAAGGCAAAGTTGCTTTCGTCACCGGGGCGGCGCGTGGCCAGGGCCGTGCACATGCGGTGCGGTTGGCCCAGGAGGGCGCCGACATCATCGCGGTGGACATCTGCAAGAAGATCGATACCGTCGATCTGATCGCCGCCTCCACGCCGGAGGATCTGGCCGAGACCGCGGACCTGGTGAAGGCACAGAACCGGCGGATCTACACCGCCGAGGTCGATGTCCGGGATTACGACGCGCTGAAGTCCGCCGTGGACACCGGAGTCGAGCAGCTCGGCAAGCTCGACATCATCGTCGCCAACGCGGGCATCGGCAACGGTGGCCAGACGCTGGACAAGACCAGCGAAGCCGACTGGACCGCGATGATCGACATCAACCTCGCCGGCGTGTGGAAGACGGTGAAAGCCGGTGTGCCGCATATCCTCGCGGGCGGCAACGGTGGTTCGATCATCCTGACCAGCTCGGTCGGCGGTCTCAAGGCCTATCCGCACACCGGGCACTATGTCGCCGCCAAGCACGGTGTGGTGGGCTTGATGCGTACCTTCGCCGTCGAGCTCGGCGCGCAGAACATCCGCGTCAACTCCGTGCACCCGACCAACGTGAACACTCCGCTGTTCATGAACGAGGGCACGATGAAGCTGTTCCGTCCCGATCTGGAGAACCCGGGGCCCGACGACATGAAGGTGGTCGGCCAGCTGATGCACACCCTGCCGATCGGCTGGGTCGAGCCCGAGGACATCGCCAACGCGGTGCTGTTCCTGGCATCCGACGAGGCCCGGTACATCACCGGCGTCACGCTGCCCGTCGACGGTGGCAGCTGCCTCAAGTAGCCGCTAGAACGGGCTGCTGTTGGCCTGCCATTCGGCCTCGGCTGGCCGCGGCCCGTAACGGCGGGCGTAGTCCTCATGCATCCGGGCCTGTTTCTGACGGTTGATCACGTCGACCAGGTTCGGATCCAAACCATGGACCGCCAACCGGTGACGGCGCCAAACCTTGTTCAGCGCAAAGTTAACCACCAACGCCCACGCGTACAGGGGCACGGTCATCTCCGTGTGCACATAGAGCGAGGCCGGCAGCAGCCAGAAGGGGGCGAGCACGAGCAGGGGAGGTATCGCCCACCTGATCATGTGCCGGCGGATGGCTCCCGGGCCGGCCAGATCGTTGGCGACCCAGCTGCGCATCGAATCCGGCAGGCGCCGGCCGTAGGCATAGCCGATGCGTTGCCACAGATTGGGTTTCGTGGCGGTCATGGTGACTCCTCAGGATTGCAATGCGCCCGCCGCCACGGCGGCCGCGTTGATTCGGGTCAGGACTTGGTGCAGGTTCTCGAGTTCGGTCAATTCGACACCCAGCCGTTCGACGACGGCGGGCGGAATCTCAAGTGCGCGCTCGCGCAGGGCGATTCCGCGCTCGGTGAGCGTGACATCGGTACTGCGCTCGTCGACGACGTTCTTGGCGCGGGTGATCAAGCCAAGTCCCTCCAACCGTTTGAGCATCGGCGACAGCGTGGCCGACTCCATCTGCAAGGCGGTCGCGATCTGCTTGACCGACAGCGGGGACTCGTTCGCCGCCTTCCGATGATCCCACAGCGCCAGCATCACCAGATATTGCGGATGGGTCAGACCCAGCGGCTCCAATAGCGGTCGGTACACCGCCAGCACCGCGCGATTTGTGGTCGCCAACGCGAAGCACACCTGGTGTTCTAGGGCGAGCGGATCGATCTCGCGGGTGGTCAGCGTGGTCATGTTTACATCGTAGCCTAATAGTTAGTGCCCTATCTATATGGGGGTCCCTCACACCCTCGATGAGACCGCGGTCAGGCGGCCGGAGCGGCAGGAATACCCTCGGATTCCATGGACGGATTCGAGGGACGCGGGGCAGTGATCACCGGCGGTGCAAGCGGAATCGGCTTGGCCACCGCTACCGAGTTCGCCCGTCGCGGCGCCCGCATCGTGCTGGCCGATGTCGACAAGTCCACGCTGGAACATGCCGTGGCACACCTCAAGAGCGAGGGCGCCGACGCGCACGGCGTGGAGTGCGACGTGCGGCACGTCGAGGAGATGGTTCACCTCGCGGACGAGGCGTTCCGACTGCTCGGCCAGGTCGACATCGTCTTCAGTAATGCCGGCATCGTCGTCGCGGGCCCGCTCGCCGCCATGACCCACGAGGACTGGCGCTGGGTGATCGACATCGATTTGTGGGGTTCGATCCACGCCGTCGAGGCGTTCGTTCCGAGGCTGATCGAGCAGGGCAAGGGCGGTCACATCGCCTTCACCGCATCCTTCGCCGGGCTGGTGCCCAACGCCGGCCTCGGGGCGTACGGTGTCGCCAAGTATGGCGTTGTCGGCCTGGCCGAAACGCTGGCTCGCGAGGTCAAGGACGACGGGATCGGCGTTTCGGTGCTGTGCCCGATGGTCATCGAAACGAAGCTGGTCTCCAACTCCGAACGCATTCGCGGCGCGGACTATGGACTCGCCTCGACGCCTGATCTGACGGAGAGCTTTGGGCCGCTGCCGCCGACGCAGGATCAAGGCGTGACGGTCGGCGAAGTCGCGCGGTTGACCGCCGATGCGATTCTGGCGAACCGGTTGTACATCCTGCCGCACGAGGCGGCTCGGGCCTCGGTCAAGCGCCGGTTCGAACGCATCGACCACACCTTCGACGACCAGGCCGCCGAAGGCTGGAAGCACTAGCCCGACCGCATTGCGGGCGTTACGCCGATGACTCCGGCGGCTTCCAGGTCCGCGATATCCGTCGGGTTCAAGCCCAACTCAGCGAGCACCTCATGGTTGTGTTGCCCGAGTGTGGGTGCGGGACGAGCGTGAAACACCCGGGGCCCGTCGGAAAATCTCATCGGCACGGTGCTCAGCCTCGCCCGACCGTTCACCGGATGATCGGCTTCTTCGAAGAAACCGCGAAATGTCAGCTGTTCCAGCTCGGTCTGCCGATGTGGTTGCATGACCTTGGCCACCGGGACACCGGCGTCCCACAACGTTGCCACAATGTCGTCGCGGGTACGGTTCTCGCACCAGGCGGCCAGGTGTTCGTCGACGCAATCCTGGTGCGCCCGCCGGCCGGCCTCAGTCGATAACGCGGGATCGGTTGCCCAGGAGGGTGATCCGAGCGCCCGGGATAAACTTTCCCACTGCCCGTCGGTGGCCACCGCAACGGCGACCCAGCTGTCGAGCCGGCCGAACTCGTCGATGTCGGCACTGCGGTAGAGATTCTGGGGCACCGCCGCCGGACCGTGGTTGCCGTCGCGCTCCAGCAGCGCCCCGTACGCCGAGTACTCGATGACCTGCTCGGCGGAAATGCTCAGCGCCGCATCGACCATCGCCGCTTCCACGAACACACCCTCGCCGGTGCGGCGGCGATGCTCGAGCGCCAGCAATATCGCGTTGAGCGCGTGCACACCGGCGTTGGGATCGCCGATCGAATACGGGTCATACGGCGTGCGGTCCGGGTAGCCGGTGAGCCAGCTGACCCCGGATGCGGCTTCGATCACGTACGCGAAGGCAGGGTTGTCGCGCCACGGCCCGTCGAGGCCGAAACCGGGCATCCGCACCATCACCACATCCGGCCGAATCGATTGAACGGCAGCAAAATCCAGACCGATCTGGTCCAGCACCCGAGGCGTGAAGTTTTCCACGATCACGTCGCAGGTAGCGATCAGATCCCGCAGCAGCTCCCGGCCCCGCGAGCTCTGCAGGTCCAGCGTCAGGCTCTTCTTGTTGGTGTTCAGCGCCTCGAAGATCGGCGACTTCTCCCACCACTGCTCCTCGGTGACCGGTATGCCGGCGATCAGCCGGGTGCCATCCGGACGACGGGTGGACTCGACGTGGATGACTTCGGCACCGAGCATGGCCAGAAAGTGGGTGCCGCAGGGACCCGCCCAGAACGTCGTCATGTCCAGCACCCGAAGTCCAATGAACGGCAACGGCTTTGCCGTTCCGGTCGGCGCGGGCCGCGGTGGCAGGTTCGCGGCGCGGTAGTGCTCGGTGTGCTCCCCGAGCCGCGGCGCCGGTTGCGGGCTGCGCAGTTGTGCGGGCCGCATCCGATACGGGTGAGTCGGCTGCCAGAAGCCGCCCGGATTGCGCACGAACGAACCGCGCTCCACGAATTGATCGAACGAGGTGACATTCGCGCCGTTGGCGACCGGCGCGTTGGGAATCCGGAACGCCGAGGCCAGTTCCCGGATTTCGTCGACCGGGGTGGCGGCCACCCATTCGAAGATCTCGTCGGCGTAGACGTTGGCCAGCTCGGTGATCGACAGCGGCGACTCCTCGTCGATCCACTCCGGATGACCCACCATCGCGCACAAGTCGAACCACTGCTGCGCCGTGCCACACCCGAGATCCACCAGGCCGTCCTTCGCCTGAGCCACCCCCGGAATGGTGGGCCGCCGCGTGTCCCGCCACGGTCGGCCAAGCAGTTCGAAGTAGGTCACCGGGTAGTAGGTCAGACACAGGACCTGGGTTTCCAGCATCGACAGGTCGAGCAATTCGCCGGCACCGCCGTCGTTCCGGCGCCATCGCGACGTCAGGGTGGCCACACTCGCATAGACTCCGGCCAGGTACTCGCCGGCCTGCCCGCCGACGAAGACGGGCGCCCGCTCCTGCTCGCCACGTCCGAGCCCGACGATCCCGCCCGACCACGCCTGCAGCGTGAACTCGGTCGCGGCGCGGTCTCGCCAAGGGCCTTCCAGCCCGAACGGTGTGATCGCGGTGACGGTGAGATGCGGATGGCGGCGATGCAGGGCCTGCGGCGAAAACTCCGGGTCCTCAGCGACTTTCGAACCAGCCGACCAGATCACCGCGTCCGCCGACGCCAGCAGCCGGTTCACCAGTTCGGCGTCCTGGGCGACGTCGGCGACCACGCTGTGTTTCGCACCGGCCAGGAAACGGAACAACGCGCCGTCACCGTCGGGCGAAACGGGAGCGCCGGACGCCGACCACCCGCGCAGCGGGTCACCTTCTGGCGCTTCGACTTTGACAACGACGGCACCGCCGTCGGCCAGCAGTTTGGTGCAATAGGCACCGGCGATGCCGGTGGACAGATCGACGACGGTATACCCGGTCAGCGGCGGTTCGACGGGCGCCACTATTTCTTTTTCTTCGCTTTGGTGGCCTTTGCGGCACGTGCCTTCTTGCGGGCTTTCTTGCTCAGCGCCCAGTCGTCGGGGAACTTGGTGTCGTTGTCTCTGACCGCCTCGCCCAACCCCTGTTTGATGGCGTCATCGATCGTCAGCTCGTCGCCACTGTCCGGACGGACGCTGCCGCCCATCGATTCGAAGACGCCGCTGAGCATGCTGCCCAGGTACTCGCCCTGGAACTGCTTCATGATTTCGAAGAAGACCTTCTGCATGAAGACGGTGTCGGTGGGGCGATTGCGGGCGCACGCCTGCGCGTACTTCGCGACTTCTGCCTCGAGTTCGTCCCGGGGCACCACACTGTTGAGAAAGTTGCAGTCGTACATCTCATCCGCGGTGAAAGCCCGTCCGGTGAACACCATTTCCTGGAACTTGCGGATGCCCATCGTCTGCGCCCACCACCACATGCGGGGGCCCCAGCCGTAGTACCGGAACGACGGATGCCCGAACAACGCGTCGTCGCTGGAAATGACCAGATCGGCGTCGGCCGCCTGGTAAAAGTGCCAGCCGTAGCAGTAGCCCTTGGCCTCGAGGATGCTGATTTTCTTGAAGTCCTGCAGGCCGCGGATGCCGGAGTTCGGGTTGGCGTACCACTGGCCCAGGGTCGCGCCGTTGCGAAACGACCCTTGCGGCGGATATCTGACATCGTCGGGGCTGATCCGGTATTCGGCAAGTCGTGGGCCTTGGTCGGCCGCATCGCGGACCCGCAGCACCTCGGTCAGGTCCGCGCCCGAGCCGAGATCGTCGCCGGCTCCGCGAATCACCAGGACTTTGACGTCGTCGTCAATGCCGGCCTGGTGCAACAACTCCGCGTAGCGCAGCCGCGCGGCGATCGTCGGCGCGTTGAGATAGTCCGGCCGGTCGAACGTGATCGTCGCGATCCGCGTCGTCGCGTCTTTGCGGTACCGGACGATCTCTTCGGCCGCCGGCTCCGAGGGCTCAGGCACGGCTACGGCTGCCAGGACGGGCTCGCGGTAAGCACTTCGGGACCGTCGGCGGTGATCAGGACCGCTTCCCGCCCGAATACCGCGCCGACTCCTTCGGCCCAGACGTAGCCGGTCACTGCGAGCACCATCCCCGGCTCCAACCGCTCCTCGGCCGCGGTCGAGGGCAGGTGTTTGGAGACGACGGGTGGGTCGAAGCCCATGCCGAGGCCGCGGGCCACCGGCATCGGCGGCTCCGGCTCCCCGGCAGCCCGGTAAGCGGCCAGCAGTTCGCCGGCTCCGGCACCGGGCTGGCAGGCGGCAATCAGCCTGCCCCACAGGCCTTCCCAGCGCGCGTATAATGCGGCGGCGCCGTTGGGTGCATGCTTGCGATCAGCCGGCCAGGTCCGTCCGACCTCGCCGACATAGCCGCCGGCCAGCACTCCGGCGGAGAATGCCACCAGATCGCCGTCCTGGATACGGCCGTCACCGTCGGCCCGGCGCCACGGGTGCGTGCGCGAAGTCACCCATGCGACATCTTGATTCGAGGGCGTGCTCACTCCGCCGGCCGCCGAGGCCTCCAGCAGGACTCCGGCCAGAGCTTGTTCGCTGACCCCCGGCCGCAACTCCGATACCGCAGCCGCAAGAGCCGACTCGACGACCGCGACGGAGTGCCGCAGCGCGGCAATCTCCTCGGCCGTCTTGATCCGGCGCGCGGCCCGCATCGCCAGCTCGCCGTCCACCAGTTGCGCATTGGGGAACGCCGTCGGCAACAGTTGCGCGAAAACCGGTGAAAGCGCGTCGGTTCCGACCCGCCGAGCGGTTGCCGCACCCGGGATGCGCTCTAGCGCCGACATCGTGTTCATCGGATTCCACGAGATGCCGTAGAGGTTCTCGTGCGGGATGTCCTCGGGGATGCCCTCGTCCCACGTGCTCAGTAGGTGCACCGCACCGGTCTCGCGCACCAGCACGCAGCTCGGGCCGAACGGTCGCGTGCCCGCGACCCAGAGTTGCGGCGCGCCCGTTACATAGCGAACGTTGGCCTGCCGCCCGAGGACCAGGACATCGAGATCATGGGCGGCCATTTGGTCCAGCGCCCGCTGCCGACGGCCCGATCGCAGCGTGCGCTCGTCGGGCAGGACTTCAGTTGCCATAAGGGTCATACGGGTAGTTGGTCAAACGAATCCAGCCTTCCTCGGTAATCACCAGGACCTCCTCGCTGCGGTAGCCGCCGGTGCCGTCTTCCCACACCACGGGCTCCAGGACCAGCACCATCCCGGACTTGAGCACGAAATTCTCGTCGAACTCTTGGCCGAGATCCGTTCCGATCATTGGCATTTCGGCGGCGTTGACGCCGATGCCGTGGCCCAGATAGAAGTGCGGCAGCCACGGTTTGGTGCCACCGTTGGCCTTGATCGCGGCCCGTCCCAGGTCGGCGGCGGTGGCGCCGGCCTTGGCGACGCTCAGCACCGCGCTCATGATTTCGAACCATTTGTCGAACTGCGCCTGCTGGCGCGGCGACGGGTCGCGGCCGACGAGCCAGGTGCGTCCGAAGTCGGAGCAGTAACCCTGGTAGGTGATGCTAACGTCGGTCCACAACACGTCACCTTCGACCAGCTCGCGCTCGGTGCTCAGCAGTGGCAGCGCCAGGTCTCCGTGCGTGGTCCATACGCCCTCGGCCTTGCTCGGCGGCATCACCTGCCAGATCGGCTCCAGCATGCTGGCCGTGGCCCCCAGCTCGAACGCGCGGCGCAAAAAGCTTGCCGACAAATCGATCTGACGGATTCCGGGGGCCAGCCGTTTCTGGACTTCCACCATGGCTTCGTCGGTGATCCGTATCGCGGTGCGCATGCACGACAATTCGTCCGGGGTCTTGACCGACTTGGCCGCGCTGACGATCGCCGCTGCGTCCACGGGAGCACCACCGGGGAACAATAGGTTTGCGGCACGAGACATCGCGCCCGTGCACTCGTCGACCGCGATCACCGCGCCGGGCGGAATCAGGTCGGCAATCGTCCTCGCGAAATCGGCGACGCCTTCTTCGAATTCGAGGTAGACCGGCCCGTGCAAGTGATCGGCGGGCAGGTCGGATTCGTGCGACGCTCCCTCGCGGAAGGGCAGGAACAGATGCGGCCATTCGTCGCCGGCGACCACGACGGCCACCGGTCGCTCGACGTAGGACAGGCCGGCGTCGCCGAGTGGCCAGCTGGCGCCGGTGGCGTAGACGACGGCATTGTTGCCCAGCAGGATCATCGCGTCCACGCCGCGTTCGGCCATCGCCGACCGCAGCCGGGCCCCGGTCTCGCGACGCAGGCGGGCCAGATCGGCTGTTTCGGGAATCACCAGTCCGTTACCGGTGCTGGTGCCCAGTTGCGCGAAGGTCGTCACTACAGGCCCAGGAACTTCGTGATGTTGTCGCTGACGATCTTCTTCGCGTTCGCCGGGCCGACGGCCTCGACGACAGACTTCAGCGACTTCTCGGAATAGCCGTATGTGCTTTCGTTGTGCGGGTAGTCGCTGGACCACATCACCCTGTCCACCCCGATCTCGTCGATCAGCCGCAAGCCCAGCGGGTCGACCATGAACGACGCGGTCATGTGGGTGTCCCAGTAGTAGCGCACGTCGTGCTCGAGCGGCCGGTTGAACATGTGCTGATAGGACGCCACCAGATGCTCGGCATCTTGCAACGCCCAAGGCACCCAGGCGATCCCGCCCTCGAACCAGCCGATCCGCAGCCCGGGGTGGTCGTCGAGAATTCCGGTGAAGAGGTACTTGGCGAACTGCTCGCGGAAGCCGTCGACGTTGATCATCATGCCGACCACCACGCTGTTGAACTGGCATGGGGTTTTCGGCGGGGTTTCGCCGATGTGATGGGTCACCGGCAGGCCGGCCGCTTCGATCTCGTCCCAGACCGGCTTCATCGCGGTGCTGCCGTAGTCGATCACGTTGCCGTCATCGTCCTTGCCCGGGTTCAGCGGCAGCAGGAACGTCTTGAGTCCCAACGACTTCAATTCGGCCAGCGTGCGCTTGGCACCTTCGGGTTCCCACCAGTTGATCAGGCCCGCGCCGTAGAAGTGGCCGTTGGACCGCTCCTGCAACTCGGCGATGTACTCGTTGTAGATGCGGAAGGCCAGTTCACGAAGTTTCTTGTCCGGGTAGTGGAAGAGCGCCAAGATCGCGTTGGGGAACGCCAGTTCCTTCTCGACGCCGTCCTCGCGCAGCTCCTGGATCCGTGCCTCGATGTTGGTGCTTGCGGCGCCGGGCAGGTCGTCGTACTGCATCAGGACGGCGCTGAAGTCTCCCGGCAGGAACGACTGTCCTTTGCGCCCGACTTGGTAGGCACCGTCCTCGTACCAGATCCGCGGCGCCTTGTCCTTCAGGTCATCCGGGAAGCGGTCGAAGAAGATGTCGTCGGCCAGCGAGATGTGGTTGTCGGCCGAGAAGACGACGGTCCCCTCGGGAAGCCCGACATCGCTGCCCACGGCGTGGCCACGCCGATCCTTGGGAGCGCCGTAGCCTCCGGGCGGGTAGAGCGAGGCGGTGGTTGTCGACGTTGACATTATTGACCCTCCATTCGGATCTGCTTGGAAGTGATCATCTCGGGCTGGTGCTCAATGGATTTCGTTTACCAGGTCACCGGGAGTTCGTAGACGCCGTAGGCGAGCCGGTCGTGCTTGAACGGGATCTCGTCGAACGGCACGGCCAGTTTCATGGTCGGGATGCGACGCAAGAGCGTCTGGAACACGATCTGCAGTTCCGCCCGCGCGAGCTGCTGGCCCACGCACTGATGGCGGCCGTAACCGAAGGCGACGTTGCGGTCGGCCCCGGCACGGTGCACGTAAAGCCGATCGGGCTCGGGAAAGACGTCGGGATCCCAGTTCGCGGGAGCCAGGTCGATGATGATGCCTTCGCCGGCGCGGATTGTCTCGCCGGCGATGTGGATGTCGTCGACGGCAACGCGACGCTGCCCATTCTGGATGATGCTCAGGTACCGCAGCAGCTCCTCCACCGCGCTGGCCAGAACCTTCGGGTCCTCGGCATCGCGGACCACGGCAAGTTGATCGGGATTCTCAAGCAGCGCAAGCACTCCGAGCCCAATCATGTTCGCGGTCGTCTCGTGCCCGGCGATCAGCAATCCGGTACCGAGCTGTGCGGCCTCCTTGACGCTGAGCTCGCCGGCCTTGACGCGTTCGGCCAGATCCGAGATCGCGTCCTCCGCCGGTTTCTCCATCTTGGTTTCGACCAGCTGGGCCAGATACTTGTGCAGGCTCATCGCACCCTTGGCGGTGTCGGCGCCAGTGGCATAGCGCGCCAGCCCCATCGAGGCGTGCTCCTGGAACATCTCGGCGTCCTCGTAAGGCACGCCGAGCATCTGGCTGATCACCAGGGACGGGACCGGAAGCGCAATGGCGGCAACGACATCCGCGGGCTGCGGTCCGGCCAGCATCGTGTCGATGTGGTCATCGGTGATCTGCTGAATCGTGGGCCGCAGGCCTTCCACGCGCCGGAAGGTGAACGGTTTCGACAGCATCCGCCGGTAGCGGGTGTGCTCGTCACCGTCGGCGGTGAACACCGACCGGGGCCGCTTGTGCACGGTCGACAGCATGCCTTCGTTCCAATGCGGGAAGCCGGGCACCCGGTCGTCAACGCTGACCCGGGAATCGGAGAACAGCTCGCGCACCTGCTCGTAGCCCGTGATGAGCCACGGGGTGCTGCCGTCCCAGATCCGGACCCGCGACAGTGGCCGCTCGTGGGCCAGGGCCATGACGTCCGGGGGTGGGGCGAACGGGCAGCGCTCATCGCGGGCCATCGGGTAGTCGGGAATCTCTGACACGGCCTCGGCCGTGCTGCTCGTCAGTGCGTCTGACATGTCAATCCTCGATGTAGATTGCCTGGGCTGGGCACGCCGAGGCGGCCTGACGGGCCCCTTCGGTCTGCTCGGCGGACGGGTGCTCGTTGAGCAGGATGACCACTCCGTCCTCGTCGCGCTGGTCGAACACCTCGGGTGCATTCATCACGCAGTTTCCCGAGGACGCGCAAATGTTCTGGTCGACAGTAACTTTCATCAGCTTGCTCTTCATTCGTACGGAGTGACCGGCGCCAGCCACAGGCCCACGATTGCGTCGATGAGGCCGAACGCGGCTGCGCGCCAAGAGGGCTGAGCCATCGGGGCGCCTGCGGCAAGCGCACGCTCGCGATCGGCGCAGGTGTGCATCAAGAGGTTTCGGGCCATGACGTTGCGTTCGAAATGCACATCGGCCGGCAGGTTGGGCAAGCAGCGGTTGACACCGTCGACCACCTCGACGAGCGACGGAGAGCTGAGCGCACCCTTGACCACGATGTTGTAGTAGGCCGGATCGGTCATCGCTTGCGCCGCGAAACGCGCGTACCAGGTCGGGTTGCCGAGATCCTCGAGGTGGTCGGTGAGTGGGCGCACCAGACACGCCACCCAGGCGCGTAGCTCACCGGAGTCGCCCGACGCCCGCAGGTCGACCACCATTTGCTCGCGCAGCTCCTCGACGGGTCCGCGGTGCTTCTCCTCGATGGCACGCACCAGGTCGGCCTTGGTACCGAAGTGGTAGCCCACCGCGGCGTTGTTACCCTGCCCCGCGGCCTCGCTGACCTGGCGGTTGGACACCGCGAACATCCCGTGCTCGGCATACAGTCGCTCGGCCGCCACCAGGATCGCCTCCTGGGTGGAGCTGGCCCGTTCGGTGCGAACGGCCCTGCCTGCCGCGGTCATTGGCCCAGTCAACCGCTTGGAACGGTTTAAGTCAAGCGCTTGATTTAAATGATTTCGGGTCTGCCCGGCGGCCTTCGGCGTGACGCTGCGGTCGTGCTCGGCGCCGGACGTGACGGCACCGGCGCGCTCGGGCCGAGACCTCATCCCTCGCGCCTCTTCGAAGGCATCACCTTGCCGGCCGAGGTTCCGCCGTCCACCGGCAGCACGGTTCCGGTGACATAGAGCGAGCGATCGCCCGCGAAATACAACGCGGCCTGGGCGACGTCGTCGGTCGTTCCCTCACGCTTGAGCGGCCGGTCGTCTCGCATGCCCTGGCGGATCTTCGCCTCGAACTGGGCCAGCTGCTCCGCGTCCATCCCGGCCGCCGACTTCCCCAGGATCGGCGTGGGGATGCTGCCCGGCGCGATCGCGTTGACGCGAATCTCATAGCGCGCCAGCTCAATTGCCGCGGACTTCGTGAATTGGATGACGGCCGCTTTCGACGCCCGATAGATCATCACCCCGCCGCCGGCCTGGATCCCGCCGATCGAAGTGAGGTTGATGATCGATCCGCCGCCGCTTTCGGCCATGTGCCGGGCGGCGTCTCGGGTACCGGCCATCACGCCGAGGACGTTCACGCCCATGATCCGGTGGAAGTCCGACAGGTCGTCGTCGAGTAATCGACGCAAGGGGCTGGACACCGCCGCGTTGTTCACCATGACGTGCAGCCCGCCGAACTTCTCGACGGTGGTCGCGACCAGCGCCTGCACCTGTTCGGGATCCGAGACGTCGGTCCGGATGAACAGCGCACCGGGGCCCAGGGTGGCAGCCAGCTGCTCGCCCATCTCGGCCTCGACGTCCGCGACGACGACCCGGGCGCCCTCGGCAAGAAACCGTTCCACGATGCCGCGACCGATGCCCGACGCCCCGCCGGTGACGATGGCGACCTTGCCATCCAGTTCGTTGACCACCCGACGAGTTAATCGGGCACGCGACTGTTAAGTCAAGCAGTTGATTTAAGTCTTTCCCGGAATTGGCCTGCCACTGCTGGATTAGTGTTTGCTGCGTGAACGAACGGATCCTGGCCAACGGATTGCGGCGTCGATGAATCCCGATACTTTCTGCACCTCCGACCAATGGAGCATGATCGCGTCGGCGGCGTCGACGTCACAGCTCGCCGGTGTGCTCGGCGGATTCCTCATCACCGCAATCGCTTTGCTGTTCGACCGCAACAGCCGAGAAGGCGTGCACACCCTGGCACTGTTCGCGTCGGCGGTGCTGATCCTGATGTTGGACAGCTTTCTGTTCAGCCTCATCAGCGGCACCCACCCGCCCGACAACGGCGACCGGCAGGGCATCTGCGCGATCGCCTGGACCCAGGGCGACCTGGCGACCGGGATGCTCGCGGCCGGCACCACCGGACTGTTCGCCGGCCTGGGCTGGATGCTGGCCAGCCACGCGGTGAACAAGGTGCCCGCCGAAGATCCAGCGGACATCCGCGCCTACTGTTTCCTCGCCGACCTCGGCGGGTGGCTGACCTTCGGCGCCGCGATGGCGACGACGTTGATCATGAGCGAGACAAGCATCGACTACCTGCATTTCGTGCTCGGGCACCCGCCCGCGCTGTGGCTGACGGGGTCGATCGTGACGTTCTGCGCGCTGGCCATCCTGCTCGATTTCGTGGTGGTCTACTTCCGTACGAAGGCCCTGAACCGCTCGCTGGCCAACACCGCCGAGCCGACCCAATTGGCATTGCGGTCGATCAAGGTCGCCACGGTGGGAACGCTGTTCCTCGCCGTCGCCGGCTCATGGCTTGCCGTCAGCCTGGCGCGCCTTCCGATCGGCTGGCTGACGACCCCCAACCGCGCGTTCGTCATATTCGTCTTCGTGCTCGCGCTGATCGTGCCGACGATCATCTCGACCGCGGCCTGCTATTCGGTCGCGAGCACCGACGACGGTTTCCGTCCACGCGTGCGTTAACGGCCTCATAGGGGTTCCGGACGGGCCGCGCGCCAGCCATGCTGGGTACGGCAGTTCATCGGAAAACTGGGAGGGCGTACTCATGAAGGTTTTGGTTATCGGTGGCAGCGGGCTGATCGGATCCCAGGTTGTCACCATGCTCACCGACCTGGGCCACGAAGCCGTTCCCGCCTCGCCGCGCTCGGGTGTCAACGCCATCACCGGCGAAGGCCTCACCGAGGCCGTCGCCGGTGTCCACACCGTGGTGGACGTGTCCAATTCCCCGTCTTGGGCCGACGACGACGTGCTCGAGTTTTTCACCACCTCGACCCGCAACCTCCTCGAAGCGGAGCGAGCCGCCGGCGTACAGCACCACGTCGCGCTCTCGATCGTGGGCGCCGACCGATTGCCCGACAGCGGCTACATGCGGGCCAAGGTCGCACAGGAGAAGGTGATCGAGGACTCGGAATTCCCGAACACGATCGTGCGCGCGACGCAGTTCTTCGAATTCGTTGGCGGCATTGCGGATTCGATGGCCGACGGCGACACTGTTCGCGCGCCGCACGGAGCGTTCCAGCCCATCGCCTCCGCAGACGTCGCGACGGCCGTCACCCGCGCGGCGATCGACGATCCGGCCGGGCTGATCAACATCGCCGGCCCCGACAAGCAGGGGATGGACGACTTCATCCGGACGTGGTTCGCCGCAACCGGCGATGCGCGCGAGGTGGTCACCGACCCGCAGGCCCGCTACTACGGTGCGCTGCTCGACGACCGCGGCATCGTTCCTATCGACGGAGAGCAAGTCACGATCTACCCGACCAACTTCAGCAACTGGGCGGATTCCCGGCAGCAGGCCGGCTGATAGCGGCCGAAAAATCTTCGGCAATGGTTGCGTTCTGGCTAACTCCCTAGCACGGTATAACTCGCCGGGCCCGTATCGACCGACGACGAGGAGCGATCAATGCCGCTGCTACCCACCAGTGGGGTTACCTTCGACGGGGCGCAGCTGACCCGGCGCGGCTTCATGGCGGCCAGCATCGCGGGTGGATTGACACTGGCGGCGTGCGGCCATTCCAAGTCGCAGGACCTGAGCAGTGCCGACAAGATGGCCGCCGCGATCGCTGCTGCCGAGGCGGCACGGCCGCACAGCGGACGCACGGTCAACGTCAGCTTGACCCAGCAGCTGACCCAGATCGATTTGGGCGGACCGGTCGTGCGGACGCTGGCCTTCGGCGACACGATCCCCGGCCCGCTGATCCGGGCCAACGTCGGCGACGAACTCGTGGTCAAGGTCTCGAACAAACTCGACCACATGACCTCGGTGCATTGGCACGGTATCGCGTTGCGCAACAACATGGATGGCGCGGAACCGGCCACCCCGAACATCGAAGCCGGCCAGGAATTCACGTATCAGTTCTCCGTACCGAATTCGGGCACCTACTGGGCACATCCGCACACCGGCCTCGACGAAGACACCGGGCTGTACCTGCCGGTCATCATCGATGACCCCACCGAAAGCAACTACGACGCCGAATGGGTTGTCGTCCTTGATGACTGGACCGATGGCGTGGGAAAGAGTCCGCAGCAGCTCTACGAGGAACTCACGAACCCCAACAAACCCAGCATGTCCAACATGCCGGCCGCACCCTCGACAACCCCGACCACGTCGACAACCCCTACCACCTCGACCAGCGAGACCACTTCGACCAGCCCGACGACGTCGACCACTCCCACGTCGACGTCGACATCAGCGTCGGCAACGCCGACTGCCCGGGTCGGAAACAGCGACCTGCTTGGCGGCGACGCCGGAGACATCGCCTATCCGTACTATCTGATCAACGGGCGAATTCCCGCGGCTCCCACCACCTTCAATGCCAAGCCGGGCCAGCGCATCCGGATCCGCTTCATCAACACCGGCTCCGACACCACCTTCCGCGTCGCGCTGACCGGCCACCCCATGACGGTCACCCACACCGATGGCTACGCCGTGGTGCCCAGACAGGTCGACGCCCTGCTGATCGGGATGGCCGAACGATACGACGTCATCGTGACCGCCGCCGACGGCGTCTTCCCGCTGGTCGCCTTGGCCGAGGGCAAGGGGGCGCTGGCGCGGGCGCTGCTGTCCACCGGCAAGGGCAGCCCGCCCGATCCGCAGTTCCAACCAGCCGAATTGAACCGGCGCGTAGGAACGATCGAGATGTTCACCGCCGCAACGTCGGTCATGTTGAGCCGACCCGAACCGGGGCTCAACCTTCCCGTCGTGCTGGGCGGCAACATGGTCCAGTACGACTGGACGATCAACGGCGAGCCATACAGCAAGACCAATCCGCTGCACGTTCAGCAGGGCCAGCGGCCGACCATCACCTTCGACAACTCGACGATGATGTATCATCCAATCCACCTGCACGGGCACACATTCCAGCTGATCAACCCCGACGGATCGCTGGGCGCCCGCAAGGACACCGTGATGGTGCTGCCCAAGCAGAAGATCCTGGCCGTTCTGGTGGCCGATAATCCCGGCGTGTGGCAGATGCACTGCCACAACACCTATCACCAGGTCGCCGGAATGATGACCCGGCTGGAATACGTCTTCTAAGAAGCCAGGAATTCCAGCAGCAATTCGTTGACCGTCGACGGCTGCTCGATCTGCGGACAGTGACCGGCGCCGACGACCACCGTCGAGCGGGCGCCGTCGATCTGCTCGGCGATCTCGGCGGCCCAACCTCGCGGCAACAGCTTGTCCTCTCCCCCTTCGACCACCAGCGTCGGCACGCCGACGCGCTCGTAGGCTCGGGTGGTCGACGGGGTCGGCGGCCGCGAGGAACCGGGGCGGCGGAATCGGGCCGCGGCCACCGCTTCCCACGCCCCCGGCGCGGTGCTCGATGCGTAGCGGCGCCCCACGTATTCCTCGTCGGCCGGATAGCTGGGATCGTGAAACAGGGCTTCCACGATGCGGCGCATCGCCTCCAGGCTGGCGTCGTAGTCCTGCAGCGCCTCAAAGTGCTTGTTCTGCTGAATTTCTCCGCCGCCGCAGATGATCGTCAGGCTACGGACCGGCAACCGCGGCGCTTCGGACGTGGTGTCGTTGAGCAGGTTGATCGCGCCCATCGAGTTGCCGACGAAATGCGCGGAGTCGATACCGAGCAGCTCGCAGAAGCGAGCCACATGCCGTATCCGCATCCCCCGGCCGTCCACGAAGTCGATCACCTTCGCCGAGTTTCCATACCCCAGCATGTCCGGAGCCAGCACCCGGTAGTGTGCGGCCAGCGCGGAAACGTTGCGTTCCCAACCCAGTTCGGCGCTGGCGCCGAACTCGCCGCCGTGTAGCAGCACTATCGGATCGCCGTTGCCGGCATCCAGGTAACCCGTGGTAAGACCGTCGACCAGCATGGTCCGGCGCGCAAAGTCCATCACTTGATCGCAATCGGGTTCACGGGAGAGCCGACCGCGCCGACCACCCGCAGCGGCGGGGCGACGAGCTGGAACTCGTAGACGCCGTCCGCGGCGCAATCCTGCGCCAGCGCGGCGAGATCCCAGTATTCGCCGAAGATCATGCCCATGTCGCGCAGGCAGAGTAGATGCAGGGGGAAGGTGACGCCGTCGACTCCGGAAACCAGGTCTTCGACCTGAAGGTTATCCGCGGCCACGGCCGCGATCTCGTGATCATGCAGCCACTGGGCACATCGCCAGTCCAGGCCGGAATAGCCCTCGGTCCTGTTACCGGTCATCAGAAACCTTGTCCACCAGCCGGTCCGGATCAGCACGATGTCACCCCGCCCGACGGTCACACCCTGGGCGCGAACCACGTCGTCGAGTTCTTCCGGCGAGATCGGGTTTCCGGCCTCGAGGAATACCTCCGCTTTGCGATGGCGGACCAAGTCCAGCAGCACACCGCGGGACGTGATGCCCTTGACGTCAACCTTGTCGATGCCGCAGTGGTAGGCGCCCATGCTGGTGACCGAATCCGCCGCGAAGCCGTTGTAGAGCTGATCGTCGTAGTAGACGTGGGACAACGCATCCCACTGGCTTGCCGCCTGCAGCGGCATGATGATGATGTCGTCGTTGAAGCGGAACGGATTGTCGGGCGTCATGTAGCCGCTGAGCTGCTGAGCCACCGGGTTACGCGGCCAGCTCGGCCCGTACTTGGCCAGCGTGTTCACATCGCCGCCGTCGACGGTCATGATGTGCACCGGGTTGTGCCGAAACGCGAAGGCGCCCTGCGGACCCGAGGCGCCGAAGTCGACCCCGAGCGGAAATACCTTGCCGTGCTTGACCAGACCGGCGGCCTGCGCGACCTTGTCCGCGGTGATGAAGTTCAGAGTGCCGAGCTCGTCGGCGTCGCCCCAGCGTCCCCAATTGGAGACGTCCCTTGCCACCCGACGGAAATCAGTCAAGTCCGCTCGGCTCATCTGGCGGGGCTCCTTTCTCGAGTTCACGAGCGATCGCCGCGCCCACGTTTCCACCGTCGACCCAGATGATCTGTCCCGTGATGTAGCTGGCCGCACCACTATTCAAGAAGAGCAGCACTGCCGCCTGCTCGGCGGGGTCGCAAACGCGCCCCAGCGGCTTGGGAATGTCGTCGAGGAATGCGTGCCCGTACGCCGTTCGCAGCTGATCGAGTATCGGCGTCTCGGTGACCCCGGGGCCGGAGCAGTTGATGCGGATACCTTTGGCGCCCAGGGGCGTAGCACTGCGCATCGTGTAGAAGATGATCGCTTCCTTGGACAGTTGGTAACCGTTGCCCACCACGTCGGGATTCGCCTCGCACCAGTCGATGCCCTCTTGCATCGTCGCGGTATTCAACAATGGCGCCACCGCCGCCGCGTGCTCTCGGTAGGCGGCGGCCGCGAGCGAGGACACGCTGACGATCGACGATCCCGCGGCCATCCTCGAAACCAGCGCCTCGGTGATCTGGCGGGTGCCCAGGAAGTTGATCGTGGCGACCAGTGCCGGGTTGCCGATCCCGGAGGAGACACCGGCGACGTTGAACAGCGTGTCGACCCGCCCACCGATGGACGCTACCGCACCATCGATCGATTCCGGGTCGGCGAGGTCGACCTCATGAAACTCGTTGAGCTCGAACGACGGTCGCCGCTTATCCAGCCCGACGACTTCGGCCCCGAGTTCGGTGAGCTGGCGCACCACATGCTCGCCAATGCCCGACGCACATCCGGTGACCACCGCACGGCGGCCGTCATAGCGCCACAACCCGTCGATCTCGCCCACGGCTCGATTATCTTCCGGCGCTACTTCTTTTTCTGCTCTTCCTTCGCGCGCTGCGCCGCCTGCACCCGGCCCTCGTTGATCTCCGCCATGGCCTCGGGGATCTCGCTGGCGGTGAATTTGTCGCGCCCGGTGGGCAAGCCGCCGAACGCGTAGGTTTCGTCGAACAACGGGGCGCTCGGCTTCGGCCGCCGCGCCTCGACCTTCTCGATCACCGGTGCCAGCCGCTTGGCCTTCTCCGCCACCGCTTTCTGGTCACGTTCGATGAACTCGGGCAGTACCTCTTTGCCCATCAGCTCAATGGATTCCATGGTGCCTTCGTGGCTGCGCGGGTTGAGCAGCAGGATGATCTCGTCGACGCCGCTCTCCTCGTACCCGCGCAGGAACTCGCGCACGGTGTCCGGGGATCCGATCGCGCCGCGGCCGGGTCCGTAGGCCAGCGTCGGGTCCTTTTCCACCTCTTCGAGATAGCGCTTCCACACTCCGGTGCGGCCCGGGCTGTGCATTCCGGTCAGGTAGTAGTGCATGATCCCGAACGAGAAGAATCCACCGCCCTGCCCCAGCCGTTGCAGCGCCTCTTCTTCGGTCTTGGCGACCATCATCGACAAGTCACCGCCGATGGCCAGGATGTTCGGGTTGATCTGCGGCGTGATCGGCACGCCGTTCTCCTCGAATTCTTTGTAGTAGCCGTTGACCCGGTCGGTCAGCGGACCGGGTCCGGTGTAGGCGAAACTCAGTGCCCCAATGCACTTTTGGGCAGCCATCTGCACGCTTGCCGGCCGGGTGCAGGCGACCCAGACGGGCGGGTGCGGCTTTTGCAACGGTTTGGGGATGACGTTGCGAGGCGGCATCTGGATCTGCTCACCCTTGAAACCCGTGAACGGCTCCTCGATCATGCATCGGATCGCGACCTCCAGGGACTCCTCCCACTGGGCGCGCTTGTCGGCGGGGTCGACGTCGAATCCGCCGAGTTCGCCGACCGAGGAACCTTCCCCGGTGCCGAACTCGACACGCCCGTTGGAAAGCAGGTCGATGGTCGCGACGCGTTCGGCCACCCGGGCGGGGTGATTGACCGCGGGCAGCAGATGCATGATGCCGAACCCGAGCCGAATGTTCTTGGTTCGCTGGCTGGCCGCGGCCAGGAAGATCTCCGGCGCGGTGGAGTGGCAGTACTCCTCGAGGAAGTGGTGCTCGGTCAGCCAGACGGTGGAGAATCCCGCCTTGTCGGCGGCCTCCACCTCGTTCAGGCAGTCCTGCAACAGGACATGTTCGTCGTCGGGCGCCCACGGACGGGGCAGAGCGAACTCGTAGAACAGTGAAATTTTCATTGTTACCTCCTCAAGAGACTAGGCCTGGCTGGCAAGGTGTTTGGCGGCGACAAAGCCGAAGGTCATGGCGGGACCGATGGTCGCCCCGGCGCCCGCATAGCTGCGACCCATTACCGGCGCGGACGTGTTGCCCACCGCGTACAACCCCGGCACGATGGACGCGTCAGGCCGCAGCACACGGGCGTATTCGTCGGTGAGCAGACCACCCGAAGTGCCGAGGTCGCCGAGCACGATTCGGAACGCATAGTAGGGCGGATCGCCCAACGGGTACAGATTGGGGTTGGGCAAGGTCGGGTCGCCGTAGTAGTTGTCGTAAACGCTGTCTCCTCGGTTGAAATCGTCGTCGTGGCCGTTGTGCGCGAGTTCGTTGAAACGTGCTGCAGTGGACCGCAATTCGACTGCCGGAACTCCGATTTTGGTCGCCATTTCGTCCCAGCTGGTCGCCGCCTTGACCACACCGGATTCCAGCCACGCCTTCGGAATCTTGCGGCCGGTGGGCACCGGAGCACCCGGAATCTTCGGTAGCGGCAGGTGACCACCGACGACGTAGCGATTCCACGACCGATGATCGGTGATCAGCCAGCACGGAATGTGGGTGACACCGGACTTCTGCCCATCGATCATCGCGTGGCCGAAGTCCATGTAAGGAGCCGCCTCGTTGATGAACCGCTTACCTTCGCCGTTGACAATGAATTGCGACGGCATCATCCGCTCGTTGAGCATGAATTGCATTCGGCCGTCCGGCCATTGGATCGCCGGGAACCACCACGCCTCGTCGAGCAGGTCGGTCGCGGCGCCCACCTTTTCGCCCGCGCGAATGCCGTCACCCATCGCGACGGGGTTACCGAAGCTCCAGTCCTGGTCCACAACGGGCATCTGCTCCTTGCGCCAGGCAAGGTCGTGATCGAATCCCCCGGACGCCAGGATGACGCCGCGGCGCGCACCGATCCGCTGCCTGGCGCCGTCACGTTCGATCACCGCCCCGGTCACCGATCCGTCGGCGTTGGTGAGCAGCTCGGTCATCGGCGCGTCCAGCCACAGCGGAATGCCGCTGTCCCGCAGCGCCAACCGCAACCGCGCGACCAGCGACTGGCCGATCGCGGCCATCCGCTCGTTGAAGGCTCTCGCCTTGAACATCCGCCAGAGGAGTTTCAACAGCACGCCCTTGCCGGCCCACGTCTGCCTGATCCGGTAGAAGGTCCGAAGATCTTTGGGGCCCAACCAGATTCCCCGGGGAGCTAGTGCCAGCGGCTTGAGCATAAGGTGCTCGTCGGCGCCCAGCTTCCGCAGGTCGATGGCCGGCACGTTGATGGTGCTGCCCAGCTCCGAGGCGCCCGGCAGTTCCGGGTAGTAGTCGGCATAGTCGGGCTTCCAGACGAATTCGAACCACCCGGACAGCCCTTCGAGGAACTCCAGCATTTTCGGCGCCGATTCGACGTACTGCCGGATGCGCGCCTCGCTGACCAGTCCCTCGGTGATCCTGAGCAGGTATTCGACCACGCCCTCGGGATCCGGACAGTAGCCCTCCCGGCGTTGCGCGGGCGCACCGGGGACCCAGATGCCGCCACCCGACAATGCGGTGGAGCCGCCGAAATACGATGCCTTTTCGATCACCAACGCGTCGAGGCCGGACGCGCGCGCGGTCAGGGCGGCGGCCATGCCGCCACCGCCGGAGCCGACGATCAACACGTCGACGACATGATCGAAGCCGTTCATCTTCGCGCTCGTCATGCCGGCATCGCCGTTCTGATCGCGAACCCGGCGATCAGTTCTTCGGCCGATTTGTAGTAGCGCAACGCCGTCTCATACGGGCCCACGGTCTCCAGCACGGCGAAAGCCGCTATCCAGGTACGGACTTCGTGTGCGGAGCTGCCGCCCTCGTAGAGCACGAAGGCGTTCGACCAGAGGTTGAACTCTTCAAGCCGGCCGGCGTCGATGATCTCCAGGAAGCGGTGATCCCACGCCGGATTCAGCGGTTGCAGGTCACTCTCGCCGCCGGCGAAGGCCCTGGCCGCCTCGATGACGGCGACCTGCCGGGCTTGTCGCTGCTCCGGCGTCATCGGCCGGCCCCCCACGATGCGCTCCAGCACCGGTTCCGGCGCCGTCGCCAGGGTCGGTACCGGCGGGCTGTGGGACAGCCCACCGGACCCGATCACCAAGACCCGTTTGTCGAGGGTGGCCAGATACTTGCCGACGGCCGCGCCCAGCGCGCGGCATCGATGCAACGGTCCCAGCGGCACCGCGACGGCGTTGACGAAGATCGGTATCACCGGACGCGACAGGGCGTCGCCGAAGAGTTTTTCCAGCGGCTGGACGGTCCCGTGATCCACGTCCATGCTGGCCGATACCGCCACGTCGATGCTCGCCTCGAGCACTGCCTCCGCGCACTGTGAAGCCAGGTCGGCCGGGACGTCGAGTGGACCGGCGTGGGTGCCGTAGTCACCGACTCCGTTGGCGTTCAAGCCGATACAGAACGGTGGCATCGCCTTGTAGAAGAATCCGTTGTAGTGATCCGGCGAAAAGATGACGACGAGTTCGGGATCGTAATCGCGGACGAATTCGGCAGCCTGCGCGATGGCCCCTTCGACGTCGTCAAGCAGGTCCCGCGACGGCCCCGGAAGATTCAGGAGCGGGCTGTGGGACATACAGCACAGAGCCATTGCCACTGTCGACATCACCCCCTCCCGGGATGAGCGTGAGGGCATCGAGCAGCGATGCGCTCAGATCGGGCGAGAGCTGGGCGATGCAAGCTCCCGCGATGCAACGATCGGGGCGCAGGAACACCACCGATTCGGAGTGCACGTCGAACCAGGACTTGAGCCCCCCGGTGCGGTCGCCCACGATGACGACATCCGGGTCGTCGTGTCCGGGCCAGTGCAGCTGAGTCTGCGGTCGCAACGCAACAAACCGCGCGCCCAACGCTTTCCACTTCGCGAAGGCCGCGTCACCGAGAATCTTGCGCGGGTTGTTGTTCCAGCACAGCACGGCGAACCACGGGCCCAGCACATCGTCCAGTAAGACATCCTGCTGAGTCCGGGTATCGACCCGCGGCTGAATGAACAGCGTGCCGACCGGCGACTGCGCGCCGTGCGGGGCGGAGTGCACGACGGCCCCGTGCTCGTAGCGTGGCATCGGCTTGAACCGCATCTCGAGCACATATCGCTTGAGTGTCGGCACAATTGACGCCGAACGCACCAGCAGGTCGCGCGCGGTGGCGACGCGCCGGTTGGTCGGCGAGATGACCCTGCCCACCATCGTGGAAAGGTCGATCATGGCCCGCGCGTGCTTGCGGCGCTCCACGTCGTAGGTGTCGAGCAATGTGTCGTGGGCGCGGCCGTTGACCACCGCGGCCAGCTTCCAGCCCAGGTTGGCCGCATCCCGGATGCCGCTGTTGTAGCCCTGCCCCTGCCACACCGGCATCAGGTGCGCGGCGTCGCCGGCCAGCAGCAGCCGGCCGCTGCGGAACGCCCCGGCGATGCGCGAGTGGTGGGTGTACACGCGGCGACGGATCACGTCGACCCGGTCGGGCCGCGGCACCATCCGGGCCAGCATCTGCTCGAGGAACGCCGGATCCTCGGCCTGCTCGTCGGTCTCGTCGGCATGAATCATGAACTCAAAGCGGCGAATTCCGTGCGCGATCGAAATCGAGGCATAGGGACGTTCGGGGTCCGCGCCCACCTCACTGTTCGGGTGACCCAGCGGATCGTTGGCGATGTCGACCACCAGCCAGCGCGTCGAGGACGTCGTCCCGTCGAACGACACGCCCATCATCCGGCGGGTCATGCTGCGGCCGCCGTCGCAGCCCACGAGGTAGCGGGCCCGCACGGTGGCGCCTTCGCCGCCGAGATCGACCGTGACGCCGTCGGCGTTTTGCCGGCAGGCCGTCATCGGCCGGCTCCAGCGCACCTCGACGCAATCGAATCGGTCCAGCCCGGCCAGCAATTCGGCGTCGACGAGTGGCTGGACGAACCCGTTGCGCTTCGGCCAGCCGAAACGCGAATCGGGCGGCGCCATTTCGGCCAGCACCCGGCGATTGCCGTCGAAGAAACGCAGAATCTGGTTCGGCACCGTGTGCGGCAGCACCCGATCGACCAGGCCGATCGACTGGAAGGTGCGCAACGACTCGTCGTCCAGGCCGACCCCGCGGGGGTAGTCGATCAGCGTGTCCCGCTCGTCGACCAACAGGGTCCGGACACCTTGCAGGCCAAGGATATTGGCCAATGTCAAGCCGACCGGACCCGCGCCGACGATGACCACGTCGACATCGTGGCCCGGCGTCTGGTGCCCGTCGCTCGCCATCAGCGCCCCAGCAGGAAGTCGAGATGCAACTGGTTGAACGTTTTGGCGTCCTCGTACTGCGGCCAGTGACCACAGCCGGGCATCACCTCGAACCGCGCGCCCGGGATCATCGACGCCATTCGGCGCCCCTCGGTCACGTCGGCGGTGGGGTCGTCACTGGTCCACAGCACCAGGGTCGGCGCGATGATCGCTCCGTATTCGGCCGGGCCGAGAATGTTGCGCGCGCGAATCTCGGGGTCTTGCAACGCCATGATGTCGCTCATCGCGGACACGAATCCCGGTTGCCGGTATACCCGTTGCCGGCTGGCAACCAGATCGTCGTAGTCCTTCGACTTGTCGGCCATCAGCCATTTGATGCGCGCTTGCACCGTCTCCCAGGTCGGGTTCTCGGCGGCCGCCATCGACAGGGTGATGATCCGTTGCATCACGACCGGATCGGCCTGGGAACCGCCAGCGGTGTTAAGGACCAGTCGCTCAACCACATCCGGATGATCGACCGCGGCGCGCGCGGCCACCCAGCCGCCGAGCGATTCGCCGCTGATGTAGGCGCGGTTCGCGCCGATGGTGCGCAGCACGGCCATCAGGTGCCCGACGTAATGGCTGACCTCCAGCGGATGACCCGGCTTGTCTGTGTACCCGTGACCCAGCATGTCGATCGACCAGGTCCAGAAATGCTCGGCGTGGGCGGCAAGGTTGCGCACGTACGCCTCGGCGTGGCCGCCGGATCCGTGGAGCAGCATCAGGACCGGCTTGGCGGGATCACCGGCACGCAAGTAGCGGGTCCGGACGCCCCCGGCGTTGAGATAGCCCTGCTCAAACGCGACACCCTGCAGGTCGCTCCAGATGCTCTCGAACTCCGCCACGGTTCCTCTCCGGCTGGTACTGGTGGAAATCTGGTTCTCGTTTTAGACTAAGCCCGTGTGCGAATATCGCACACCGGCGTGCGTTATAAGTTAGAGCTTCGCTCTCGTATGGAGGTATGTCAAGGCTGTGACGAGTTCGGGTAGCGGCTCGCAAACGCTCGCGAGGGGAATCACCGCGCTGCAGATAGTGGCGGATTCCCCGACCGGCCTGACCGTCCAACAGCTCGCTGACCAGGTCGGCGTGCACCGGACCATCGCCTACCGATTGCTCTCGACACTGTCCCAATTCCGCTTGGTGGCCAAGGGCGACGACGGGCGATACCGGCCGGCCGCCGGCCTCGCCGTGCTCGGTGCCTCATTCGACCGCAACGTGCGCCAGCTGAGTCTGCCGACGCTGCGGGCCTTGGCCGACGAGCTGGGTACCACCGTGTCCTTACTGGTCGCCGAGGGCGATCAACAGGTGGCGATCGCGGTGATCGTGCCGAGCCACGTGGCCTACCAACTGTCCTTCCACGAGGGCAGCCGGTACCCGCTGGACCGCGGCGCCGCCGGAATCGCCTTGCTGGCAAGCCTGCCGCCACGCCCAGGTGAACGGGAACTGGTGTCGAGGGCACGCGAGCGCGGCTGGGTGACGACCTATGGCGAGATCGAGCCCAACACCTACGGCCTGGCCGTGGCGGTCCACCGTCCGGCGCCGTCCCCGCCGACGTGCATCAACCTCATCTCCCATCGGGAGGACGTCGTGATGCGCGGCAGGGAAGCGGTCGTCAAAGCCGCGAAGCAGTTGTCCGAGCTGCTGAGCTGAAGGGATTGCAGTTGATGTCTTGGGATTCCGAAGTCGATGTCGTCGTGCTCGGCACTGGCGGGGCCGGGCTCACCGCCGCGCTGTCCGCGGTGGCCGCCGGCGCCTCCGTCGAGGTGTTCGAGAAGGCCCCGACCGTGGGCGGGACCACCGCGGTGTCGGGTGGCATCATCTGGATCCCCGCCCATAACCGTTGTCCCGAGGGCGAATTGACGCAAGCCGACGCGTTGCGGTACCTGCGTGCGCAGTCCCTCGGGCAGATGGACGATGCCCTGCTCGAAACGTTCGTGCGAACCGGTCCGACCATGCTGGAATTCGTGGAGGAGCACAGCGCCCTGCGCTTCGACGTCGCCGCCGGTTTCCCCGATTACCGGCCGGAGCTGCCCGGCGGACAGCCGACCGGCGGCCGGTCCCTGAGTGCGGGGCCGTTCGACCTCAACAACATCGGCGAGTGGGGCCAACGGATTACCTCGTTTCCCGCCGACTGGTCCAACGTCGGTATCGACGCCGAAACCCGAGCACGGCTACACGTGCAGATCGAGGAAGGCAGCGACCTGTGCGTCGCCGGCACCGCGCTGATCGCGGGACTGCTCAAGGGTTTACTGGATGCCGGGGTGACCCCGCACACCAACGCTCGCGCCGAGGAACTCATCGCCGAGGGCGGGGAGATCACCGGCGTGCGAATTGCCTTGGCCAGCAGGCAGATCAACGTGCACGCGCGCCGCGGGGTCGTCCTCGCCGTCGGCGGCTTCGAGTGGGACCCCGGCCTGGTGCAGGCATTCCTGCGCGGCCCGATGCACGGTCCGGTCTCGCCGCCGAATAACACCGGCGACGGGCTGCGGATGGCGATGGCACATGGTGCGGATCTGGCCAACATGGGCGAGGCATGGTGGGTCCCGATTGTGCAGATCCCCGGCGACACCATCGAAGGCAAGCAGCGCAGCCGCAGCGTGCGACTGGAGCGGACCCGGCCGAGAAGCATCATCGTCAACCAAGCCGGACACCGCTTCGTCAACGAGGCATGCGATTACAACTCGATGGCCGGCGCGTTCCAGTACCTGGATCCCCACGGGGGCTATGTCAATGATCGCGGCTGGATAGTGTTCGACTCAGTTCACCTGCAGCGCTACGGATTTCTGGGTGTCGCTCCCGGCGAGCCGGTTCCGGACTGGTTCTGCGAGTCCGCGGACCTGAACGAATTGGGAGCCAAGACCGGTATCGACGCCGAAGGTCTGATCCGCACGATCGACGACTGGAACCGCCATGTCGCCGCGGGGGCGGATCCGGACTTCGGCCGCGGTTCCAGTGCGTACGACGGCTATTGGGGTGATGACAGCGCCACCACGGCTGCCGGCAAGACGCTCGGCCCGATCGACACCGCGCCGTACTACGCCGTGCCGGTGTCGATCGGGGCGATGGGCACTAAGGGCGGGCCGCGTACCGACCACGACGGCCGCGTCCTGCATGTCAATGGGGAACCGATCCCGGGCCTGTTCGCCGCGGGCAACGCGATGGCCGGGGCGACCGGCCGCGCCTACGGAGGTGCCGGCGGAACCCTGGGTCCGGCAATGGTTTTCGGCTATCGGGCGGGTTACGCCGCCGCCACCGGAAAGTCTGTCGACCTGAAGTAGGAGTTCATCCCTTCAGTGGCACTTCGACGCAGATATGAGTGCCCACCGGGGCGTCGAGGATCGCAAAGATGCCACCGGCCGCGTCCACCCGGGTCCGGTGTGACTCCAATCCGATGTGGCCCTCGCCGAGGCGGCGCGCCATGGTCTCGGCGTTGAAGCCCACGCCATCGTCGGTCACGTTCAACACACATTTGCCGTCGGTCACCCCCAGCGTGACCGATGCGTGCCGGGCCTTCGAGTGGTGCACGACATTGGACAGCAGTTCGCGCACGGCGCCGAAGACGATCCGGTCGATCTCGTCGCGGATCGGATAATCGATGTCGGTACTGACCTCGATGCCCGACCGTCGCTGGGTGTAAGCGGCCAGTTCCTGCACCGCGGCACCCAACCCGGCCTGCTCCAGCACCGCCGGATGTAACTCAAAAGTCGCCTGCCGCAAGCTCTGCGAGGCGATCTGAAGACCGGAGAGCGCACGCTCGACACGTTCATCGCCGGGATAGGCGGCCCTGAGTTCGACGACCTCCTGCCGCACGGCCAGCACGTCTTGCAGGGGTCCGTCGTGAATGGATTCCGAAATGCGGCGCTGTAGCACGTCGGACGCGGTCATCGTCTGAGCCAGCAATTCCTCCCGCAACGCGCTCAGCCCAGCGATCGCGCGTGTATGCCGCTCCTCCATCCGCACCGCCATATAGGCCGTGCCGCAGAGGCAGGCGTAAAGGGTGAACCGGAACAAGCACTCGGCAAGTCCGAATTCTTCTCGCATGAACGGATCTTCCAGCACCGCAACAAGAAACCCGGCCATCGAGCAGGCCAATACCACGGCCGCCCGCCGCGACGAGGTATCCAGGCCGATGAAGATGGGCAGCAGCATCATGATCAGCAATGGATCGATGCGGTCTGTGGACAACACCTGAAAGACCGTCAACGTTGCGACGTCCACGATGGTGAATGCGAATGGCTCGAGTCGGCCTATCCCGATCAAGCGCCCCCGCTGGAGCCATTGAAAGGGAGAAAACGCCCGGGCCAAAGCAAACTGTGCGACAAGTGCGTACAGAACAATCAATAGGGCCTGTTGCGGCCATTCATACCGCGGGGTGCCGATAATCATGGCCGCGATCATCAGCCCCACCACGCCGATCCGAATCACCGACGCGATCCGATACGAGCGCAGCTGGTGAATCCTGCGTACCCGGTGCAGCTCTGCGTCGCTGGTATCCGCCACGCGAACACAGTACTCATCTGTGCGCGCCCCTCCCGGGCTAAGCGGCAAAACCCCCATCAGGTTCTCCGCGGCGACAATCTGCGCTGGTGCGGCAAACCGCTACACTGACCGCCATGGCCGGCGCAGCAACGCCCGAGAAGGTCAGCGTCGTTGTCGGCGATGACCACCCGCTCTTTCGGGAGGGGGTGGTGCGCGCACTCGCGCTCAGCGGTGAGGTGAACGTCGTCGGCGAGGCGGACGACGGCACGCAAGCGCTGGAATTGATCAAGGAGCACCGGCCCGACGTCGCGTTGCTCGACTTCCGGATGCCCGGCATGGACGGGGCCCAGGTGGCCGCCGCGGTGCGAAGCAACGACTTGCCCACCCGCGTGCTGCTGCTGTCCGCCCATGACGAGGCGGCCATCGTGTACCAAGCGCTGCAGCAGGGCGCGGCCGGCTTCCTGCTCAAGGATTCGACACGCACCGAGATCGTCAAAGCCGTGCTCGATTGCGCGAACGGGAACGACGTGGTGGCGCCCTCTCTTGCCGGAGGCCTCGCCGCGCAGATTCGGCAACGAGCCGAACCGTCGGCTCCTGTCCTGTCCGCTCGCGAGCGCGAGGTGCTCAATCGGATTGCGCGCGGTCAAAGCATCCCCGCGATCGCCGGCGAGCTGTTCGTCGCGCCGTCCACAGTGAAAACCCACGTGCAGCGGCTATACGAGAAGCTCGGGGTCAGCGACCGGGCGGCAGCTGTCGCCGAGGCGATGCGCCAAGGTCTGCTCAACTAGCGGCCGGCCAGACCTCGGGCTCCCGAATCGGCTCCGGCTGCTCTTCGGCCAGCATCGCTTTGGCGTGGGCTTCGGCCTCGGCGACCAGGTGCCGAGCCCGGCGCTCCAGCTCGTAGAGGTGGCCGGCGCTGATGCCGGCGCCGATCAGGCGCTGCCTTTCGAAGACCAGGGGGTCGACCGAGGAGACGCCGTTCGTACGCTTTGTCATCGCCTGAACCAGAACGGGACCCCCGCCCTCGCCCGCGCGTCGCACTGCCTCGGCGACCGAGTCACGAACCGCCTCAACGTCGTTGCCGTCGACAGAGAGCACCGGGATGCCGTGGCACTCGGCCGCGTAGTTGTCCTGACGGGCGTTCTCGACGACGAACACCACCGGAAGCTGCCAGGACACCGCGATGTGCGCGGCCTCGGCGAAGTCCGCGGACTTCACGTCACGAGTTTCCATGGCGCACACCGTAACCCGGCCATCGTCGAGCAATTGCTTGCCGTAGGCATGTCCGACGGCCAGCAGCGGGGACTGCTGCAAAGCACTTTGGGTTGCCGACAACCCGCGAACCGACGCCGCGAACGAAGCGTCCTCGTCATCGTCCGGACCGAAGCCCGGCCCGGACAGCGCGGCGATGGCCGGGCCCAGCGGGAGCGCGCAAGCGACCTGCTGAGCGTGCTGCAGATGAACGATGCCGGTGGTCATGACGTCACCCGGGCGAAGTGCCGCCGCGGTTCCGATGGCAACGGCCTCCTGGCCGAATGCGGCCTGGACGGGCTGGTTGAGGCGACCGTCGATGCGCAACTCCTCCACCGCCATGTCGAGCAGGCGCAGGACCCACATTTGGCGGTACATCTCCACCTGGTCACGCAACCGTGCCGCGGACAGTTCGGGTGTGCGAGTCATCTTGCGGGTCTCCTTAACTCGTCGTGGATACAAGAGTTAAGTTAGGCCGCTCCAGCTGGCTAAACCTCCGCTGATCGGGCCGGAATCCGGATGAAAGCCCGTTCCCCCGATCGGGGGACATGCAAGCCTCAATCCTGGCCCTGACCTGCGCGTAACAGCAGTCGCGCGGCGGCTGAGTACGGGTCGTCCTGGCCGTCGACCACCGACTGGGCGAGCGCGTCGAGGCCCGCCCGGGTCCTCAACTGGCTTTGGGCCAGGGACAGGATTTGAGCGCGGGCTCGCGCCACCCGACGCTCACGGTTGTCGGTGCGGTGGTGGTCGTCGATGACGGCGACGAGGTCGGCGACACCCTCACCTCGTGCGGCGATCAGGCTGACGATGGGCGCCTTGGTTTCAGCGCGCAGGTCCCGCACGGTCTGTTCGGCACCTTCGCGGTCGGCCTTGTTGACCGCGACGATGTCGGCGACTTCGAGCACCCCGGCCTTGGCGGCCTGGACGGCGTCTCCCGCTCCGGGGTTGAGGATCACGATGGTGGGGTCGGCGACGGCGGCGATCTCGATCTCCGACTGCCCCACCCCCACGGTTTCCAGCAGCACCAAGTCGTACCCGATCGCACCCAGCAGGCGGATGGCCGCCGGTACCGCGGCCGCCAAGCCTCCGAGATGTCCGCGACTTGCCACCGAGCGGATCAGCACGTCAGAGTCATTGATATGCGCGGCCATCCGAATGCGGTCACCCAGTAGCGCCCCGCCGCTGAACGGCGACGACGGGTCGACGGCCAACACGGCCACCCGGGAGCCCCGCTCGCGATACGCGCCGACGAGGGCCGCAACCGTCGTCGACTTACCCGCGCCGGGCGGACCGGTAATTCCGACCACACGCACGGTGAGAGCGCTTGCCGGACCGATGCCGGCCAGCACCTCGTCGCGCTGGTCGCCCTCCACGAGGCTGAGCAGCCGACCCGCCGCGCGCTGAGATCCGTTGCGCGCTGCGGCAATTAGATCGGCGATCGTCATGAAGACATTATGGAGCCGGTACCTCGATGACTGCTTCGGGCACGGGTTTCTCCAATTCGGCCGGCACAGTGCGCGGCTTCGAGAGCCGCCCACAGTTAATGAGAACGGTATTCTCTCATTACGAGAGTGCCAGTTGCAAGGCGTTCGCCGGACTCGAACCCTTCGCGGACCCGCGAGATTGCAACCACCGACGATGCCACTAGGCAAATGCGGCGCTAGTTGCAGCCTCGCGGCGGCGTTTCCGGGCGGACTACGATTTCGTGCCATCGGCGGACACTGCTCTTTCGGATGTATGGAGGCGGCGGGCAGCCATGACGCAATCAGAGGGGACCATCGCGGTTCCGGGCGGAAAAGTGTGGTTCAAGCGCGTCGGCGGTGGGGCGGGTCTTCCGCTGCTGGCGATTCACGGTGGGCCCGGCGTACCGCACAACTATTTGCTGTCGCTGGAACGCCTGGCCGATGAACGCGAGGTCATCTTCTGGGACCAGCTTGGCTGCGGGAATTCGGAGTGCCCGTCGGACACCACACTTTGGACGATGGACCGCTCGGTCGCCGAGGTGTCCGCCGTCGTCGGCGCGCTTGGCCTGGAACGCTTCCACGTCTTCGGCAACTCGTGGGGCGGAATGCTGGCGCAGCAGTACCTGCTCGACGTCCCGTCGACCGCGGCCAGCCTGACCATCTCGAACAGCATCGCGTCCATCCCCGCGTTCTCGGAGATGGTGGCCCGGCTCAAGCGCGACTTGGACCCGGACACTCAATCCGCCATCGACCGACACGAGGCCGCCGGCACGACGCACTCGCCCGAATACCAGGACGCGATCCGCACCTGGAATGAGACGTATCTCTGCCGCGTCCGGCCGTGGCCACCAGAACTTCAGGATGCGTTCATCCGCATGGGCGCCGAAGTCTTCGAAACGATGTTCGGCCCCAGCGACTTTCGCATCGTCGGCAACGTCGGCAACTGGGACGTATTCGACCGATTGACCGAGCTCGACCTGCCGACCCTCGTAGTAGCGGGCAGGTACGACGAATGCGACCACGAGCACATGTACGCCATGCATCGGCGCATCAAAGACTCGCGGTTCGAGTTGTTCGAGTCGAGCTCACACATGCCGTTCATCGAGGAACCCGCGTTGTTCGACGAGGTGATGCGCGACTTCCTGGGCCACCACGACGTTTGAGACCGGACTCGAAGGCCGTTGTCGCTGGTGAACGGAGAAGGTGACCGACACCACACCCGACGCGCCGATTAAAACGTTGTCCCGCCGGTCTCTTCGGGTACGGGACATTAGACCAATAACTTCTCACGAAGGGGGTTCCATCATGACTGAGCGCGACAATGGAATCGTGGAAGGCATCAAGGGCGTCATCGAGGACGCGATCGGCAAGACCAAGGAAATCCTTGGCATCCTTGTCAACCACGAGGGTCTTCGTAAGGAAGGCCGCGCCCAGCAGGACAAGGCCAAGGCGCAGCGCGACGTGGCCAAGAAAGAGGCTCAGGCCGAGGCCGCCCGCGGGGCGGAGAAGACGGCCGAGGCCCGCGAAAAGGCTGCGGCCAAGAGCTGATCACGCCTGTCGAAGAGCTGAGTCGCGTTGCGCGGCTCAGTTCTTCGCGGCGTTGAACTTCGCGACGTTGGCCCGGAAGTCTTCGGTCAGAAACGATTGGCTTTCGGCCGAGAGGGCGTAGTCGAGACTGGCCAGCACCGCCCGCTCCAGGTGAATGTTGAGCACTCGCTTGGTGCTCTCGACCGCTTGCTGCGGCAGCTTTAAAATCTTTTCGGCGCAGGCGATCGCCTCGGCGAGCGGGTCGGCGGCCACGTGGTTGGCCAGCCCGATTTCTACGGCGCGCTGCGCTTTGATACGGGTGCCGGTCAGCGCGTACTCCTTGGCCAGCAGCAGGCTGATGTGCAGCGGCCAGGTCAGCGGCCCACCGTCGGCGGCGACCAAGCCGACCTGCACGTGCGGGTCGGCGAGGTAGGCATCTTCGGCTATATAGACGAGGTCGCTCAGGGCGACCAGGCTGCAGCCCAATCCGACGGCCGGTCCATTTACGGCCGCTACCACCGGAATTCGGCATCGCGCCATACCCAGTACAATTTCGCGTCCGTCGCGAATGGTCTTGGCCCGCAGGTCCGCATCGTTCGCGAGCTCTTCGAGGTACCCGAAGTCACCGCCGGCCGAGAATGCCCTGCCGGCACCGGTGATCACCGCGGCGCGGGCGCCCGCGTCGTCGGTCAGCCGCTGCCATATCCGGGCCAGCCCGGAGTGCAGGTCGTCGTTGACCGAGTTCAGCGAGTCCGGCCGGTTCAGCGTGATGATCCGCAGCGCACCGTCGGCACGGACGTCGATTTCAGCAGGCATGTCGTACACGTCAGACTCCCAATCCCAAGATGCGCGAAGCGATGATGTTTTTCTGGATCTGTGATGTCCCGCCCATGACGCTCTGTGCGCGGCTGTACAGGTAGGCGCTCAGCAGGTCTGGGTCGCGGGTTCCGGCGACCGCCAGCGCGGCGTGGCCCACGGATTGTTCCACCCAGGTCATCAGCAGCTTGTCCAGCGAGCCTTCCGAGCCGTGCGACACCCCGTCCAGCTGCTCGGACAGCCGGCGTCGCACGTGGTGGGTCAACATGTCCGACTGAACAGCAGCCCAGGCCAGCTCTTCAGGAACCGAACCTTCGCGATCAACCCAGTGCGCCAACAGTTCTCGGACAAGCTTGCCGTATCGCGCTGCGTAGCCGAGGGTCGAGGGCTCACGTTCGTGTCCGACCACGGTCATCGCAACGGCCCAGCCGTCACCGGGAGCACCGACCATCCGATCCGCCGGCACCGTGGCGCCGTCGAAGAACACCTGGCCGAATTCGTTGGTGACGCCGTTCATCATCTGCAATGGGCGTTGTTGCACGCCAGGCTGTTTCATCGCGATCACAAACGCCGACAAACCCCGGTGCCGCTTCGCGTCGGGATCGGTGCGGGCCAGCAGCAGACACCAGTCCGCGACGTCGGAGTAGCTGGTCCAGATCTTGTGTCCGTGGATGACGTAGTTGTCGCCGTCGCGGGTGGCGGTGGTGGTCAGCGACGCCAGATCCGAGCCGGCTCCGGGTTCGCTGAAGCCCTGACACCAGCGTTCGGTGCCGTTGATGATGCCGGGCAGGAAGCGCTTGCGGACCTCATCGCTGGCGTGCTCACCGATGCCGTACACCAGATAGCCGACGCTGGGCCGCGGCGGAGCGCCCGCCCGCACCAGCTCCTCGTCGACGATGACGTCGTACACCGGCGCCAAGTCCTGACCGCCCCAATCGCGTGGCCACGACAGGCCGAAAAAGCCGTTCTCGTACAGGGCACGATGCCAGTCGGCCATCCGCGCCCAGTACTCGTCGCCCGATCCCGAGAATTCCCTGGCGTGCACCGAAAGCCAGCTGCGCAGTCGCTCGCGGAAGGCGGCCTCGTCGGGTGAGTCACGAAAGTCCAAGATCGATCTCCTTCAACGGGACGGGCCACAGCTCCGTCGATGTCAGGGCGCGGCGCAGGTAGACGTGCACAATGCACTCCCACGTGTTGCCGATGCCGCCGTGCACCTGAACCGCGGTCTCACACACGGTTCGGGTGGCCCGCGCGCAGTAGACCTTCGCGATCTGCGCGGCCCGAATGGCTTCGGCCGGCTCGAGTTCGTCGACTCCCCACGCGGCATGGCGCAGCACGCTGACCGAACCCTCAATCAGGGCAAGGCTTTCCGCCAGCAGGTGGGCGATGGCCTGATACGAGCCGATCTGTTTGCCGTACTGTTCACGAATTTTGGCGTAGTCACACGCGACGGCATGTGCGCCCCGGGCGATTCCGACCAGGTCTGCCGTCGTGGTGACCAGCGCGAGCGCGTACCACCGGGCCGCGGCATCGTCCGCCAGCTCGCCGAGCTTCTCGGCAGAGCCACCCAATTCGGCCTCGGCCCTGGTCAAGTCGGCACCGGCGCGCGCGCCATCGGAGTCTGCGGCCAGCACGGTGGTGCCCGACAGCGATAGCACGCGCCGGGCGCCGCGCGCGTCGATCGCGCGGTCGTCGACGGCCACCGTCGCGTCGGCGGCGCCGGCCCCGATGCGGTGGGCCAGGTCGTCGGCCAGCACCGGTCCGAGAAACGGGGTGTCGACCAGCCGTCGGCCGAATTCCTCGGCGACGATCGCGACTTCGACACCGGAGGCCCCGTCGGAGCGCAGCGACCTCCAGCCGGTCGCCGCAATCTGCTTGTCCAGCCTGGCGATTCGGCTGTCGTCGGCGAGGTCGGCAACCGTGGCCGGCCCGAGATCATCGGCCAGCTTCGCAGCGGCATCACGCAACTGTTGCTGTTCAGCTGTCAGACGTACATCCATAGCGCTCCTTCAGCACTCGGCGCAGCACCTTGCCCGACGGCAGGCGGGGAATATCGGGGACGAACACGACTCGGCTCAGATGTTTGTAGGACGCCAGCTTCTCATCCACCCGGGCGGTGAGATCGGCGGCGTCGACCGGGACCCGAGTGGCGACCGCGGCGACGACGGCCTCCCCGTTGATCCCGTCCGGAATACCAAACACCGCACAGTCTTTGACGGCGGGATGCCCTTGCAACACCGTCTCGATTTCGGCCGGCGCGACCTGGAAGCCGCGCACCTTGATCATCTCCTTGAGGCGGTCGGTGATCCGCAGCCAACGGTCGGCGTCGAGCCAGCCGACGTCCCCGGTGCGATACCAGCCGTCGCACACCGCCTCACCGGTCGCCGCGGCCGGCAGGTAGCCGGCCATCAACATGCTTGACCGCGCCTGGATCTCACCGACCTCGCCCACGCCGACGGGCTGGCCGGTCTCCAGCGAGACCACCCGCAGCTCCACCCCCGGCACCGGCCGCCCGACCGTGTCGAGCCGGGCACTGTCGAGCGGATTACAGGCAATGACAGGCAATTCCGTGGTGCCATAGGCCGGGACCCATCCGACGCCGGTGCGCCGTGTCACGGTCTCGGCGACGCTGCTGCTGACCGGCGTCGCGCCCCACATGATGTAGCGCAGCGACGACAGGTCGTATGACTCGAGCCTGGGGTGCGAGGCGATGGCCAGTGAGATTGGCGCAACTGCCATTTCGATTGTGATGCGGTCTTTTTCGATGTGATGGAGCATCGAGTCGATGTTGAAGCGGCGATGCAGGCGCAGCCAGGCGCCGGTGCGCAGCGCGGTGACGATGTTGAGCAGACCGAGGATGTGCGACGGCGGCGTGGCAATTTGGATGCGGTCCTGGCGGGTGAGTTGCAGAGCGTCGCGCCAATGCCGCACGGCCGCGGTCAATGTGGCATGGGTATGCCGGACGGCCTTCGGCAGGCCGGTGGTACCCGAGCTGAACACCAGCACCGCATCGGCGCGCGGCAGAGACGACATCGGCATCGGCTCGGCGGGAGCGACCGGATCGTCCAGGTGCAGCATCGGCATCAACCCGGCCAGCACCGGATGGTCCCCGACGGCGTGGCCGGGATCGGTCAGCGACAACGCGTGATCGACCTCGTCGTGCTTCCACGCGGGACTGATCAGCACCGCCGTGGCGCCCAGCCGCCAGATCCCGAGCAGGACGGCGACGAACTCCGGACGGTTCGACGACATGACGGCCACCCGCCGGCCCGCGGCGACACCGCTTTTGCCCAGCGCCGCGGCCAGACTGTTGGCCATCGCGTCGAGCTCGGGCAGGCTGAACTGCCGGTCTTCAAACACGAGCGCGGCCGGCTCGGTCACGTCCTGTCCTTCCCCGCAGGCCAGGTTGACCCGACTTCGGCGCAGTAGAGAAGATGCTATCGGCTTGTGAGAATAGTATTCTCTATACTGAAGAACGCAAGTACGGACGGGGCGGCAAAGTTGGAACCCGAAGCGTTCCAGCGCGCGGCGGTCGCCGCGACGATCGAGGAGACTCCAAGGGTGCCAGATCCCACTTCAAACGGTGCCGAGCCCGGCACGGTGACGATCTTCTTGGAACGCAGGAAGGCGTCGGTGCCGCTGGTTCCCGGCGAGACGCTCCTGGAAAGCGCGCGGCGGGCCGGCCTGGATCCCCCGTTCAACTGCGAGGCCGGCAACTGTGGCACCTGCATGGCTCGCCTCGAGAGCGGGCACGCGACGATGCGGATCAACGACGCTCTCGACGACGACGAAGTGGACGAAGGCTACATTTTGACGTGCCAGGGCATACCCGATTCGGATTCGGTTACGGTGCGCTACGAATAGTCACGAAAGAGGTGGCGACAATGGCCAAGGGCATCATTCTGGTGGAGAGTCGACCCAGTTCGCCCGAACGCGACCAGGAGTACAACACCTGGTACGACGAAGTCCATCTGCCTGAGCTCGTCGCTCTCGAGGGATTCGTCTCGGCGCGGCGGTTGCGTCCGGTCAACGCCGACGGCCCCTATGTGGCCATCTACGAGATCGAGGGCGACGACCTACAGGCCGTGCTGGACAACATGATCGCCAGTGCCGGGCAGCTGACGATGTCGGATGCATTGCTGCTTGATCCCGCGCCGATCCCCCGGCTGCTGTTGACGACGACCGAGTGCGGTGGCTAGCCGCTTGTCCGAGAAGGAATTTCGCATGGATGTCGATGACCTGATCCTGGTGAGCATTGACGACCACGTCGTCGAGCCGCCGGACATGTTCCTGCGCCACGTGCCCGCCAAGTACAAGCCCGAGGCGCCGATCGTCGTGGTCGACGACAAGGGCGTCGACCAGTGGATGTACCAGGGCAGGCCGCAGGGCGTGAGCGGTCTCAACGCCGTGGTGTCCTGGCCGGCCGAGGAATGGGGCCGCGATCCGGCCGGTTTCGCGGAGATGCGTCCCGGCGTCTACGACGTCCACGAACGCGTTCGGGACATGAACCGCAACGGCATTCTCGCGTCGATGTGCTTCCCGACGTTCACCGGCTTCTCTGCGCGGCATCTCAACATGCACCGCGAGGAGGCGACGCTGGTGATGGTGTCGGCCTACAACGACTGGCACATCGACGAATGGGCCGGCTCCTACCCGGACCGGTTCATCCCGATCGCCATCTTGCCGACGTGGAACCCGGAGGCCATGTGCGCCGAGATCCGCCGGGTGGCGGCCAAGGGCTGCCGGGCGGTGACGATGCCGGAATTGCCGCACCTGGAAGGGCTTCCGAGCTACCACGACGAGGACTACTGGGGCCCGGTGTTCCGCACCCTGTCCGAAGAGAACGTGGTGATGTGCCTGCACATCGGCACCGGATTCGGGGCGATCAGCATGGCCCCCAACGCTCCGATCGACAACATGATCATTCTGGCCACCCAGGTGTCGGCGATGTGCGCGCAGGATCTGCTGTGGGGCCCCGCGATGCGCAATTATCCCGACCTGAAGTTCGCCTTCTCCGAGGGCGGCATCGGCTGGATCCCGTTCTACCTGGACCGCAGCGACCGCCACTACACCAACCAGAAGTGGCTGCGCCGCGACTTCGGCGACAAGCTGCCCAGCGATGTGTTCCGCGAGCATTCGCTGGCCTGCTACGTCACCGACAAGACGTCACTGAAGCTGCGCCACGAGATCGGCATCGACATCATCGCCTGGGAGTGCGACTACCCGCACTCGGACTGCTTCTGGCCCGACGCGCCGGAGCAGGTGCTGGCCGAGCTGAACGCCGCCGGCGCCGACGACTCCGACATCAACAAGATCACCTGGGCCAACGCTTGCAAGTTCTTCAGCTGGGACCCGTTCGCCCGCACCGCCCGCGACCAGGCGACCGTTAAGGCTTTGCGCGCCAAGGCGACTGACGTCGACGTGTCCATCCGGCCGCGGGCCGAGTGGGCGCGGCTCTATGAGCAAAAGCAGGCCGCCGTAGCGCGGTAGATCCAAGGGCAGTCGGCGCCGAGTGTGAATACCTTATGCCCGAGTCGAATTCGATCCATCGACAGCAGCAGCGGCAAGCAGTACCAGGACGTCCTTTCCTGATGACCTCGTCGGTCCACACCGCGCGGAATCCGGTTCACTCCAACCTGCCCACCGCTGCCGGTCGATGGACAACGCGTCGGCGAGGGAGACCGGCAGGCAGCCGCCCACCGGTCCAACGCTTTTCGGAAGTCCTCGACGATCGAGTCAGCCATGGTGTCGCTCATTCGCCGAAGTAGTGGCCGGCGTCCAGGTCTTCGAGCAGGCCCGCCCGTTCCGGCTGCCAGCCGAGCACCTTCTGCGTCAAGGCGCTCGACGTCGGATTGTCCAGAGCCGCAAACAACGCGAGGAAACCGAAATGGCCGGCTTCATCGGCCGGGATGCTGACCACCGGGACGTTCAGGTGGCGGCCGATCACCGCGGCGATGTCCCGGAATGGCACCCCCTCATCGGCGACACCGTGCAAACGCGTTCCCGGAGGCGCCTTTTCGAGTGCCAGCCGGTAGAGGTGGGCGGCGTCCAGCGTGTGGACCGCCGGCCAGCGGTTGGCCCCGTCGCCGATGTAAGCGGACTTGCCGGCGTCGCGGGCCGTGCCGATGAGGTGGTGGGCGAAGCCGTGGTGGTCCAAGTCGCTGTGGACCAACGGAGAAAGCCGGATCACGGACGATCGCACCCCCGCATCGGCCAGCGCGATTACCGCGTTCTCCGAGTCGACCCGCGGTCCGCTGGGCAGTGTGTCCTGCTCGGTGCCGAAACCACCCTGCCCCAACATCGAGAGCAGCAGCGTGCCCGAGGTGCTGACGAAGGGCCGGTCGGACCCGATGAGCGCCTCCCCGATTGCCCGCACAGCGCGCAGGTCGGTCTCGGCCGCACCCAGGAAGTCGTCGAAGTCATGTTTGAACGCGAGGTGAATGACGCCGTCGGAGGCCGCGGCGGCGTCTCGCAAGCCGTCGAGGTCGTCGAGGTCACCCCGGTGCACCCTGACGCCCTTCGCCGCGAGCGCGGCGGCGGACTGGTCGGAGCGCGCCAGTCCAGTGACTTGATGCCCGGCTTGCGCGAGTTCGTCGACGACGGCCGAACCGATGTGTCCGCTCGCGCCGGTCACAAAGACATGCATGGATATCCCTTCGTTGCTCCATATTCGCGACTTCAAGTCAAGGAGCGCGCGGACTTCCTGTCCAAGGCCTGTTTCATATGGCGCGATACCGAATCAGCATCACCGCACGTTATGGGGCTAATAGGTGCAAAGTTCTTTCGCGTCGATGGCTACACTTCACGCATGACCGATTCGGTGTCGCCGGTGATCGATCTCGACCTGCGGCTGGTCGGATACTTCGTCGTGGTCGCAGAACAGCGACACTTCGGCCGGGCCGCGAGCGCGCTGCGGGTCGCCCAGCCGTCGTTGAGCCGTCAGATCCGCCGACTCGAGCAGCAGCTGGGAGTTCGTCTGCTGGACCGCACGCCGCAGGGCACCCGGCTGACGGGGGCCGGGGAGGTGTTCCTGCCGCGAGCCAAGGCCCTACTGCGTTCGGCCACGCAAGCCGCCGCGCAAGCCCGGGCCGCCGCCCAGCCCCTCCGCATTGCGATCGGATACACAACCGGGATGATCGTCACCCCCGCGGTGCGCGAGATGCGCCGCGAACATCCCGATGCCGACGTGCAAGTGTCGCACCTGGATTGGGGCCAGGCCCTTGACGCCCTGCTCGGTCATCGGGTGGACGCCGTCGTCACCCGGTTACCGTTTCCGACCGACGGGCTGCACGTGACGATCCTCTATGACGAGCCACGGGTACTGGCGGTGCCCATCGACCACCGCCTGGCGGGCCGCGATTTCGTGACCCTCGACGACATCGCCGACGAGCCGATGCCGCGGGTGCGCAACTCCGACCCGGCCTGGAGCGCTTACTGGCGGATCGATCCCCGTCCCGACGGGCGGCGGGCGCCCGATGGACCATTCATCGATGCGCTCGAGGACAAGTTCGAAGTCATCGCCTCCGGACAGGCGGTGGCCATCACGGCCGGCTTCCACAGCAACGCGCTGCGACCCGACATCACCACGGTGCCACTGCAAGGCGTCGAGCCCTGCCGCGTCGTCTTGGCGACGCGCGCCGGGGATCGCAACCGGCTGGTGGCGGCGTTCCGCAAGCTGGCCGAAGCGCACCTCACCGCCCCGGCCCAGGCGTAACTGCGCTCACTCCGGCAGCGCCGGGGGCGGCCGATAGTCGGGCCGGTACCCGGAAACGTGGATCGGGCTGCCGACGAGGCGGAAATCCCCTGCCGTCACAACCACTTCCGGTGCCGCCTCGAGCGCCTCGGGCAAGGTCCGTACGGCCGCTGCCGGAACACCCAGCGGGCGCAGTCGACGTTCCCATCCGGCGGCGGTGTCGGTTGCCAGCATCGCCGTGACCACCGCCAGCACTTCGTCGCGGCGAGCGACTCGCTCGGCCATCGTTTCGAACCCGCCGATGCCGGCTTCGGTGGCAAACGACTTCCAGAAGCCGTCGTGTGTGATGAACAGCGCCAGATACCCCTCGGCGGTCGGAAACAGCTGGGCCGGAACGTAATACGAGTGAGCCCCGTACGGTCGGCGCTGCGGCTCGACGCCACTGTTGAGATAGGCCGACGCGTGATAGTTCAGTTGTGACAGCATCACGTCGCGCAGCGACACATCGACCTGCCCACCGGTTCCGGAGATGATCTTGGCCAAAAGTCCCAGCGCCGCGGCCATTCCGGTGGAGTTGTCGGCCGAGGAGTAGCCGGGCAGCGTCGGCGGGCCATCCGGGTCGCCGGTCAGCGCGGCGGTGCCGACGCCGGCCTGCACCACGTAGTCGAAGGCGGGGTCGTCGCCGCCGTACAGGCCGAAGCCGGTGATCGCGACGCAGACGATCCGCTCGTTGTGCCGTCGCAACGCGTCATAGGTGAGCCCCAGCCGACGGATGGCCGAAGGTTTCAGGTTTACCAGCAACGCATGCGCCTGACCGACCAGCTCACCCAGCCGTTGCTGTCCCGCAGCGGAATTCAGGTCCAGCGTGATGCTGGACTTGTTGCGGTTGATGCTGGCGAAGTAGGTGGTACCGACGCTGCGGGAGATCTCGCCACCGGCGGGCTCGATCTTGGTGACCTCGGCACCGAGGTCGGCGAGCAGCATGGTGGCGTACGGACCGGCCAACATCGTGCCGACTTCCAGGATGCGTATCCCTGCCAGCGGCCCGGCGTTGTTGTCGGTCAACGCAATTCCGCTGCGAGTGAGGCGATCACTTCGCGGGTTCGGCGCTTGGATGCGACCAGCTCGTCGCGGTTGTCACCGATCGGGAGCAGCCGCACCGACAGGTCGGTTACACCGGCGTCGGCGAACCGCCGCATCCGGGCGAGGATCGCTTCCTCGTCGCCGGCCGCACACAGATCGCCGACATCGCGCGCGTCGCCGCGATCGAGCAGGCGCTGGTAGTTGGGCGACACCTCGGCCTCGCCCAGGATCCGGTTGGCCCGCTCTTTGGCCTCGTCGACGCGTGAAGGCGCACAAAGGCATACCGGGATACCCGCGATGATCCGCGGCGCGGGACGACCGGCGTCCGCGGCGGCCTTGGTGATCTTCGGTGCGATGTGATCACCGATCGCGCGCTCGTCGGCCATCCACAGCACGGTGCCGTCGGCCAGTTCACCGGCGATCTGCAGCATCACCGGCCCCAGCGCGGCGACCAGGACCGGCATCGGGGTATCGGCTCCGATCGCCATCGGGTTGTGCACGGTGAACGAGTCATTCTCGATGTCAACCGATCCGGGCCCGGCGGTCGCGGCGTTGAGCACCTGCAGGTAGTCGCGGGTGTAAGCGGCCGGCTTCTCATACGGCAAACCGAGCATGTCACGGATGATCCAGTGGTGCGACGGTCCCACGCCCAGTGCCAGCCGCCCGCCGGCCACCGCATGCGTCGAAAGCGCTTGACGGGCAAGGGCAATCGGATGCTGGGCCTGCAGCGGCACCACTGCGGTACCCAGCTCGATGCGTGAGCTGTGCGCGGCCATCAACGACACCATAGTCAGGCAGTCGAAGTCGTTGGGCACCTGCGGCATCCACGCGGTGTCCAGACCCGCGGATTCGGCCCATTCGATATCCGAGACCAGCCTGTCCACCTTGCGGGCCATATCGCCACGCTCGGCGCCGATCATCACTCCGACGCGCATGTTTCCTCCGTGGCAGTGCCGGTCAGTGAGCGGATTTCGCGTACCAGGTTGTCGAGCGGTGTGCCGGTAGGGAATACGGCGGCAGCGCCGGCGGAGATCAGCTTGGGCACGTCGGCGTGCGGGATGGTTCCCCCGACGACGACGGCGATGTCTGCGGCGTCGGCGGCGCGCAAAGCCTCGACGGTCCGGGCGGTGAGAGCCAGGTGCGCACCCGACAAGATACTCAGGCCGACGACGGCGACGTCCTCCTGCACCGCGATCGACGCGATGTCTTCGATGCGCTGTCGGATGCCGGTGTAGATGACCTCGAACCCGGCATCACGCAGGGTACGGGCGACGATCTTGGCGCCGCGGTCGTGTCCGTCGAGGCCCGGTTTCGCGACCAGAATTCTTACCGCCATTTAGAACACCACCGGTTGCTGGAATTCGCCCCAGACCGCCTTGAGTGCGGAAACCATTTCCCCGACCGTGCAGTAGGCGTTGGCACAGTCGATCAACGTGTGCATCAGGTTGTCGTCTCCTTCGGCGGCACGCGACAAGTCTGCAAGGCAGGATTGCACTGCGGCCGAGTCTCTTTCGGCCTTGACCTTGGACAGCCGCTTGAGCTGCAAATCACGCCCTTCGGCGTCGAGTTCGTAGGTGACGACATCGTGTTCGGGCTCCTCGGTCACGAACCGGTTGACCCCGACGACCGGTCGCGTACCGGCTTCGATGTCGCGATGCAGGTTGAAGGCTTCGTCAGCGATCAGGCCCTGTAGGTACCCGTCCTCGATGGCCTGGACCATTCCGCCGTGCCGCTCGAGGTCGGACATGATCTCGATGATGCGTTCCTCGGTGGCGTCGGTCAGCGCCTCGACGAAATACGAGCCGCCCAGCGGGTCGGCGACGCTGGCGACGCCGGTTTCGTGCGCCAGGATCTGCTGGGTGCGCAGCGCCAGCGTCGTGGTCTCCTCGGTGGGCAGGGCGAACGGCTCGTCCCAGGCCGCGGTGAACATCGACTGGACCCCGCCTAGTACCGCGGCCATCGCCTCGTAGGCCACTCGCACGATGTTGTTGTGGGCCTGCGGCGCGTACAGCGATGCGCCACCGCAGACGCAACCGAAACGGAACATCGCCGCCTTGGCGGTCGTCGCTCCGTAACGTTCTTGCACGATGGTCGCCCAACGGCGGCGTCCCGCGCGGTATTTGGCGATCTCTTCGAAGAAATCACCGTGGGTGTAGAAGAAAAACGAGATCTGCGGGGCGAACTGGTCGATCGACATCCGGCCGCGCTCCACGACGGTGTCGCAATAGGTCACCCCGTCGGCCAGGGTGAAGGCCATCTCCTGCACCGCGTTGGCGCCGGCGTCGCGGAAGTGCGCTCCGGCCACCGAAATGGCGTTGAACCGCGGCACCTCGGCCGCACAGAACTCGATGGTGTCGGCGATCAGCCGCAGCGACGGCTCGGGCGGCCAGATCCACGTTCCGCGCGAGGCGTACTCCTTGAGGATGTCGTTCTGAATGGTGCCGGTGAGCTTCGCCCGCGGAATCCCTTTTTTCTCCGCGGCAGCGACGTAGAACGCCAGCAGGATCGCCGCCGTCCCGTTGATCGTCATGCTTGTGCTGAGCGTGTCCAGCGGGATCCCGTCGAACAGGATCTCGAAGTCGGCCAGGGTGTCGACCGCGACGCCGACCCGGCCGACCTCCTCGCCGAACTCGGGGTCGTCGGAGTCGTATCCGCATTGAGTGGGCAGGTCGAGTGCCACCGACAGCCCGGTCCCGCCTTGTTCCAGCAGGTAGCGGTAGCGACGGTTGGATTCCTCGGCGGTGCCGAAGCCGGAGTACTGGCGGAAAGTCCACAACTTGCCGCGGTAGCCGGACGCGAAGTTGCCCCGGGTGAAGGGGAACTCTCCGGGCGCCGGAGGCTCCGCGCTCCTATCCGCCGGCCCGTATACGGGCTGCAGCGGGATGCCAGAGGGAGTGTGGGCCGTATTATCCATCGATGAATAACGTACTTGCAAAAAAAGAGAATGCCAATACCACGCGCTGACCAGGTCAAATACCTGACTGGGCTGCACAGAGGAGGCGAATGGCCGACAACAGGCTCGCCGACCGCACGGTGGTGATATCCGGCGGCAGCCGGGGCATCGGACTCGCCATCGGAATCGGCGCGGCCCGCCGGGGCGCCAACGTGGTGCTGCTGGCCAAGACCGACACCCCGCATCCCCGCCTGCCGGGGACGGTGCACACCGCGGCCGCCGAGATCGAGGCCGCCGGCGCTAAGGCGCTCGCGGTCGTCGGCGACGTCCGCCGTGAAGAGGATGTGGAGCGCGCGGTCGACTCCGCTGTGCTGAAATCCGCCCGTGTCACCGACCTCTGTCGCTATGGCGGCGGCGAGCAGCCGATACCCGACCTTTTCCTCGATTAACAACTAAGCTGCTGGGCGCACCGACCGCCGACTACCCCGACGAGGTCGAAATGACGGTTTCCCGGCCATCGGCAGCCGATATCGACGCTGCTGCACAGTATTTCGGCTTTCACCTTAACGCCGAGGAACGACCGGGTTACCTGGCAGCCGTTGAGCAGACACTGGCCTCTTACGACGTGGTCGACGCGCTCTACGAGAAATTCGCACGTCCGCAAGTGCCGGAACGCGCATACCACTTCCCGCAACCGGCCGATAACCCGCTGGGCGCCTGGTACGTGACCACCGAGATCACATCCGGCGCGGATGGCCCGTTGTCGGGACGATCGGTGGCGATCAAGGACAACATCGCGGTCGCCGGGATTCCGATGATGAACGGGTCGCGGGCGCTGGAGGGTTACCTGCCCGGGCGCGACGCGACGGTGGTCGAGCGGCTGCTGGCAGCGGGGGCCACGATCGCGGGCAAGAGCGTCTGCGAAGACCTGTGCTGTTCGGGCTCCAGCTTCACACCGGCCTCCGGTCCAGTGCGCAATCCCTGGGATACCGATCGCGAGGCAGGCGGATCATCCTGTGGCAGTGCAGCATTGGTTGCCAGTGGCCAAGTCGACCTGGCCCTCGGTGGCGACCAGGGCGGCTCCATCCGCATCCCCGCCTCGCTGTGCGGCATCGTCGGGCACAAGCCGACGCACGGATTGGTCCCCTACACCGGCGCGTTCCCGATCGAGCGAACGGTCGATCACCTCGGCCCCATGACACGCACCGTCGCCGACGCTGCGCTGTTGCTCACGGTGCTGGCCGGAGCCGACGGAAACGACCCGCGCCAGTGCACGGAGCCGGTGGCGGTCGACTACCGGGCCGCGCTCACCGGCGACGTGACCGGTTTGCGGGTGGGCATCCTGCTGGAAGGATTCGGATGGCCCGGTTCGCCGCCGGCGGTCGACGACGCAGTACGATCCGCAGTCCAGCGATTCGGCGAAATAGGCTGCAGTATTGGCGAAGTCAGCGTGCCTTGGCACCTGACCGCCCTGCACATACTTGCCGTCATCCTCACCGACGGCGGCACGGCGCAGATGTTGGACGGCAACGGGTACGGGTCCGGCGTAAAGGGGCGCTATGACCCAGAACTCGTGGCGCACTTCGCAACACAGCGAGTTGCCAAGGCCGATGAACTCGCCAGCACGGTCAAGGTCGCCGCGCTGACCGGCCACTATGGGCTACACACGCTGGGTGGAGCGTCGTATGCCAAGGCGCGCAATCTGATACCGCGGGTCAGTGCCGCCTACGACGAGGCGCTGGCGCGTTACGATGTGCTGGCCATGCCGACCGTGCCGGGTCTCGCCGATCTGCTGCCACAGGGCGGACCGCGAGACGTCGCCCTGATCCCACGGGCCATGGGTAAGGCCTTCAACACCGGGCCGATGGATATCACCGGTCATCCGGCGATATCGGTGCCGGCCGGCCTGGTCGACGGGCTGCCAGTAGGAATGATGCTGGTGGGCAAGCTCTTCGACGACGCGACCGTGCTCAGGCTCGCCGACGCGTTCGAATCGCTGTGCGGCGGCTTTCCGGTGGCACCGGGTTGAGATCATAAATTCATGCGCGGCAGATGATTTCGCCGTGCGGGATCGCCAACCAACCGTCTTTGGCGGCGGCCCACTGTCGCCATGCCGCCGAGATCTCCTCGAGCTGCGCGGTGGTCGCCAGGCCGAACCGTAGTATGTCGCCGGCGATGCCGGAGTGCAGGACGCGGTCGGCCCACATGCCACCCCACCATTGGCGGGTCTCGGCCGTGGCATAGCACCAGAGGCTTCCCGCGGGCCTGACGTCGTCGAAGCCCGCTTCCAGCGCCCACGACAACAGCCGTCGGCCCGCGTCCGGCTCACCGCCGTTGGCACGCGCGGCCTGCTGGTAGATATCGCGCCAAAAGTCCAGTGCCGCAAGGCATGGATACCAGCTGAACCCCGCATAGTCAGCATCTCGAGCAGCCACTATGCCGCCCGGCACACACACCCGGCGCATCTCGCGTAGCGCCCGTACCGGATCGGCGACGTGCTGCAACACCTGGTGCGCGTGCACGACATCGAACGTGTCGTCGGCGATGTCGAGCCGCTCGACGTCGGCGGTCGCGAACGAGACGTTGGACAGGTTGTGTCGCTGCGCCTCCGCGCGGGCCACGTCGAGGACGTCGGCGAATTGGTCGATGGCCGTGACCGGTCCGGGCGCCACGATGTCGGCGAGGTCGGCGGTGATCGTGCCGGGGCCGCAGCCGACGTCGAGCAACGACTGCCCGGGCTTCAGGTACGCCAGCAGGTAGCCCGCGGAATCCTGCGCCGTGCGTCGCTGATGACTGCGCAGCACCGACTCGTGATGTCCGTGCGTGTAAGTGGCCCGGTCGTGCATGCCGCAAGCCTACCGGCGTGCGGTCACATTATGAAACTACCGTCTCGCTATATGAGACGGTTAGTCGACCGGGACATCGAGGATCGGGCGGTCGACGCCGGCCCCGGGACCGTCGAAATGCCACCACTCACCCGCGTACGGGGACAATCCGCCATACTTCATCGCGTCGCGTAACCGGGCCCGATTCGCCTGGGCGTCCGCGCTGACTCCCTGAGTGGCGAATGCCGTTGCGCGCGGGGTGAAATCGTCGAAGTCGGTGCCCATGTCGGCCAGGCACAGCCCGCCGGCGTGACGCTCCGGTGGGCACTGTGGCTGCACGCTGGTGAATGTCACGTCCACCGAACGTCCCGACTCATGGCTGTGCGCGTACGGACCCGGCCGTGCCACCCAGGCCGGGTTGGGAACCACATTGAACATCCGGACCTGGACGTCGTGCGGACGGTAGCAATCCCAGAACACCAGTAGATGCCCTTGCGGGCGTAGTGCCGACGCGGCGGTCGCTAGGCCCGCAGACATGGACTGATGCACAAGACATCGGGCGTCGGAGGGATACAGCTGCGTGCCGGTGAAATTGTTGGTCGTCGCGTAGCGTAGATCGATGATCGCGTCGGGAACGACGGTGCGAACGTCGACGAAACCGGCCGCGCGCGCCGCGTCGCTGACGGGCGGCACGTCGGGACTCGCGTGTCCGGTTACGACTCCGAACAGCGCGATAAAACCGTCGGCTAGCGCAACCGCGAGGACCAGGCGCACACATCGCATCAAGCCATTGTCGCGGCCGGCCGTCGATTAGCCCGGTAGGACGGCGGAAATCTCCGGCGATCACCCGTTTCGGCCCGAAGGCGCGGAGGCGGGTATCGAGCCGCAGGGTTTACGAACGTTCCATGTCGGGATGCTGAGACACGAAATCCCGAACGAGATTTCGGCGGCGGTGGCAATGTCATTTAACTGCCGACATCTTTAACAAAAAGTCGCGCGCGCATCGACGGTGTGAGCTGGATTGCACCCGACGCGGCGTGTGATTTGCCTAACTGTCTGCTAATTATAGGCGCCGTCGTTCACTAATCTTGATACGTTCTGGGCTGTATCTTTGGCAGGAATTTAGCGTCAGGAAGTAAATGCGAAGAAGTATCGCGCTGTTGTTCGTTGGCGCCAATATGGCTGCGACGGCGACATTCTGGGGCGCAACGGGAGTTGCGACGGCGGATGCCAGTTCGGGTGGCACGCTGGTGCCCTTGACCCCGAAATTCCGGGCGTGCGACTTCACCTGGGCGGTCAATGTACCGACGATGGGCAAGGGCAGCGGCCAGGCCGTCATCAGCAGAGCCGCGTCCAACACGGTCGTCGCGCAGGTGCAACTGATTGCGGCCGAGCCAGGAGCCCATTACAACGTCAGGATGATTCAGTCACCCCGGACTTCGGCAGGCTGCGGAGCCGGCGACGTCGGAGTCAGCGCCGGCGGCCTGGACACCGACGGCAGCGGGGCGGGCACGACGACACTGGAAGGCCCGCTCGCCGCAAATTCCACCGGCGTATGGGTTTTCGTTGACCGCCCTTCGCCGCACTCGCAGACACCGATTGACTTCTACACCTCGGAAATTGTCACGCCGATCTAGTGGCCTCTAATTCGCCGCGGTGAATTCGATATGCAACTCGGTGAGCCCGCGCAGCAAGAACGTGGGCGTGTACCCGTAGCGCCGGTTGGATGGCGCCCCATGCTTGGCCTCGCTGATCGCGATGCTGCGGGTGCGATCGAGTAGCCGGTTGACCGTGACGTGTCCTTCCACCCGCGCGAGCGGTGCACCCGCGCAGGTGTGGATCCCCCGGCCGAAGGCGATGTGCTCACGCACGTTTTTCCGGTCGATCTGAAACTCGTTGGGACTGTCAAACTTCCGCGGATCGCGGTTGGCCGCGCCCAGGCACAGCATCAGCACCGTGCCCGCCGGAATGTGCACACCACCGAGCGTGGTGGTCTTGCGCGCCAGACGAAAGTCGACCTTCGTCGGGCTCTGCATGCGCAACGCCTCCTCGATGAATGTGGCGACGAGGTCTCTGTCTTCGCGCAACCGCTGCTGCAATTCCGGCTGATCACCGAGCACCTGTACGGCCGAACTCAGCAGCTTGGTCACCGTCTCCTGTCCCGCGGCGAACAGGAAGGTGGCCGGCCTGACCACCTCCAGCAACGGCGGGGTCGACCCGTCGGGGTAGGTGGCGGTGGCCAGTCCGGTGAGCACGTCCTCGCGCGGACGTTCGCGACGCTCGGCGATGTAACCGCTGAACAAGTCGTCGAGGTATTGCAGTGGATTGCTCCCCACCGGCTCGTGGTCCAGCGCGCCCACCCGGGTGCCCGGTGCGGTGCCCGCCCCGAGATTGCGGCGAATCTCCGCGCGATCCTCGTCCGGAACGCCGAGCAGATCGGCGATCGCCAGCGTCGCGAACGGCTTCGCGTACTCGCCGAGGAACTCGCAGCGACCGTTGGCGATGAACTCGTCGATCTGCCGATCCGCCAGCTGCCAGATGTAGTCCTTGTTTTCCTGCAGCCGGCGCGGTGTCAGCAGCCGCCCCAACAGCGAACGCGCCTTTTCGTGTTCGGGCGGGTCCATGACGACCATGTGCTCGAAGATCGGGAACCCGTGGCGATGCGCTTCGATCTGCTCGCTGATGTCGTCGCCCTCCGGGGTGAACGGCAGCGGCGGGAAGGGGCCGCCGATCGCGTTGACCGCGGAGAACGAATCGACGTCTTTGAACGCGGTGTGGACTTCCTGGTAGCCGGTGACGGCGACGACGCCGTGATGCGGCTCCCGGTACACCGGACCCTGCTCCCGCAGATAGTCCCAGTACGCGTAGGGATCCTGGGCGGTGGCGGCGTCGGTGAAGTAGTCGACGTCGGCGAGATCGGTCATCGGTTCGAATCCTTTCCGGGAACTACAGATCCGGCGCATCTTCGGCGACCACGCTGATGGCTTGGCGCGGACAAGCGGCTACCGCGGCTTCCACGCTGTGCCGCAACGACTCGGCCGGCCGCTCGTCGCAGGTCGCGACGTCGTCGCCAAGGTCGAAAACTTCGGGCGCGATCTCCAGGCAGAGCGCGTGCGCCTCACACAGGCGTGGATCCACCCGAACACGCATCTGCGCCTCCGTCTCGTGTCTGCGCCTCAAATAACTGATCGATCGATCAAATTGTTAGGATGCGGTATGCCTACCACGCGCGGCACAGACCGGTCAAGCAAAACCTCGGCGCCAGCGGCGCGGCGCAACGACGCCGGCGCGCGCGCTAAACTGATCGAGGCGACCGCCCGCATCATGCGCGAGGAAGGTTATGCCGCAGCCACTTCCCGGCGGGTCGCCGCGACGGCCGGCGTCAAGCAGGCCCTGGTCTATTACTACTTTCCGACGATGGACGACCTATTCGTCGAAGTGTTGCGCACCGGGGCGGAAGTCGCCCTGAGCCGCATGCGCGCCTTGCTGTCCGACGACGATCCACTGCAGGCGCTGTGGCTGATCAACAGTGATTCGGCATTCACGACGCTCAACGCCGAATTTATGGCATTAGCCAACCATCGCAAGGTAATTGGAGCCGAGCTGAAGGCGTATGCCGAACGTGTCCGCGACATCGAAACGGCCGCGGTCACGATGGTGCTCCGCGCCAACGGCGTCGACCTCGACGACTATCCGCCGATGGCGATTTCGATGCTGATCGCGCAGACCGCCCGCAGCCTGTGCAACGAGAGCGCCGTGGGTGTCACTCAGGGGCACGATGAATTGCGGTCATTCGTAGCACGTTTGATGGGTCTACTCAAAACGCCCGCGCCGACACGGCGCGGCTAGCATCGGCCGCTGCACGGCAGTGCTGTTGACAAGAGCGGACGATTGGTGCCAGGCTCCTGATCGATCGATCAGTATCAACCGAGCAACGAGGGTGCGGTCATGAGTGGACGAGTCGAGGGCAAGGTCGCGTTGATCACCGGCGCGGCTCGCGGGCAGGGACGCAGCCACGCGATGCGCCTGGCGGCCGAAGGCGCCGACATCATCGCTGTCGACATCTGCACGGCGGTCAGCAGCAACAGCGTGATCCCGCCGTCGACACCGGATGACCTGGCCGAAACCGCCGATCTGATCAAAGGCCTCAACCGTCGCGTGGTCACCGCCGCAGTCGACGTGCGCGACTTTGCGGCGCTGAAAGCCGCGGTGGACGGCGGCGTCGAGCAACTTGGCCGGCTGGACATCATCTGCGCCAACGCCGGCATCGGAAACGGTGGACAGACACTCGACAAGACCAGTGAAGACGACTGGAACGACATGATCGACGTCAACCTCTCGGGCGTCTGGAAGACGGTCAAAGCTGGCGTGCCACACTTGATTTCACAAGGTCAAGGAGGCTCGATCATCCTCACCAGCTCGGTCGGCGGACTGAAGGCGTATCCGCACACTGGTCATTACATCGCCGCCAAGCACGGCGTCGTAGGCCTGATGCGTACCTTCGCCGTCGAACTCGGTCAGCACTTCATCCGGGTCAACTCCGTGCACCCCACCAACGTGAACACGCCGATGTTCATGAACGAGGGCACGATGAAACTGTTTCGTCCGGATCTGGAAAACCCCGGTCCTGACGATCTGAAGGTTGCCGCGCAGTTCATGCACGTCCTTCCGATCGGGTGGGTGGAGCCGGTGGACATCAGCAACGCGGTGCTGTTCCTGGCCTCCGATGAATCCCGTTACATCACAGGTCTTCCCGTCACCGTCGATGCCGGGAGCATGCTCAAGTAGGCGCCCGGTGGCTACCCTGGACTTCATGGCTCCCAAAGTGGCGACCGCGGACGTGGTCAGTCTTCCCGACCTTCTCGAGTTCATTCGGCCGCGACACAAGATGCTGCTGACCACCTTCCGTTCGGACGGGTCGCTGCACAGCTCCCCGGTGACCGGTGGTGTGGACGAGCAGGGCCGCATCGTGATCGCCACCTATCCGCAGCGCGCCAAAAGCGCGAACATCCGCCGCAGGCCGTCGGCGAGTGTGCTGGTGCTCTCCGACGACTTCAACGGGCCCTACGTGCAAGTCGATGGGGACGCCGAAGTCATCGACGTACCCGACGCAGTGGAATTGCTTGTCGACTACTTCCGGGTGATCGCCGGAGAACACCCGGACTGGGACGACTACCGCCGCGCCATGGTCGATCAGGGCAAGTGTCTGATCCGCGTGACCCCGCGCCGCTGGGGTCCGGTGGCCACCGGCGGTTTCCCGCCGAAGTAGGGACTCAAGCCGACTCTGGTACGTAGATGCCTTGTCCCTGGGCCAATTTTTCCAGGGTGTCGTAGGCCATCCAGACGAATCCCTTCTGGCCCCAGTGTCTTCCCCAGCTGTTCTGAATCCGGACCGCGCCGGTGCTATTCGGATATGCGTCGTCGTAGCCGACGATGAGCATCACATGACCGGATTTCTTACCGTTGCGGTCCCGACTCACCTTTCCATTCCCGACATACGGCGACGGTTGGCCGCGGTAATGCGGAAAGTCCGTGTAGAGCGAGGTGCCGAAGGCGATCGGCACGCCGGACGCGATGACCGTACGAAGATTGTTCAATCCGTCGGCCCCGGTGATGTGCGTCAACTTGTACTCGGGGATGCGGAAGCTGGCATCCGGCGGGATTGGCTGCGAGCCGTACTGCGACCATTCCACTCCGCAGGTTGCCTTGGATCCCGGCTTGCGGTTCGGGGCGGCAGCCAGGGACGGAGTGCCGCCGTTAGATTGAAGCCATTCCAGGCACTTGGTGATTTGGCCACCGTGACAGGTGTTTTCGGGCGTTTTGTTCGCGATCTCGTATCGAATGTAGGCGTAGTCGGGTCCGGCCAGCCGGTCGGGACGGGTTGGTGCGATGCGGCTTTTGCGGGCCGCGTAGAACGTCGCGAGGCCGTATACAGAAGCCCACACGAAGCAATTCGGCATGGTTTGCCGCCCCACCGGGGGCAGCCACTCGTCCGGGACATGCGCGGCCGGCGGCACTTCGCCGCGGTGCGTGGGCTTTTCCGTTTTCCCGGGTTCTCCGGAATCCGGATCGTATCCATAGGAGGTGAGATCGGCCGGTTCTTCGCTGTAATTTTCGACTTTCTCGGCGGCTTGCTCGTGTCCGCTGCACGAGGACAACGCCACGGCCAAGGCGCCGGCCGCCGACAAGCTCAGCATCGAACGCCTGCTGATCCTTGGATCCACGGGTTCTCCCTAGGTGAAGGCGGCGGAGTTTGCCGACGACGCCTCATAACCTAATTGCGCCGGCCCGTGCTCGCCCGGCGTTACAGAACCCGGCTTGATGGAGTGCGTCGATCGAAGGTGGCCAGGGCCGGGATCTGATGGCCGCTCCGTAGGCGCGGCGTGTTGGGTAGGTCACTATGTGTTCGGCCGGGCAGTGCGGGGAACCGCCACGAACCGCCCTATCACGTCTCCGGCTTTGAGTCGTTCAATCGCATCGGGAATCTCCTCAAAGCCGACAAGATTGGTTGGGATGCGCAGGTCCCCGGATGCCATTTGCGCGAGCACGGCGTCGAGGTGGCGTGGGTCTGTCCCGCCTCTTGATCCGCGCAGCGTGACCGCTTTATAAACCAGCGAGGCCGTGGAGATGGTGGCTTCGAGCTGGCCGAGGCCGACTTGTACGACGCGTCCTCCGATGCGGACGGCGTTGACGGCTCCGCTGGTGGTGGTGCCGAAGCCGGCGAAGTCGACGATCAGGTCGAGGTTGAGAGGTGTGAGTTCGTTGACGTCGTCGACGACCGTGGTGACTCCGTGGGTCTTTGCAATGTCCCACACATCGTGTTTGGGTTCGGCGGCGTGAACTTCGGCGCCTTGTAGTTTGGCGATTTGCACCCCGGTAAGTCCGAGTCCGCCTAACCCGACGATGCCGACTCGGTCACCAGGTCGGACCTCTCCGGCAGCTACGATTGCGCCGTAAGCGGTTTGGCCGGCGTCGGTGGCAGTGGCGGCTTGGTCAAATGCAACGGTGTCGGGCAATTTGATGAGCCCGCTAGCTTTGGTGAGGCATTTCTCGGCGAAGCCGCCGTCAACGGCCCAGCCAGGGGCGAAATCCTCGGGACCGCCGACGACGACGCGGTCACCGATGGTGAATCCTTTTACGTCTTGCCCTATTTCGGACACGTAGCCCGCGACTTCATGGCCCAGGGTCATAGGCAATCTAGGCAGTAGCGGGGTCAAAGTTCCGTCGAGGAAGCCGACGTCGCTATGGCATAGGCCCGCTGCGGCTACGTCGATGACGACTTCACCGGGCCCGGGGCACGGGTCGTCGAGTTCGACCAGCCGCAGAGGTTCGTTGGCAGCGGTGAGTTGCCAGGCTTTCATGCAATAACCTTTCAGTTCCTGTACGCAGTGTGCGCATCTGGGCCGATCTACCGAGTGGGTCGTGGTGCCTGTTGATGTCGGCGCACGATCGTGGTCGTAGACGAGATCGTCGCGGTTAGATGGCGGACAGCTGGCGCAGATACTCGATGTTGCCGGCTGCCGCGGCGCTGTGCAGGCTGCCGAGCACGATCACCGCAGTCGGATCGGTCGCGGCGTCCGGAGCGCCCATGACTTTGGGATTTCCTTTGGACCACACCATGGTGCAGGTGCGCTGAGTAATCCACCATGCCGCACCGCGGCGTGAAAGACGGTCGTCGTACCAGCCCGCGGACTCAAATTCGTTGCCGCCCTGGGTTTTCTTGACGAACAGACCGTGGACATAGCTGAGGCAGTGGGCGGTATCGCCCTGGACGCTCACAACGTGGTTAGTGGTGACATGTAGGGTCGCCTCGTAGTCAGCGTGCACGGCGGCGAACGCCTTCTTGAGATCGGCGCGGTTACTCCACCGGGCGCCGCGACCGAAATCAATGTCGGCTTCGGTGTCGAAGACTTGATCCAACAGGTCCCACTGTCGAGTGTCGACGGCCAGCGCATAGCGGTTGACCACATCGATCACAGCGGTTCTATCGTCAATCATTGCGTGCGCGCCTCCCTTAGCGGTGGTGGAGCTGTTTATGGTCACGACTGGCAAGCGATGAGGTACTTGCCAGCGGTGGCTTGCCGGCAATATCCGAGCATCGCTTCGCGAGTGAGCGCTTGGGTGAGGGGAACCGTCCGCGCATAGGTCGTGGCGAACGTCGTGTCGGATTCGGCGATGATCCTTTGACGCAACTCCGCATTGCGTTGCGGTGTGAGGCGAGCCAAGGCGTGCGCCATGGTCCATCCGCTGATCCCCCACAGCATGCCGTTGCCGGTGGCGTGCACCAGGGTCGGTCCGGGGTCCAGGTGGCCGTAGATGTAGACGTGTTTGGGCTCGACGGAGCCATACGGAGTGGGGTGCGTCATGCGGGCGGCGGCCGCATACTCCATGGCGACGAGCAGATCGGCGCTCATGGTGCCGCCGCCGATGGCGTCGAACGCCGCGGTCGCGCCGGTGGCCGCGACCGCGGCGACCAGCGCCTCGGAGAAGGTGCGGTTGGCGGAGTTGCAGACATATTCGGCACCCAAAGCCTGCAACGTGCGAACGTGTTCTTCTCGCCGCACGATGTTTACCAACGCGATGTTGTCCTGGCGGCAGAGTTTCACCAGCATTTGGCCAAGGCTCGATGCCGCGGCCGTATTTATAAGCGCTCGATGGCCTTTGCGCACAACAGTTTCCACCATCGCCAATGCCGTCAAGGGGTTGACCATGAGTGCGGCAGCGTGGGTTGCCTCGATGTGATCGGGAACCGCGACGCATTCACCGGCCGACACGGTGAGGTATTGGCCAAACGTTCCCCCGGTTCGTGGCATCAGGGCAACACGACGTCCCCGCCAGTCCGCGCAGTCCGGTGCCGTCATAATGACGGTTCCTGCACCCTCTTGACCGACGGCCAGCGCCGCCGCGCCGCGTGCGACAAGCGCTGCGCGCGCCGATCCCGGCACCGGAATCCGCACATTGGGATACCTTGCGGTGTCGTCGAATTCGGCGTTCGCCAGGTCAGCGGGACCGAGCATGGTCATCAGATCCGACGGGTTGATCGGCGCTGCCTCCATCCGAACGACGACCTGCCCTGGCTTGGGTGAACGCACCACCACATCGGCAACCTCGAGCCGAATTGCTCCGTCAGAAACCGACGAGCTGATCCGTAGCCCGCGAAGCAGTGCTCCAGCGGCCTTGCCGGACGGGTCATTAGATGACGTGGTAGATCCCGGGCGTCCCGCTTGCGCGGCTGACATATCGGCCTCTTTCCTGTGCGGCCCTGCGGAGGATTGCATGCCGAATCAGGACACGAACACCGGAAGTGATGCCCAGCCGCGCGCCAGCGAAGTGGTGGTGTATCGGGCGCCAGATTCATCGATGCGCCAATCGGGAAAGCGGTTGAGTATTTCGTCGAGGGCAACGCGGCCCTCGAGCCGTGCTAACGCATTCCCGAGGCAATAGTGGGTGCCCACACCAAAACCGAGATGCTGGCGCGGTTTTCGGTGCACGTCGAAGGTGTCGCCGTTGACGAACCGGCGATTGTCCCGGTTGGCCGAGGCGAGCAACAAGATCACCACACTGCCCGCTTGCACCGTCTGCCCGTGCAATTCGATATCGCGGGTGACGTAGCGAGCCACGTGCACCGCGGGCGGTTCGAATCGCACGATTTCTTCGACGGCCTGCCCTATTAGTGAGCGGTCATCGACCAGATCGCGGCGCTGATCGGGGTGATCGGCCAAAAGCTTTCCAGCCGCACCAATCAGCCGCGTAGTCGTATCGGCGCCGGCCGTCGCCACGACGGTCAGGTAGAGCAGCAGCTCCTCGCCGGACAGTCGGCGCACGACGCCAGACTCGTCGGTGAATTCCGCGTTCATCAACTCGGTCAGCAAGTCGTCGGAAGGGTTCTTGGCACGCCAGTCCACATAGTCAGCGAAAACTTCACCGTTTGCCAGGCCGACGAGTGGCTGGCCGGGTTCGTTATCGAGCGTCGATAGGCTCTTTTGGAATAGGCGGTCTTGCTCGCCTTCCGGGATGCCGAACAGTTTTCCCACCACCCGGACCGGAAGAAGCAGCCCCACGTCGGTGACGAAATCGAATCCACCGTTTTGCACCGCGGGCGCGAGGATTTCCGCGCACATCTGGCGGATCTGTGGTTCCAGCGCGCCGATACGACGGGGGGTGAACACCCGCGACAACAGGTTGCGGTGGATGTCGTGGACTGGAGGATCCTCGAAAATCAGCAATCCGGAGGGGATCGACATGTCGGCCCGGATGATCTCCAGGATGGCACCGCGTGCCGAACTGAAAACCTCGTGATTGACGAGCGCGGCACTCACGTCGTCGAACCGGCTCAACGCATAGAAATCGTGGTGGGCGTTGTAGTACAGCGGCGCCTCCTCGCGCAGCCGCCGAAACATTGCGAACGGATCGGTGTTCAGCGCGACGTCGTACGGGTCGTAGTAGAGCTCGCCGGCGGTGCTAGCAGTCATCAAACCCCTCAACTTCGTGCTGTGTGCGACGGAATACTCACTACGGCGACGAACGCTATCACATTAAGTAAAACGTTTGACTTAGTTCAGAGAAGGTTGTTCACTGGGTAGCGCGCTAGGCACGACCCGGGTTGTCGAAGGAGCCGAGAGTGACGTCAGCAGTTGGTGAATCGCGTTCTGACCGTGGGGAATCCACCCGCGCGGCGATCCTCACAGCGGCCGAACAGCTGTTCGCCGAGCACGGGGTGAACAATGTCTCTCACCGGCAGATTGTGGCCAGCGCACGGCAGGGCAATAACGCCGCGGTCGCCTACCACTTCGGCAACAAAGCCGAGTTGGTCCGCGCCATCGAACGCAAGCATGCCGATCATGTCGAGCGCCGCCTGGCTGAGCACGTCCGGCGAGTGGCCGGGTCCACCAGTCTCACCGACTGGATTGGGTGTCTGGTTCGGTCATACACCGATCACCTCGCCTCGCTGGGCACCCCGTGCTGGTATGCACGGTTCTGCGCCCAAACCATGACTGATCCGGTCTATGCAAAGGTCATGACGTCAGGCGCTCTAACCTCCTCAGCGTTGCAGCAAGTGCTCGACGGCATCGGGAAATGCCTACCCGAGCTGCCCGGCCACGTGCGCAGCGAGCGACACCTTTACACACGCCTGTTGCTCAACCATGTTTGCGCCGAGTACGAAACCAGCTTCGCTGAAGGTCGACCGATGCCCCGAACCACTTGGGACGGCATCGGTTCCGGCCTGATCGACGCGATGGTAGGCCTGTGGCGAGCACCGGTTTCTCCCGACACCGAAGCGCCGGGAGACTAGCCCGCGTCTCCGCCACCCACTGACGTACCGACATCGCGCAGCCTGCAAGGAGATTCGATGACAGAGTTCGCCGACACCACCACGATCGACTCTGCAGAACTGCCGGGATATCCGATGGTGCGCGATGGGCGCTGCCCATTCAATCCACCACAGCACCTTCTCGATCTGAACGCCGACGGGCCCCTGCACCGTGTCCGGATTTGGAACGGTGCCGCGCCGTGGCTGGTCACCGGCTACGACGAGGCACGGGCCCTATTCGCCGATCCGCGCGTCAGTGTCGACGATCACCAAGATGGGTTCCCGTATTGGAACGAGGGTATGCAGGTCATGGCCCGCAAGCGGGCCGCCTCACTGGTCACCGCCGACGGCGAACACCACACCCGATTTCGCCGCATGCTTTCCAAGCCATTCACGGTCAAACGCATCGAAGCGATGCGCCCGCTGATCCAGCAGATCACCGACGACCATATCGACGCCATGCTGGCCGGCCCCAAACCGGCCGATATCGTCACCGCGCTGGCCCTGCCGATCCCGTCGCTGGTGATCAGCAAGCTGCTCGGCGTCCCCTACGAAGACGCCGAATTCTTTCAGGAATCAGCTACCAACGGCCTGGCCCGTTACGCCACCGCCGACGACGCCGCCAAAAGCGGGCGCAGCCTGTTCACCTACCTGCGGCAGCTCGTCGAATCGAAAATCGAGCAACCCGCCGAAGACGCGGTCTCCGACATCGCCGAACGCGTCAAAATCGGCGAGCTGACATTGAAAGAAGCCGCGCAAGCCGCCAACACATTGCTCATCGGCGGCCACGAAACCACTGGCAACATGATCAGCCTGGGCGTGCTGGCCCTGCTGGAACATCCACGCCAAATGGCGATATTGCGCGACACCACCGACCCGAAGATCATCTCCTCGGCAGTGGAAGAGTTGTTGCGATACTTGAGCATCATCCACAACGGCCAGCGTCGCGTCGCCACCGAGGACATCGCGATCGCCGGCGAAGTGATTCGCCGCGGCGAGGGCATCATCATTGACCTTGTCCCGGCGAACTGGGATCCCACAGTGTTCGACGACCCCGGCCAACTGAACCTGCAGCGCCCAGAAGTTAACAAACACATGGGTTTTGGCTACGGCCGGCACCAATGTATCGGACAAAGCCTGGCCCGAGTCGAACTGCAGATCGTATTCTCCACCTTGCTCAAGCGCATCCCCACGCTGCAACTAGCCGTCCCGCTCGACCAGGTGCCCCTCAAGCACGACCGGCTGGCCTACGGCGCCTACGAACTCCCAGTCAGCTGGTAAGGGACCATGACCGCACTTCAACTGGGCGTGCTGCACAACACGATCAACTCCCGCTTCGGACCCGGGCCGCTGGTCCGGGCCGACCACATCATGGCCCTTGTTACCGGATCCGACTCGCTATGGGTGGGTGATCACCTCAACGGCGTGCTCCCGCGTTCCATGTGGACACCCAAACACACCGGCCTGGCCAAGATCATCCCCAACATCGACGCCCACCTCGAACCCTGGACCATGCTCGGACACTTGGCCTCCCTGAGCCGGATCGGCCGACTTCGACTCGGAATCTCGGTCACGGATCCTGGTCGACGCAACCCCGCCGTCACTGCCCAGGCCGCCGCGACACTGCATCTGCTCACCAAGGGGCGTGCCATCTTGGGAATCGGGACCGGCGAACGTGAAGGCAACGAACCCTACGGCGTGGACTGGTCAAAACCCGTGGCGCGCTTTGAAGAAGCCCTAGCCACCATCCGGGCGCTGTGGGATTCCCGCGGCGAACTCATCAACCGAGACTCGCCCTTCTTCCCGCTACACAACGCCACCTTCAACGTGCCTCCGTACAAAGGTGCATGGCCGCCCGTCTGGATCGCCGCCAACGGGCCACGAATGATCCGCGCCGCCGGGAAATACGCCGATGGCTGGTTCCCCGCCAATATCACTCAACCCAAGACCTATGGTGAGAAACTCACCGCTTTACGGGCCGCGGCCTCCGACGCCGGCCGCAACCCTGACCACATCACCCCAGCCGCCATACGATTCGTTATCACCGGCCGCAACTGGGACGACATCAACGAAATCCTCGACTCCGACATCGCTAAGATCTTCATGCTCGCCTCACCCGCCGAAGCGTGGGCCCGCCACGGCAGCCAACACCCGATGGGCGCCGAGTTCACCGGCGTGCAAGATCTCGTCCCGCAGACCATCGACGAAGTGACCGCACTGCGCTACGCCACCAAAGTGCCCAAAAGCCTTCTGCAAGAACAATTCGCCGTCGGCACACCCGACGAAGTCGTCGAACAATTCGCGGAATGGCGCGACCAGGGGCTGCGCTACCTGGTCGTCGGCAACGCCAGCGCTATCCAACCCAGCATGACCAAAGGCATGGCAACCACCCGACCGTACTTAAAAGTCATCCGCGGACTCAAAAAGCTCTGATGACCACACCGCTGACAAAACTGCACTGCGCCAACCGATCGGAAGACTTCGCACATTCCGCCCGCTACCGCCTCGACGTTGTCGCGACCGAAGCGGTCGAAATGGTCAGCGGCATCGGGGGGTGGCTTTTCGACCTTGTCAAGGCCGGGTGGGATGTCAAGGCACTTGCGCCCAAATGTGCTGAGCTGCGCGGATTATCGATCCTTGGAGTCGACGTCGGCAATTTCGAGCACTCACTGCGAAACCCTGACGCCCTCGCGTTGCCCCGCGCCATCGCGGTAGCGACCCAGGCTTACGACACCGACGACCGGATCCGACGTGGGGTACATCTCGCGCTCGACGACAGTCGCATCGCGGTCATCCTCTGGGGCGGCACTTGCCCGCATGATTTGCGTTCATTCCTAACACCAGCCAGCCACCAACCGAGCGCCGCCGCAAACGTCTTCAGGGACCATGCGCTCAAGGCGATCCGGACAGCTCATAAAACCCGCGCACTCACTGAGACCTTCCACACCACTCAGGGCACAGAACGAGCCTTGCTGTTCGCATAACTGCCCCGCTCCGGGCGGTGCACACCGCGCCGGGACACCGCCAGCTGCCATGATGGTGCGCGGTGCGGTTAGGGAGGTAGCGGTGCAGAACACGGGCGCACGCAGGCCGGTGACTAGTGCCGACGTCGCGCGCCGCGCAGGGGTGTCTACGGCAACGGTCAGCTATGTGCTCAATGGTGCTCCCGGCCAGTCGATCTCGGCGCAGACTAAGGCAGCCGTCCTGGGTGCGGCGAAGGACCTGGGTTACCGGCCCAACCTGGTGGCCCGCCACCTACGCACCGGCGGCAGCGGACTGGTGCTCTACGTGGTGCCGCGCATCCCTCTGGGCGAGGTCCTCATCGAGGTGGCCAGCCGGCTGACAGCCGCGTTGTCGCAACGTGGACTGGTGCTGTCATTGCAGGTGGAGACCACTGATGCGCAAGACGTCATCGATGCGATTCACAATCTGCGGCCGATGGCGGTGACCAGCGTGTTCCCCCTCGGCGGTCGGGTACGTGACGCCGTGGAAGCCGCTGGACTGCCGCAGGTCTATCTGGGTAGCGCGAACCTGCAGACATTGGAATCGCTCAATGACAGCCTCGGCCGGGTCTGGGTCGAGCATCTAGTCAGCCGTGGACATCGCCAACTGGCCTTCGCCTACTCGGGCGACGAGAAACTACGGGCGCAAGGCGACTACTGGCTGAGCGGGCTTCGCGCCGCCGCGTCGCAGGCTGGTCTGCCCGACGTGGCGGCGGCAACAGTACCGACGACCGGGGGCAGCGCCGCCGCCGTCGTGGAGGACTGGAAACAGTCGGGTGTCACAGCGGTCTGTGCGCAAACCGATCTGACCGCGCTGATGGTCCTACGCGGCATCCACAAACTGGGCTTGCGATGCCCTGGCGACGTGGCGGTGATCGGCGCCGATGCGGGAGAACTCGGCCACGTCAGCGACCCGCTTCTCACGTCGGTGTCGTTCAACATCGAGGCGATCGCCAGACAGGCCGTCACGGCCCTGATGACACAACTGGGTTTAGACGTAGATTTCGATGTCGACGACAGTCCCGCTCCCGGTGCGACGGAATTCGTCGCCCTGATCCAACGCGAATCCACCTAGCCCCGGATTGGCGCCCTGCCTCCAGGGTTGACTTAATCGTGTAACTAGCTTAATCGTGTAAGCGACCTCGTACGAAAGGACGGGCCCATGACTGTCAGCAATCCGACCCGGGCGTACTACGACCCCTACGATTCGGCACTGAACACCGACCCGTATCCGATGTTCGCGCGGCTGCGTGAGGAAGCGCCGCTGTACTACAACGCCGACCACGACTTCTATGCACTGAGTCGCTTCAGCGACGTCGCCGCCGCACTGGTCGATCACGAGACCTACAGTTCCGCGCGAACCGCGATTGTCGAGTTGATCAAGGCCGACATCACTATTCCGCCCGGTGTCCTGATCTTCGAGGATCCGCCGCTGCACGACGTGCATCGAAAGCTGTTGTCGCGGATGTTCACGCCCCGCAAAGTGATGGCGCTGGAGCCACAAATCCGAAGATTCTGCGCCGAGAGCCTCGATCCGCTGGTCGGGACCGGACGCTTCGACTTCGTCCAGGATCTCGGCGCGCAGATGCCGATGAAGACCATCAGCATGCTGGTCGGAATCCCCGAGGCCGACCGGGAGGCGATTCGCGATCACTCCAACGCCCAGATGCGCACCGACGACGGTAAGCCGATCAGGGCGGCGTCGGAGGGGCTGGTGCTGGGCGAGATGTTCGGCGAGTACCTGGACTGGCGCGCCCAGCATCCCGCTGACGACATCATGACGGAGTTGCTCAACGCGGAGTTTGTCGACGAAACCGGCATCACGCGCCGCCTGACCCGAGAAGAGATCCTCAACTACGTCAACGTCGTCGCCGGCGCGGGCAACGAAACCACCGTGCGGCTGATCGGGTGGATTGGCAAGGTCCTCGCCGACCACCCCGACCAACGTCGCGAACTCGCCGAACGCCCGGAGCTGATCCCGCAGGCGATAGAGGAATTGCTGCGGTTCGAGACCCCGGCTCCGCATGTCGCTCGCTACGTCACCCGCGAGGTCCAGTTGCACGGACAGACCGTGCCCGAAGGGAGCATCATGCTGTTGCTGCTGGCCGCCGCGACCCGCGACCATCGTCAGCATCCGCCCAACGGTGACGTGTTCGACATTCACCGCCCAGTGCATCAGCATGCGGTCTTCGGCGTCGGCGCGCACTATTGCCTGGGGTCGGCGTTGGCGCGACTGGAAGGCCGGATTGCCCTCGAGGAAGTCCTCAAGCGATTCCCCGAATGGGATGTCGACGTGACTAACGCCCGGTTCTCCACCACATCAACGGGTCGAGGCTGGGACGCCCTTCCCGCCCACACCCATCCGGCGAAACACTCCATCGGGCCAGGCGCGCACGCGTGAAGACGATTGTGATCACCGGTGCGACGGCTGGTATCGGGTTGCACAGCGCCGAGCAACTCGGCGCTGCGGGGCATCACCTGGTGCTGATTGCCCGCAGCGAAGCCAAGCTCGCCACCGCGGCCGCACGAGTCCGCGCCGCCGGCGCAGTTCACGTCGACACCGTTGTCGCCGACTTCCAATCACTGCGTGCGGTCGATGCGGCGGCACGAGTGGTGCTCGACAGCTGCGACCGACTCGACGTCTTGATCAACAACGCCGGCGGGCTGTTCGGCCACCGCACCGTGACACGCGACGGCTACGAGGCCACCTTCGGCGTGAACCACCTGGCGGGTTATCTGCTGACCGAACGTCTCAAACCGTTGCTGATACACAGTGCCCCGGCCCGCGTCGTCATCACCGCCTCTTCCGGGCACTCACACGGTTCCATCGACTTCGACGACCTGCATTTCCAGCATCACTACGACAGCTTCAAGGCCTACTACCGATCCAAACTGGCCAACGTCCTCTACATGCGCGCCCTGGCCGCCGAGCTGGACGGCAAAGGGGTCACCGCGAATGCGCTACACCCGGGCATGGTGGCCACCGACATCTGGGACAGCACACCCGCTTTGGCGCGCCCGCTGGTCGCGGCGGTCAAACGAGTCGCGATGCTGACTCCCGCCCAAGGAGGCGCCCGCATCACCCACGTCGCTGTCGAACCGCGGCTCGACAACGTCACCGGCGCCTACTTCAACCGAAATCGCATCAAGCAACCCTCCAAGCTGGCTCGCGACGCGGCGCTGGGCGCCCAGCTGTGCCGCGTCAGCGACCAACTCACCGGCATCGACCGCAACCCCATTCGCTGATCCCCCGCCGCAACTCATCGAGGAGCAAGTACCTATGAAAGCCTGGCACCTGATCGCAGCCAACCAGCCGTTGCAGCGCGTGGAATGCGACGACCCCGAGCCCGGGCCGGGTCAAGTCGTTGTCGACGTCCGCGCCGCCGGGTTGTGCCACAGCGACGTCGGTTTCCTCGACGGCACTCTGACCCCGTTGCTCCCCAAGCTGCCGATCATTCCCGGACACGAAGTGTCCGGCGTCATCGCCGAACTGGGCCCCGACGTCGAGGATCTTGCCGTCGGCGACCGCGTCGTCATCGAATTGAGCGAACATGGCGCCCCCGGCTGGTCAGCCGACGGCGGCTTCGCCGACAAGTGCCTGGCCTCCGCCAAGGGCGTCATCAAGCTGGCCGATCAGATCAGCTTCGCCCAAGCAGCTACCGCCACTGACGCGGGCCAAACCGCCTACGGAGCCGTCATGGGAGTCGGCGCGCTACAAGCCGGGGAACGTGTGGGAATCGTCGGTCTGGGCGGATTAGGCCTCACCGGTGCGCGCATCGCGGTGGTGGCCGGAGCCGAGGTCTTCGCCGCCGAACCCAAACGCGAGATCTGGGAACTGGCGACGCAAAACGGCGTCACCCAGATCTTCGAGGACGTTCGCGACCTGGCGCCCCTGCAACTGGACGTCATCGTCGACTTCGCCGGATTCGGGACCACCACCGCTGGCGCCGTCAGCGCGGTCCGACCAGAAGGACGGGTCATCCAGGTGGGCCTTGGGGTCGACGAAGCGACCATCCCAACCACCGAACTCGTCTTCAAAGAAGTGGTCCTGCGCGGCGCGCGTGGCGGTCACCCCGGCGACCTGAAAGCCGTCCTGGGCCTGATGGCCGCCGGCCAGCTGTCGATCCACACCGAAACCATCGGATTTGATGACATCCCTGAAGCCATCGAACGACTCAAGTCTGGTGACACCCGAGGACGCCTGGTCGCCGAAACCGGCTGAGTCAAAGCGCCTCCGCTAGGAGAATGCCGAAATGCTCAAGGCACGTGCGATTTTGAAGAAGGCTCGGGATTCTTCGCGGCCGAGCTCGACCGGCCAGTACGTTCGACAGTTGTGGCCAGGGCCGGGATCGAACCGGCGACCTTCCGCTTTTCAGGTGGATGGAACGGCCGCTGGCCTGCGGTTTAATGACTCCCATACGTCAAATACGCCGCGCTGAGCGCGTCTGACGCAGGCTGCTCGTCCGGCGATCGGACACAGACCGGACACGGTGACAGCACTCCCGACAAGGGACCCTTCATCGCCCGTCACTCAGTGATGCGCGCTGGGGGCTCCCGGGGAGCAGGTACCCGATGCCCGGCATCACGAGGTCGAGCGCGCATTCAACGAGCTCGATTGCGGAGCGACTCACCCTTCGGCCGGACACAACCCGAACGGCCAGCCGGAACACGGACGGAGCGGCGGACGCCGGTAGACCGCGAGTGCCCGAGGCCGGCAAGGCCGCAGGGCGCGAGAGCGGTAGCGGTCGGTCGGACGGCGGGAGCGGCGTAGACCGTGTTCCGGCTGGGACCAACGGGCTTGTTATATGCGCCAAAAGTGTCCGCGACACCGTCGACGGCATTGTTGATGCGGAACTGTCGGCCTCGGATGCCTTGGGGCTGCGGTTCCCGAGGCCCAACATGGTGGCCTCGGCAGCGGCGCTGTTCGAACCGGCCGAACCATGGGCGCATGGACGGGACCGGCTGGATGTCGAACCTGAGTGCGGGCGATTCCGGATCACGATCGGCCCGGGCGTCGTCCGTCTCGGCTGGACCAATCCCGTTCGCGCGGAGAAGGCATCTGAGCGGACCGTGGGCCAGCACATGCAGGACGTAGCGGGCGAGGTAGACCGCATAAAGGCCGGTCGTGATGTGCCTGACCCGTCGGGCCGTGCGATCACCGAATGGTCCCGCAAGTCGCGTGCGGCGATGTGCCGCACCTTCGCCGAGCTGGACTACACGCCGATGGTGGAAAGCGGACGGGTACCCGCGATGGTCACGCTGACCTACCCCGGCGACTGGGAATCGGTCGCACCCGATGGAGCCAGCGTAAAGCGACATATGATGCTGTGGCGCAAACGATTTCAGCGCGAATGGGGTGAACCAGCGCGCTACATCTGGAAGATGGAATTTCAACGCCGCGGCGCACCACACATTCACCTATGGATGGCTCCCCCGTATACCGTCGGTCGATCAGGCCGTAGGTTCAGCGAATGGTTGTCGCAGGAATGGGCGGAAGTCGTCGCCCATCCCGACCCTGAACAACGCACACGCCACTTGCGCGCCGGTACGGCTATCGACAGCCTCAACGGATTGCGTGCTTGCGACCCCAAACGCTTGGCGATCTACTTCACGAAGCACTCATCACCGAATAGATTGGGCGACAAGGAATACCAGCACATCGTTCCGGAGGCCTGGCGGCGGCCGGGCCGCGGACCGGGTCGCTTTTGGGGGGTCCACGGGTTGGAACGAGCAACCGCAGTCGTTGAGATCGCCCAGGACGCATACCTGACGGCCCGAAGGATCATCCGTCGGTGGTCTCGCTCACAGGCCATTCATAGCGATTGCACCCACTGCTTCCCCACCGCACTCGTTCCGCGAATGACCCGCGTCGCAGTTCAACGAACAAACTCCAAGACTGGCAAAGTACGCCACCGCAACGTCTGTCGGAGGCGACTTCTCTGCCGCCAAGGCGGCTTCGCGGGTGGCTACGCCCTTGTGAACGACGGACCAGCGTTCGCATCCCAGCTCGCGGCAGCGTTATCGGCGGATCGGGCGAAGGCGGTGCGCGACGAACAACTCGCGGGCCGTAAGTGATCTAACGCAATTCACCTCTGACCGTCGCATTGCAGCAACCGGCTACATACGCTTAGCACGTGACCATCGAACTGTCGCCGCGCCTGCCGGATGGTGAGCGGCCGAGGAATCATCAGGAATTGGCCGCTGAGCAGATGGACCTGGACAACGTGATCAACGAGCTACTCCTGCGGCTGGAGGATCATAAATATCGTTGGGAGCTTTATGAATTCGGACTTTCCGACACTGAAGAGCGACGTCAGGTGCACACAGTCATTGAGCAGCTGCGGCTGGCGGTGCATACGGGTGGGCCAGCCGTACTTCATCCGCTGCGTCACGCGCTGTCTGTAGCTCACTCCGACGACCCCGCGTCGCCTGGATGCTCCGGATAGTCCGAGTCGCGGGCCATGCTCAGCTGCGCACTACCGTCCACGCGGTGCGGGGGACGGCTAGCGCGGTCGTAAACCGACAAAAACGAGGTCGTGAATTGTTCTGGCAATTCGATCTTCGTCGAGCGCATCGTCAAGCACTAGGTAGGTCAGTGCGCTGGTCGTGACGGCACCGAATAGCGCGATCGCGGCAACTGCTGGGTTGTCGAGGGTCACGAGTGAGCCGTCGCCGGCGCCAGCGCGAAGTAACGTCTCGACGGGTGCGAAGTATGCGGCGCTGATCATGTCGGCGATGACGGGCATGCGGGCGGCGCGGCCCAGTTCCCCGATGAGAGCGCGGCAGACGGCGGGTCTCTGTGCCATCACGCGCAGCTGGGCACTGATGACTGCGTGCAGGCGCTGAGCGGCGGAGCCTTCTGCCTCCACGACTGCGGCGACCTCGTGCGCGACTTGCTGTAGGACGTCTTCGAGGAGGAAGGCGAGTATTTCCTCTTTGCCGGCGAAGTAGTAGTAAAGGGTGGCCTTGGCGATGCCGGTGGTGGCGGCGACGTCTTCGATCTTGGTGTCGTTGAGCCCGCGGTCTGCGAAAAGTGCCGCCGCCGGCGGCAGGCGGTCGGCAATTTTTCGCGGAACCTCGCGCATTGACGCTCCTCTCGGTTGGACTTACAGTCTAAACTACTGGATTAGACAGCCGTATAATTAGATTCACAGCGGTAGGAGCTCAGATGACGACGGTGCAACTTCGCTACGACCCGTTCGATGCGACGATTCAGGACGATCTCTACCCCATCTACCGGCAGCTGCGCGACAAAGCCCCGCTGTATCGCGCAGCCGATTCCAACACGTGGGTTTTCAGTCGCCACGAAGATGTCGTCAGCGCGCTGCTTGACCATCACACCTACTCATCCGTGGACGGCATATTTCCAACTCCACCGGGCTCAGATTTCCACGCATCGTTCTTGCCCATGATGATTTTGATGGATCCCCCGCGACACGATCAGCTGCGCGCGTTGGTAAGCAAGGCGTTCACCCCGCGGCGCATCGCGGCGTTAAGTAGTGGGATTGAGGACCTGGCGGAGGATTTATCAGATTGCCTTGACCGGGGCGCAGGGTCGGTTGACTTTGCCGCCGACTTTGCCGCCGTCCTGCCGGCCATGGTGATCGCTGATTTGCTCGGCATTCCTCGCGAGGACCGCGCACAGTTTCGGCAGTGGTCAACCACGATGGTCCAGTCCAATCCGGCGCGCGGTGAGATGGGCGAGGGGCTGGCCGCGGCTGCGGCCGTCTATGCCTACTTCACCGACTTCCTCGCCGAGCGTCGACGCGAACCGCGCGGCGACTTGATGTCGGCCTTGGTGTCCGCCGAGATCGACGGAAAGCGTCTTACTGACGAGGACCTCCTTGGCTTTTGCCTGTTGCTGCTCATCGCAGGCCATGAGACCACCTCGAACCTGCTCAGCAACGCCGCAGTAGTGCTTGCGAGCGATCCCGACATTCGCCGACGACTAGTCGCCGATGACAACTTGCTTGGTCCCGCAGTTGAGGAGCTCCTCCGGTATGACTCACCGGTGCAAGGACTTTCACGAACTCTGACCCGCGACGTCACGCTGCATGGCGTCACGATGTCCGTCGGTGATTCAGTGCTGCTGTTGTTCGGCTCGGCTAACCGTGACGAACGAGTGTTTGCTGATCCCGACGTGTTCGATATCGGGCGCAAACCCGAACATCAAGTGGCGTTCGGCCGAGGTATCCACTTCTGTCTCGGTGCGTCATTAGCGCGGATGGAGGCCCGGATAGCGTTGCGCGCCCTGCTGGCCCGAGTGCCCAACTGGGAAGTCGACCTAGAGAACGCGCAGCGCCTGCGGTCGGGCCTCATCCGGGGCTATATGTCTTTGCCTATCTCGTGGTCGGCAAATTAGCCGAACTGCGCGTCAGGCAGAGCGGCTGGGGCGGCGCCATTCCCGCGGAGCGGGATCACTACGATGCGGGCTCGTCGACCTTGCGGCGGTGCGCGGCGAGGAAGTCATCGACGATGCGCTCACAGTCTTGACGATCGATGGCACGCAGCCCGGTGAGGCGCGCGAAGGCGACCGGCCCCACGAGTTGGCACAGGATCAGCTCGGGGTCGAATTCATCGAGGTCGGCGCAGGCTTCGGGGCTTTGCAAAAGTAGATCGAACGGCTGGCGATACTGCTCGATGATCCGGGTCCGCAGCGCGTGCCGATCGTAGGTCTCCTGAGTGCTGTTTGATGTTGGGCCAAGCGCGACCCAAGCCAGTGTGGTGACGTGCAGCGGCGCCTCCTGGAACAGCGTGGCCTGTCGGCTCAACAGTTCGATGAGTTGGTCGCGCAACGATCCCGTCGCCGGCGGAAGGTGAACCTGCGGCAGCAGCCGTTCAAATGTGGCGGCCAGTAGTTGAGTGGAGCTGCTGAAGTGGCGATAGAGGGTCGTGCGCGCAACTTTAGAGGCCTTGGTGACCGCGTCTATGGTGACGGCTTCAATCCCGCCGGCGCTGAGGAGTTTGGTGGCTGCATCTAATAGCCGGGTCCGGGAGCGCACCAGGCGCGGATCGACATCGTCGTCGACCGGCATGTCAAAACCGTCGCGCTCCATATGGTCACCGTAAACCCTACGCATACCTGGCCCGCACCGAATCGCATCTGCATTGGCGATTGATCCAGCCACTACCCAACTAACGCTACTGTTGGTAGCATAGCGCTACCAATAGTACAGTTATTCGTAGGGGTTTGTGCGTAGTAGGGGGATTCGTGATCAGGCAACGGCTCGAACAACCCGTGGTCCAAAAGGCCACCAATGCACGGCTGGCATGTCGGTTCATGAGGCCATCCCACGAACCCTCCCAACTTGTGCGGCAGGGACTCGCACACGCCGAGGATGGCGTTCTGCGATGAATGCGCTGCTTGCGCTAACCAGGACCCAAGTGTGGATGAGTGCGGCTCGCGGTTTCAGGCTCAGCGGCCGCACCATTACCAGTGACATCCACCGAACGCCGCCGGACCAAGACCGCGTTCGTCCTCGGCATTACCCGCCTCGCTACTGCTCATACCTGGACGACAATTTGATGAACCGGGAAATGTACAACCACGTGCACGACGATCCCACCAGGCTAACTTCCCGGCTGGCTTTTCGTCTGCGGCGTTCATGAACCTTTCAGAATTTCGGCGACGGTGCGTCGTCACGGTCAATCAACCTGCGCGCCGAGGGGCACGTCGCGCCAGGCGCGAAATGCTGGTCCGTCGCCTGCGGGGTGCTCTCGGGCCAATCCAGGTGAGTAGTGCGGTAGCGGTCGACGGGTGCACGCCTGTCGCGGTTTCGGCGACGAAGCGAAAGGGTACTAGCGGTACTGTTCCGACACCGTTAGTTTCTTTTGGGATAACGGAGGTGGGGGATGGCGGACAACGGGTGGGTTTCCTCGGGGGTGGCGACGCTGAGTCGCCCAGTTCGGGAGCAACTTCGCAAGGTCGCGGCGGGCGAGGGCGCATACAGTGATCGACTAGCTCGCCTGGCGGGGTTCAGCATCCGACATAAGGTGCTGGTCATCGGGGCGTGGGTGGTGACCGCCGGCGTCCTGGCGATGCTGTTCCCCCAGCTGGAAACCGTTGTGAAACAGCAGTCGGTGAATCTGGTCCCCCCTGATGCTCCATCGCTGCAGACGGTTGACCGGATGGGCACGGCATTCGGCGAGCAGGGGTCCAAGACCACCGTCTTTGTTGCATTCGAGGACCCGACGGGCCTGACTGCGCCGGTGCGTCAGCGCTACAAAACGATGGTTTCGCGGTTGCGTGCCGACTCCCAGCACGTGCGACTGGTTCAGGATCTGTTAGCCGACCCCGTTACTGCGGGTCAGGCGATGAGCCAGGATGGCAAGGCGTGGTATGTGCCGGTCGGGGTAGCTGGCACGCTCGGCGATCCTAGAGCGGCGGAATCCGTTCGGGCGGTGCGCGCTATTGTCGCCGAGTCGTTTAGCGGTACGTCCACGATCGTTCGTGTAACCGGACCTCCCGCGACATTCAGCGATCTAATCGATTCGGCTGAGCAGGATTTGATTGGCATCTCCATCGTGACAGCCGGTCTGATCGCGGTGATTTTGCTGGTCATCTATCGGTCACTAGTTACCGCGTTGCTGCCATTGCTCGTGATCGGTGTGAGCCTGGCGGTCGGGCGCGGGGTGCTCTCGGCGCTGGGCGAATCAGGAATGCCGGTGTCGCAATTCACGATTGCGTTCATGACTGCCATCTTGTTGGGTGCCGGCACCGATTATTCCGTGTTTCTGATCAGCCGGTATCACGAGCAGCGCCGCCAGATGATTTCGGCTGACCTGGCTGTGATTAACGCAACCGCCACCATCGGGCGGGTGATCATGGCTTCCGCCGCGACTGTGGCGTTTGCGTTTCTATCCTTGGTCTTTGCGAAGCTGAGCGTATTTAGCGCATTAGGCCCGGCGTGCGCGATCGCTGTCTTTGTCGGAGTCGCAGCTACAGTAACGTTGTTTCCTCCGGTATTGGCGCTTGCCGCGAAACATGGCATTGGCGAACCCAAAGCTGACCGCACGCGCCGATACTGGAACTGGATCGCCGTGGCCGTGGTCCGCCGACCCGCCCCACTGCTGGCCGCCAGCCTGGCACTTGTATTAGGCCTCGCGGCTGTCGCGCTGACTATGCACATCAGCTACGACGATCGGCAAGGACAGCCGGCGACGACCACCAGCAATGAGGGCTATCGCTTGCTGGATAGGCATTTCCGCAAAGATATCGTCATCACACAGTTCATGGTCGTCGAATCACCCACAGATATGCGCACCAGTAAAGGCCTAGCCGACCTAGATGAAATGGCGTCTCGAGTGTCGCAATTGCCGGGCGTCACCAAGGTTTCCGGTGTCACTCGGCCCACCGGTGCACGCCTCGATCAGGCACAGCTCTCGTGGCAAAACGGCCAGATCGGCAACAAGATGGCCGGCGCGGTCGCCAAGGGAGACGCCCATAAGGACGACCTGGCCAAACTCACCAGTGGCGCCGACCAACTCGCCGGCGGCCTGGCGCAACTTGACACCACCCTGCGCACGGCATTGACACCGCTGACCGCGGTCCTTACCCAAGCCCAGTCCAGCGGATCGCAATTTCAACACTTTCGCCCTCTGCTGCAGCAACTTTCGGCTACCACACCAACCATCGATCAAGCGATCCGAACCGGGCCGGGACTGCGTCAAGAAGCTCAACAAGCCCAAAACGCGATCGCCACGATCGATCCGCTGGTTGGTGCGCTCAACACCTCCCCGTGGTGTGCCACCACACCCGAGTGTGCCCAGATCCGCGATCAGGTGCAGATTCTGGTGACCTTGCGCGATGGCGGCTTTTTCAGCCAGCTCGCCAACCTGGGCGACATGTACCAGCCGGGCAGCGACAATGCGGCGGGCACCGTAGCAGATCTGCAGAGCACGGTCACCTCGCTGAACAAGGCTTTCGGAGCACTCGGCGATCCCGCCGACATGGCCGGCAATATCCGCCGCCTCCAAAACGGCATCAGCCAGCTCGCGTCGGGTGCACAAGCCCTGGCCACCGGCGTGCACACCCTTGCCGACAGCAACATCGAAATGTTGTCCGGCATGAGTCAGGTCGCCACCCAATTACAAAATTCCGCGCGGTCCAGCGCCGGTTCGGACAACGCCAGCGGCTTTTACCTGCCCGCCAACACCTTCGAGAATCGCCAGTTCGCCGATGTGGCAAAACATTTTATGTCGGCCGATGGCAAGACCGCCCGCTTCGCGATCGAATCGAGCTACAACCCCTACAGCAGCCAAGCGATGGATCTCGCTCAGAAAATCACCGAAGTTGCCGGGGCCGCACGCCCGAACACCTCCCTGGCCAACGCCACGATATCGATGGCCGGTTTCCCCGCCGTCAACTCCGATATTCAGCGCCTGCTGTCGGCCGACTTTCATCTGCTGGCGATCGCCACGCTCGTCATCGTCGGAGTGATCCTTGTCCTTCTCCTGCGTGCCTTGCTGGCCCCGCTCTACCTCCTCGGTACGGTCGTACTCAACTATGGCGCGGCACTGGGCATTGGGACGCTCGTCTTCCAATACGGCCTGGGTAAGGAAATCGCCTGGCCCGTACCGCTTGTGGCGTTCATCATCCTGGTCGCCGTCGGCGCCGACTACAACATGCTGCTGATCTCGCGGTTACGCGAAGAATCCGCTCACAACATTCGCGTCGGCGTGCTACGCACGGTCGCAAACACCGGTTCAGTCATCACCTCAGCCGGGCTCATCTTCGCCGCGAGTATGTTCGGCCTGATGGTCGGCTCTGTCGGAATCATGATCCAAGTCGGATTCATCGTCGGCTGCGGCCTACTACTCGACACCTTCGTCGTTCGCACCCTCACGGTGCCCGCGATCGCTACGCTCCTGCGCGAGGCCAGCTGGTGGCCGCAACGGAAATCCTCGACTCACAACGGCCGACCACACCGGACCACATGACAATTGGCCGAGAGCGCATCCGCACCAGCGACGGGATCACTCTCGTGGCCGATTGCTACCGGCACGCCGCGACTCACCCCGTCGTGTTGCTGCTCCATGGCGGCGGCCAGAACCGTCACGCGTGGGCCACCACCGCCCGTCGACTCTATTCCCACGGCTACACCGTCGTCGCCTACGACACACGAGGTCACGGCGACAGCGACTGGGACCCGAGCGGACAATATGACATCGAACGGTTTGTGTCCGATCTGATCTCGGTACGAGGACACGTCAGCGCCGACAGTCCCCCCGCCGTCGTCGGCGCGTCGCTGGGTGGGCTGATCATCCTCGCTACCCATCTGCTGGCCCCACCCGACCTCTGGGCAGCCGTTGTCCTGGTCGACATCACCCCGCGAATGGAATTTCATGGGGCCCGTCGCATCCTGTCATTCATGGCCGGACACCCCGACGGATTCGGCACGCTCAATGATGCCGCCGATGTCATCGCCGAATACAACCCACGCCGCGCGCGACCCGAAAATCTCGACGGCCTGCACAAGGTTCTGCGCCAACGTAGCGATGGCCGATGGATCTGGCGCTGGGACCCGGCCTTCATCAGCTCCAACTTCGATGTCCTCCAAGGCAATCTCATGACGGGCAGCGAGGAGTTCGACGCCATCAGCGGATTCCTCGCCGAAGGAGCACGTCGAATCACGGCCCCAACGCTGTTGGTACGCGGGGCACTTTCAGACGTAGTCTCCCAGGAAACCGTCAGCGAATTCCGCCAGCTCGTCAGGCACGCCGAAACGACGGACGTCACCGGCACCGGTCACATGGTTGCCGGCGACAACAACGACGCGTTCACCGCCGCGGTTACCGACTTCCTCGACCGCGCCATGAGGACCCTGACATAAGCATCCAGCGAGTCTTCAGCCACCCGGGCTACTGATGTGCCATGGCTTTGGGTTGTGTTGCGTCTGAGTCATTCTCGTCGACAGGAAGGTCGTGCCGAATCGCTCGGACGCGACCTCGCGGCAGACACGCCACGTATCCGTGACACTTGCCATAGAGTTCCCACGAGGTCGCCGCTACATCCGGGTCGACGTCGATGCGGTGGCCGGGGGAGAAACAGAGATGTAAGGCCCCGTCGTCGTCGCACCAGGCGCGCGTGCAGATCGCTCCGGCAAGGTCCAACAGTGGCCGCTCCTCGGGCGAAAGGTTGATGGGGTCGATCAACACTTCATCCGACGGCCAGGCTCCTGCCGGCGGGAGGGTCAGTCGCAGCGGTCGGGAAATCACCAATTCGTTGTAACCGTCGAGGTCGAGTATGAGCCCTTCGTGCAGCGAGACTCGCTGAACGGTGCATTGCTCAATCCATTGCGTGTGCATAACCGCCCCCTTCGACGCGTCGGTGAGTCCCATCTATGCTACCGATAGTAGCGCAACGATACTATTAGTATTCCTATGCGCTATCGCGGGCGTTCCATGCATCAAGAATGCGCTGCAAACCTCGATCAATGCGCTCGCGCGCCTCCCCTGCCGTGCGGCTCTGGTGTGGCTGCGGTCGGTTGACCTGCCGTATGCATGCAGTCGTCGGAATGCGAACACTACGGACCGATCTGAGTTGTCATCCCCAAGTGCGACCATCCCAATATGGCGATCACCATCCCATCCGGCCGGCCCAACTGGCGCTTCATGCGCTACGTTCGGCCGCCGACGAGAGACTCGAAGTTGGAGCCTCTGTACCCATTGAGGCCGGCAACGCGCCCGGTGCGGCTGGGCATTGATGTCGGGACCATCGCGGAGCCGCCGGAGGAGGGCTACATCACCGGGTTCCTGACGCGCGACGAGATCGAGGTGCACCTATTGATCCCGGCGGCAACGGAAGCTCCGAGCGGGTGGACCGAGTTGCTCGATGAACCGCCTTGCCACACCGTCAATTTCACGAACGTAGCTGACGCAGGCAAGTTCTGCGACGCGGCCGAGTTCTCCGTCAGCACCGCTCGTGGCGAGAGCTACCGTGCCTGGTCCAAGGCTCGGTTCTTCGCCGCGTACCAGCAGCTCGATGAGCACGATGCGCCGGACGGCCTCCCCCCGTTGACGCTCGATCAGCGACATCGTGCAGCTGCCTATGCTGCCGCCGCCGGGGCTGTTGGCATCGATGCCATCGTCACCACCGCCCCCACTGCGGGACGAACAGATGTCGCCGACAACGATGTGGTCGTCAGCGTGACACCCGACGCGGCTGTACCACTCATCGGTCACTACTTGCGGGTGACTAGCAATCCGGTTGTGACGGTCGAGCGCGGCATGTTGGTGGGTGGCGGAAGCTGGGAGACGACGGAGTCGACTGCGACCATCGTCAATCTTTACGACTGGGGCACGGTCAGCGGATTGCCATACTTCGATGCCGCTTCAATGTTTGCGGCTGCCGCTAAAGGTGGACCTGAGGCCGCAGAGGCATTCACGTCGGTTCGCATCCGCCTGAGACGTGCAGCGCGCGCGTTCGACGATCTGCTGGCCGCGCTGTCGAACCCGCTGGACGGGAAGCGGAACGAAGATGTTGCCGAGGCTACCGCTGAAGCTTTTGACCGTGAATTACTCTATCTTGCAGCAGTTTTCGATATTTTCGGGCGTGCTTACCAAGCGATGGTCGACCCGTCAGTTGATCGGAAAAAGGCTCGGGGATCACTCGACTCGCGGACCTTCATCGACAAGGAAGTGCGAACGCAGTACGACCAGTCACTTTTGGGTGACGTGACGCGCCTGCGGGTGTATGCGTGGCTCTGCAAGCAGTTGAGGAATCACATCCACGATGGCGTTCTTGCCGTCGACACCCACCCTGGCCGCAGCTACGGCAACACGATGAACGTGGCGCTGAATCTCAGTGTGATTCCCGAGTTAGCCCTCGGTGCCGACAATGAGATGACTCAGCACCACTACGACGCGCTGGGAGTGTGGCAGACCGAACCTGTTTCGCCCTTTACCGGTTCGTCAATGGTGGCCGACCTTGCGACAACCGGTTTCACCCTCATCCGAGCGGCGCTCGAGTACATCGAAGCGTTCACGAAACTTATCGTCCGGAACAAACCGGCGAATGCGCCGTCGTCTAGTGCGTTCCTGGGATGCGTGCAGGCTCGTCCGGGCGAGGTCGAGCCAGCGCCCCCAAAGCGAGCAGTGTTCTATCAAGCACTGTTCGGATTACATCCGGACAGCGTGTAGTGGACCCCTAGCAGCCCGACACGAGGTTGACGCCGTCATGGACCCGCGAATGAGTTTCTTCGTCGAACGCGTCCAGTACACGCACCGCGAATGCAGGATTCATCGCTGACTGAACTTCCTCCCTTGTCATCCAACGAACCTCGCGGGCTTCCGCAGTGGGGTGAGTGTCCCCATCGGCCGGATGGCAGCGGTAGACCAGAGCGACAATCCCATGGGTCAGGTTCTTGTAAACGCCGGTGAGACGTTCTACCTTCACCGTCAATCCGGTTTCCTCAAGGACTTCGCGCCGAACACCGTCCTCAAAAGATTCGCCTAGTTCGAGTACACCACCAGGGGCTTCCCAGTGGCCGTTGTCGTCCCGCCTGATCACGAGAACGCGATCATCGTCACGCACTACGATGCCGGCGACACTGACCGAGTGCTTAGGCGAGGTTGCCATTTCTGGGGTCCTCCTTGTTCGATGCCGGCAGAAGAGACACGGGTTGACTGGCTTCCTAGACTAGTCGTCTAGACATGTGATGGAAGGCCAGCGGGTGCTGCAACTTGGACAAATCGACAGAGCCGATGACAAGCCGCCATATCGGCAGATCGCGGGCATGTTGCGAGAAGCGATCCGTTCCAACCGGCTAGCTCCCGGGGAACGACTGCCGTCTGAGACGGAACTTATCGAGCATTTCGGTGTGGCACGCATGACGGTAAGACAAGCTGTGCAGGAGCTTCGTTCCGAGGGACTGGTCGTCTCGCAGCATGGCCGCGGGGTGTTTATTCGCCCGACGCCCCCCATCCGCCGGCTCGCGTCGGATCGATTCGCGCGACAGCATCGCGCGGCAGGCAAGGCGGCGTTTACCGTCGAGGCCGAGAAATCGGGTTACTCGCCGCAAGTCGACAATATTGCGGTGAGCCGCGAGAAGCCGAATTCGTTTGTAGCGGAACGACTTCGATTATCACCGGACGATGACATCGTCGTGCGATCGCGCCGCTACCTGGCGAATGGCCGACCGGTTGAAACGGCGGTCTCCTTCATCCCGGCTGCTTTCGCCGAAGGCACGAGGATCGAGCAGGTGGACACTGGGCCCGGGGGCATCTACGCCCGACTGGAAGAGAATGGCCACGTACTCGGTCACTTCACCGAGGAGGTCGCAGCCCGAATGCCCACTCCCGAAGAACGGCGGCAACTGGAACTCGAACCAGGCGTTCCCGTATTGACAGTGCTGCGAACCGCATATGACGCGAATGACGTGGCGGTTGAGGTCTGCGACACGGTGAAAGTTGCTTCCGCCTACCTGCTCGAATACGAGTTCCCGGCCCGCTGAGCCCAAAGTCTTCGATCAACTGGGCGTCGACCGTTGCACTCCTCTAGACGACTATGTAACCTCAACTTGTCTAGAGCAGTTCTCATGAAAGGTCGACAAATGTCTGTGCCGAAATGGCTCAAGGTGTCACACCAGCAGGTTTTCCCACGCAAAGCGTTTGTGGTGTCCGACGTGACGGCGGTGATCGATTACGAGCGGTCGACGAAGGACAACAAGGTCCAGGCGACTGATCGAGAATCAGGCGCTCCGTTGTGGCAGGTCGAAGTCCTCGACGGCGACCCGACAGCTAGTAAGCGAGCGCGCACTCTCACCGTCAAGTTCGCAACGCCCAAGCAGCCTGTGTGCCCACCGAACACTGCCGGAATGCCCTTCACACCAGTGATTTTCGAGGAACTATACATATTGCCGTACGTAGACCGTTCGAGCGAATCCGGCCGCATCGCGTGGTCGTTTCGGGCCTCGGGTATGACTGCGGACACCGGCAAGGCGGGGTCCTCAGCGGGAGACCGGGTGTCAGCATGAGTCCGTACGACCCCGTAGTACCTAGCGATCCGTATTCGATTCCAGATCCCGACGCCGGCATCGACTTCTTTGACCTCACGCACCTGCTGGCGGTCGGCGCCATGTGGCTCATTGCGGTGATCGGCGTGGTCGCCGTTTCGCTCGTCGTTTGGAGAGTGCGTTCCCCCGCCACATTTGGGCGTTATGTTGCAACACCAGCATGTCGGGCCCGATGGCTGATCTGGGCATCGATCTCCTGGCCACGGGTTGCCAAGGCCTGCGGGTTGTCGACTCCCGAGCACGTCACACGCACGGACGCACAGGGCAAGAGCAGGACGAGGACAGTTTGGACTCATCCTCGCCTTCTCGGGGTGAGCATGTTCGGCGACTGCCTACGGATGACAGTCCGAACACGGACCGGCCAGACGGTGGACGACCTCGAAAACGCGGTCCCCGCAATTCGTGACGCTGTCGGGGCGCATTCCGCCCGCTCGACACTGATCGGCCCCGGCACGGTTCGCGTGGAATTCGTTATGAAACAATGCCTTTCAGAGGCAGAGACCGCTGCATTCCCAACCAGCGTCGAGCCGACGGGCGTCGAGGTCGGCCGGCGTGAGAATGGGTCGGCATGGACTCTGCGCGTCGCCGGCCTGCACACCCTCACTGTTGGGTGCTCGGGTGCGGGCAAGGGCTCCGTTTTTTGGGGCATTGCAGGCGGATTAGGCCCAGCCATCAAGGCGGGAACCGTGCGGCTGTTCGCCGTGGATCTCAAGTACGGGATCGAAGTGTCAGTCGGGTCTGCACTATTCAGCGGCATTGCGACGACCGAGGCCAACGCCGCGAGACTGCTGACCAACTTGGAGGAGCTACTAGACAGCCGCGGTCGCAGGATGGCCGGCCGAGCGCGTTCGCACACACCGAGCACCGCCGAACCGCTCGTCGTGCTGCTCATCGATGAATTCGCGGGCTTGACCGCATACATGACGGACGCGGCACTGAGGAAGCAAGTTGCGGGCTCACTCTCACGCATCCTGACAAAGGGTAGGGCTGTAGGCATCGTGGTCGCCGCATTCATGCAGGACCCTCGCAAGGAGATTCTGCCCATGCGCGGGTTGTTCACCCAAACCGTCGCACTGCGGCTGCGCTCACGCGACGAAGTCGCCATGGTCTTGGGTGACGGCCTCGCCGACGCCGCCCCCGCGCATCGGATCAACCCAAATGAGCCTGGTACCGGATACGTCATCGCCGAAGACGGGTCAACGATGCGAGTACGCGCCGACTTCTGGCCCGATTCGCTAATCCGTTCTGTCGCACAAGAATACGGGCCTACAAGCTCAAGTCGCGCTGGTTCAGCAGAGAACTGAGGACATCGGCATGACAACCCTCGGCATCAAAACCAGCGCCACCGCGACAGCGACCTTTCCAGAGCTTCTAACAGCGGAGCAGGTGGCCGAGCTGCTTGGCGTGTCCGCTGCGACGGTGAGTCGATGGGGCGCATTGCGCGAACACGGCGCAGACGTGGGACCGCCCTGCTACACGCTATCTGATCGCGTAAGACGTTGGGACGCAGCTGAAGTCCGCGCATGGCTTCGTAAGGTGCGTCGCTAAGTGGCCGGATCGGTCCCGCGCGGTATCCGAAAGCGGATCAATTCGGCCGGTCTGCCGCGCTATCAAGTGCGCTACCTGGTGCGTGATTCAGACTCCCCGTCGGGATGGGCTGAGACGTCGTCGACGTTCGCCACCTTGCGAGAAGCGCGGGCATTCAAGGCCGACCGGGATGGCGAAGCGGCGATCGGCGCCAGACGCTTCGACCCCCGACTTGGCCGGGCCAAACTCGCCGCTGTCTGGACGCAATACAGCGCGTTGAAACGCCCCGCAGTGTCGCCCAAGACCTGGAGCGGCTACACCCAGCATTGGGAACTACGCATCAGTCCGCGTTTCGGCCACGTCCCGGTTGATGAAATCAGCCGAAAGGATATACAGCAATTCATCGATTCCATGACCGTCGGTCCCTGGGCCAAACTCGCCACGCTGCGGCTGCTGCGGTCGATTCTCGACATGGCGCGCGAGGACGGTCGAATCCACAGCAACCCGGCTGACGGGGTGTCATCCGGGCGGATACCCACCCGAGAACGCCACCGCTATCTGACCGCCACCGAAGTCGCCGCCCTGGCAGCCGCATGCGGCGACCACGGCGACGTGGTGATCATCCTCGCCTTCACCGGCCTGCGCTGGTCCGAACTCGTCGGCCTGCGGGTCGGCGACATCGACCTAACTGCGCGTCGGCTCTATGTCCGCCAGGCCGCGCCAGAAGTGGAAGGCCGGATCATCGTCGGGCCGCCAAAAACTCGCGCCGCCGCCCGAACCGTCCCACTCCCCCAAATCGTCATCGACGCGCTCAAACCAAGGATCGATAATCGCGCGCCCACAGAACATGCAATCACCTCGCCAAATGGCGGGTTCCTCAGATCAAACAACTGGCGCCGGCATACCGACTGGAACGAAGCCCTAAAGAAAACCGGACTGGTGCCGCTGACGATTCACGACCTGCGCCACACCTACGCCAGCCTGGCCCGGGCCTCCGGCGCCGACCTCCGCTACGTCCAGAAGACGATGGGGCACTCGACGCCGACCGTCACCGCGAACATCTACAGCGACCTCTATTCAGACGAACTCGACCACGTAGCCACGAATCTCGACCGGCTTCAGGACGTCGCCAAAAACCGGGCGAACGGACAGGAACCGGACACACCGAACCATCCATAGAGTGCCATCACCGCGTCCGTGCAGCTCAAGACTGGTGGCCAGGGGCGGGATCGAACCGCCGACCTTCCGCTTTTCAGGCGGACGCTCGTACCAACTGAGCTACCTGGCCCGGAAGGCACCGATAACGTGCCTCGCCTTAAGGGCGACCCTGACGGGACTCGAACCCGCGACCTCCGCCGTGACAGGGCGGCGCGCTAACCAACTGCGCCACAGGGCCTTGCTGTACTGCTCGCTCCGACGTTACCGCCGTTGCGTGTACCCCCAACGGGATTCGAACCCGTGCTACCGCCGTGAAAGGGCGGCGTCCTAGGCCACTAGACGATGGGGGCCCGAACCGAATCACTCCGGGGTACTCGCAACGCAACTACCGTTGGAAGCCACGCTAGCTTAGGTCACCGCAGGCCTAATCCTCAAACGAGCGCCGTTCGAGTCGCGTTTCGAGCCCAAGTATCCTGAACGTTCGCCGCCCCTATAGCTCAGTTGGTAGAGCTACGGACTTTTAATCCGCAGGTCCTAGGTTCGAGTCCTAGTGGGGGCACAAAAACGCTGTATTACCTCGGCTGATGCGTGACATTTCTCCTTCGGCTGATGCGCGACAGTGTTTCGGCTGATGGTTGACAGTTACTTCGGCTGATCCTGACACTCCCGAGATGAGGGAGTTGAGTCTGGCCGAGCAACGGTATGCGGCCGTGTTGGCGGTGATCGGCGACGGTTTGTCGGTGTCGCAGGCCGCGGAAAAGGTCGGGGTGGCGCGTCAAACGCTGCACCGATCGCTGGCCCGTTACGAGGCTGAGGGCTTGCCGAAGTCCTCGTTTGACCCTGACCCGACTTGGCTATGCTTCGCGGGTGAGTGTCGATCCGGCCTGGCAAAACGCGCCCGCAGCCCTGGTAACGATGGAAATCCGTCACCCCGCAACGGATTCCCTCACCGAATCGTCGAGCCGGGAGCTCAAAAGCCTGCTCGCCGACGACCTGCCCATCGAACGCCAAGCTCAGGACGTCGCCTGGGCGATGGCTCCAGGGGGAGGCCCTGCGCCGACGGCGGAACAGTTCGCCCGCTATGTGAACCGGGACGGCACGCTGGCCGCCTCGATCAAGAACCAGGCAATCGTCATCGAGACCACCGCCTACTCCACCTTCGATGCGCTGTCAGACGTCGCGATGCGCGTCATCGAGGCTCGTTCCCAGGTGTCTTCGATCGTCGGCGTGGAACGCATCGGTCTGCGCTATCTGCTGGAGATCCGCGTCCCGCTGGGCGCCGACGGTCGCATCGACTGGGCCGAATGGATCGCCGAGCCGCTGCTCGGCCCGCAACGCATCGCTCCCGGCGGCCTGACCCTCACCGAATGGCAGGGCGCTGCGGTCTACCGCGAACAGCAACCGGGCAAATCGATGATCGTGCGCTACGGACCGGGCATCGGCCAGGCCCTGGACCCCAACTACTACCTGCGCCGCACCCTGCCGGCGCAGCCCGGACCGTTTTTCCAGCTGGACATCGACAGCTTCTGGACCCCGGCCGCCTCGATCCCCGAATACAACCGCGATGCGGTCCGTGCGACGTTCCACAATCTCTACGAGCCGGCCCGTGCGGTGTTTCAGGAAATGCTCACCAGCAGCCTGAAGGATGACCTGCAGGCCTGAGCCCTAGCGGGTACGCACAGCCCTGCTGTAGGTCACATCGGCGAACGCCTGCGCGACGTCGTCGTCGGGGTAGTGAAAGCCGTTGGCCGCGTGCAGTTCCTTGACCGTCTGTGACGACACGTCCCAGCCACGCTGCTTGAGGTGGTCGACGAGGTGGCTGCGGTGCCCGTGGTAGACGAGATCGTTGAAGTCGACTTCGAAGCCGAGTTCGCTCATCCGGTCGTGGTGTGCGCGCCACCGCGGATCCGCGAAAATCGCTGTGTCGGGGACGAATTCGAAAGCCAGCTGGCTGCCCGGGGCGCTGAGCTCGGTGATGTGGTCGAACAACGTGTCCTGAGCCTCGTCGGGCAGGTACACCAGCAAGCCCTCCGCGCTCCACGCCGAGGGCGCCGTCGGGTCGAATCCCGCGGCCTGTAGCGCGCCGGCCCAGTCGTCGCGCAGATCGACCGCGACGGCGCGCCGCTGCGCGGTCGGCTGTGCGCCGAGATCACCCAGAGTCAGGGTCTTGAACTCGATCACGTCGGGCAGGTCGACCTCGTAGACGACGGTGCCCGCCGGCCACGGCAGACGGTAGGCGCGCGCATCCAGACCCGAGGCGAGAATCACCGCCTGCGCGACGCCGCTGCGTGCGGCTGCCAGGAAGTACTGGTCGTAGAACCTGGTGCGACACGCCATCCCCTCGGCCGTGCGGCGAGGGTCGAATTCGGCATCCCCGCCGACCGGAATCTGCCCGTCGACCATGCGGACGTACACATCTATCCCGACTGCCCGCACCAAAGCCGCGGCGTACGGGTCGTCGATCAACTTCTCATCGTGGGACAGCGCCCGGTGGGCGGCAACCATGGTGGCTGTCGCCCCGACGCTCGTCGCGAGGTCCCAGCGATCGCTATCGGTGCGCGCCACAGTGCTCCCCTGAATCCGTATCTCCAACAAACATAGACAAGCTAGTTATTACCACGACGGGCGGCCGCTGCACCGGTCGGGACTACTCTCCGACTTAACTGCCCGCCCGCGCCGGAGGAACCGTGACCGATTTTGCCCGACGGACCATCGAGCTGGCCCGCCGAAACGTCGCCGAGGGCGGCCGGCCGTTCGCGACCGTGATCGTCCAGGACGGCCAGGTGCTCGCCGAGAGCGCCAACAAGGTCGCCCAGTCCAACGATCCGACCGCCCACGCCGAGATCCTCGCGATCCGCGAAGCCTGCATCAAGCTGGGCACCGAGCACCTGGTTGACGCCACCATCTACGTGATGGCCCATCCGTGCCCGATGTGCCTGGGCTCGCTGTACTACTGCTCGCCTGCGGAAGTCGTCTTCTTGATCACCCGCGAGTCCTACGAGCAGTACTACCTCGACGACCGCAAATACTTTGAGGTCTCGACGTTTTACGACGAATTCGCGAAAAGCTGGGACCAGCGGCGGCTACCCATGCGATACCAGCCTCAAGACGCCGCGGTCGAGGTCTACCGGTTGTGGAACGAACGCAATGGCGGCGAGCGTAAATCGACGGTCGTCCCAGCCTCGCCCTAGGAAACGTTGGGGCAGTAGTGCATTGGGTTGTCCCGCTCGTCGACGGGCGGCAGGTTGCGCGCCGGGGTGTGCACCAGCGGCGCGTCGGCCGGGATCCGTCCAGACGCCCGATCCAACCCCGCCCTGGCCCGCGGGTGCTTTCTGAATCGTGCTGGCACACAAGCGAACACCAGACGAACCAGGTCACCGAGGCGCCGGTGCAGCCATTCGTCACGGCGTGACCATTGGTAGCCCATCAGCTGCCGCACCGGCGGGTCGTACAGACCGACGGTGAACCAGACGAAGAACGGCGCCAGCAGTTTGCGTTGCGCCGCCCACAACCAATCCGGAACCTTGCCGGCAAACGGCGGCTTGGGCAGGTCGGTCAGATCCAGCACCGCACGTGCGGCCTCGTGGTCCTCTAATACGTTGCGGCACATGTGATCCCAGTAAACCTGGAAGTCCTCCCAGGACGCCGGGACCGGTCGCATGCTCATGCCGTACATCCGGTACCAGTCGATGTGTTCGGCGAACAGCTGCCGCTTCTGATCCTCGGTCAGCCCGCCGCAGAACCGTTCTGCCACATGGATAGTCCCGACGAAGAAGGTGGCATGCGCCCAGTAGAAGACATCGGGATTCAGCGCGTGATAGCGGCGACCCTGCTCGTCGACACCCTTGATGTTGACGTGATAGTCGCGCACCTCGGCGCCGGTGGCCGGAGCGCGGTCCCCGTCGAAGACGACGCCGCCGATCGGATACAACGACCGCAACAGCCGGGGCCAGCGTTCCCGGAAGAAGGTCGAGTGGTCGCTGACCGCAGCGCCCAGTTGCGGGTGCATGTTCTGCATGGATCCCGCCCACGGCCCCTGCAACATGCCGCGCCAATCCCCGAAGTAGCGCCACGTCAGGGAATCGGGACCCAGTGGTAAAGCGTTATATCCGAATTGTGATACCGGACACCCGCTCGCGACCCCGTCAGAGGCGCGGTCAGACATTGCCAACTCGTCGAGAGTGGTCGCGCCGCTACCAGCTTCGGCGCTGGTCAGTGGGCAGGCTGCGGACGTATGTTGGGTCACTATTGGGTTTCCTATAGCTAGCCGAGATTCTGACTACGTGCGTTGTCATTTTAGAGTTTAGGAGCGATGTGCAGACCGGTCAACGACGGGGCCGTTGGTCAGGCGTTCCCCTGGAAAGTCGCCACGCTCTGCGACGCGACAACCTGATCGCCGCCGGCGTGCAATTACTGGGCAGCGAGCGTGGTCCAGCGCTGACCGTCCGGGCCGTCTGCCGCAAGGCGGCGTTGACCGAACGGTACTTCTACGAGAGTTTCTCCGACCGCGACGAATTCGTGCGCGCGGTCTACGACGATGTTTGCGCCCGGGCCATGACGACCCTTACCTCCGCGGACACCCCACGGGAAGCGGTCGAGCAGTTCGTCGAGCTGATGGTCGATGATCCGGTGCGCGGGCGCGTGCTGCTCTTGGCGCCGGCCGTCGAGCCGATCCTGACGCAATCGGGCGCGGAGTGGATGCCAAGCTTCATCGGCCTACTGCAGAAAAAGCTGTCCAACATCGGCGACCCGGTGCTGCAGAAGATGATCGCCACCAGCCTGGTCGGCGGCCTGACCAGCTTGTTCACTGCCTATCTGAACAGGCAGCTCGGGGCCACTCGCAAACAGTTCATCGACTATTGCGTGAACATGCTCTTCAACACGGCGGCCCCGTATGTTCCGCCCCTGGACGGGGTATCCGAGTAACGCGTTCGCCCGCGAAAAGCCGTCCAGACTAAGTAGCCAAGTTGTTACTCGGCGCGCCCGGGGCGGAACTTGATGCTACTGATCGACACAGATATATTGACTGCAACTATTAGACACAGATAACTGGGGGTGTCATGCCAGCGACAGCCGACCTGACGGACTTGCAGCTTTTGCACGAACTGGAGCCGGTCGTCGAGAAGTACCTGAATCGGCACCTGAGCATGCACAAGCCGTGGAACCCGCACGACTACATCCCGTGGTCGGACGGCAAGAACTTCTACGCGCTCGGCGGGCAGGACTGGGACCCCGAGCAGAGCCAGCTCTCCGACCTCGCCCAGGTGGCGATGGTGCAGAACCTGATGACCGAGGACAATCTGCCTTCCTATCACCGCGAGATCGCGATGAACTTCGGTCTCGACGGCCCCTGGGGTACCTGGGTCAACCGATGGACCGCCGAAGAGAACAGGCACGGCATCGCGCTGCGCGACTATCTTGTCGTGACCCGCGCGGTCGACCCCGTCGAGCTGGAGAAGCTGCGCATCGAGGTCGTCAACCGCGGCTTCAGCCCGGGCCAGAATCACCAGGTCCGTGACGATCTGTTCGCCGAGAGCCTGTTCGACTCGGTCATCTACGTGACCTTCCAGGAGCTGGCGACCAGGATTTCGCACCGCAATACCGGTAGGGCCTGCAACGAGCCCATCGCGGACCAGTTGCTGGGCAAGATCTCGGCCGACGAGAACCTGCACATGATCTTCTATCGCGATGTCAGCGAGGCCGGCTTCGAGATCGACCCCAACCAGGCGACGAGGTCGCTGCACAAGATCCTGCGCAACTTCCAGATGCCCGGCTTCCAGGTGCCCGAGTTCCGCCGCAAGGCCGTCTACATCGCCGTCGGCGGCGTCTACGATCCGCGCATCCACCTCGACGAGGTCGTGATGCCGGTGCTGAAGAAATGGCGCTTCTTCGAGCGCGAGGACATCACCGGTGAGGCGGCCGCACTGCGCGACGACCTCGGCCTGCTGATCAAGGAACTCGAGGATGCCTGCGACAAGTTCGAGGTGTCCAAGCAGCGCCAGCTCGAGCGGGAAGCTCGCACGGGCAAGAAGGTCACCGCGTTCGAGCTGCACCAGACCGCCGGCAAGCTGGCGATGAGCAGGCGGTAACCAAGCAGTGCGCATCGGCTCCATCGAGCTCGCCAGCCCGGTGGTCTTGGCACCGATGGCAGGCGTGACCAACGTGGCATTCCGGACACTGTGCCGGGAGCTGGAGTTGACCCGGGTCGGCACGGTCAGCGGGCTCTACGTCTGCGAGATGGTGACCGCCCGGGCCCTCGTCGAGCGGCATCCGGTCACGATGCACATGACGACGTTCGCCCCGGACGAATCGCCGCGCTCGTTGCAGCTGTATACCGTCGACCCGGCCACCACCTACGCGGCGGCCAAGATGATCGCCGACGAAGGCCTGGCCGACCACATCGACATGAACTTCGGCTGCCCGGTGCCTAAGGTCACCAAGCGCGGCGGGGGTGCGGCACTGCCGTTCAAGCGGCGCCTGTTCGGCCAGATCGTCGCCGCGGCGGTGCGCGCCACCGCAGGCACCGACATCCCGGTGACGGTGAAGTTCCGCATCGGCATTGACGACGACCACCACACCCACCTCGACGCCGGCCGCATCGCCGAAGCCGAGGGCGCGGCCGCGGTCGCGCTGCATGCCCGAACCGCGGCGCAGCGTTACTCCGGCACCGCCGACTGGGAGCAGATCGCTTTGCTCAAGCATCATGTCACGACGATTCCGGTGCTGGGCAACGGCGACATCTACGACGCCAGCGACGCGCTGACGATGATGGCCAGCACCGGATGCGACGGCGTCGTGATCGGCCGCGGTTGCCTGGGCCGGCCCTGGCTGTTCGCCGAACTGTCGGCCGCGTTCACCGGCACCCTGTCCCCCACCCCGCCGACGCTCGGTGAGGTCGCCGACATCGTGCGCCGGCACGGCGAGTTGCTCACCGCGCACTTCGGTGAGGACAAGGGCATGCGGGACATCCGCAAACACGTCGCCTGGTATCTGCACGGTTTCCCGGCCGGATCCGATCTGCGGCGCGCGCTGGCCCTCGTCAACACGCTCGACGAGCTCGACGCGCTGCTGGACCGGCTGGACCGCACCGTCGAGTTCCCGGAGGCGGCGACCGGGCCACGCGGGCGCCAGGGTTCACCGGCCCGCGTCAGTCTGCCCGAAGGGTGGCTGAAGGACCCCGATGACTGCACGGTTCCAGCGGGGGCCGACGTCATGCACTCCGGCGGCTGAGCCGAACCCGCTCGAAATCGCGTCTGCGGCGATAAGTCAGTACGATGTGGACCTTGCTTGATTGCGTTTGGGTAGCGGTCGGTTTAACCCGCTGCCCAGGGGCTGTGGATTACGGCGCGACCCACGGGGTGGCGAAGCTGCAGCGCTATTAGCGTGGCGCGGCGGTGAATTGGCGCACGGACATCACTGACGGCGGCATCAGGGCTTCGGAGGCGGGTAGGACATGAGTGACGGCGAGGTGGACGCCACTCTTGACCATCGCCGTGGCCCCCGCGACCGTCATGCCTCCCCGAGTTCGGCCGGCTCGAGCGCCGCACCGTGGGAGCGATTCTCCGAACCACTCGCCGACGACAGCGTCCACCGATGGCAGATCGAGCCGCCCGCCCAGACATCCGACCAAGAGCCGGCCGAACCTGTCGAGCGGTCGGCCCGCAGCACGGAGCGAGGCGGTGGAAGCCATGCCTCCGGTGCGCTCAGCGTCGCGGACCTGATCGCCAAGGTCGGCGCAACCAACGCCGGCACAAGGCACCGCCGGGCGGCCCTCGACGAGGGAGCCGACGAACCCGAGCCGGACCTGCAGGACACCCAGGTCATTGATACCCCGGCCTACTTGCTCGACGTGGTCTCGGAGGTTCCCGACCTCGGGCTGACGAACTATCCGCATGGCGACGAGACCGAGCTGGAACTCGCGGTCGAGGAACCCAGCGATGCGCGTCCGGTGAAGCCGAAGCGGATCCGCCGACCGAAATCTCCCGCGAACTCGGCGCCGAAACGCAAGTCCCGCCGTCGGCCGATACTGCTGGTCGTTCGATCGATGGCCGCGCTGTGTGCCGGGGTGGCGCTGGCCGTGACCGGCGGTGCTTACCAGTGGAGTGCGTCGAAAAACCATCGCCTCAACGTCGTCAATGCGCTCGACCCGGACTCCGGCGACATCGTCGACCCTGGTGGCCAGTACGGCGATGAAGACTTCCTGATCGTCGGCATGGATTCGCGCTCCGGGGAGAACGCCGACATGGGCGCGGGTGACACCGAGGACGCGGGCGGCGCCCGGTCGGACACCGTGATGCTGGTCAACATCCCGGCGAACCGCAAACGCGTGGTGGCGGTCTCCTTCCCCCGCGACCTGGCGATCACCCCGATGCAGTGCGAAGCGTGGAACCCCGAAACCGGTAAGTACGGCCCCCTCTACGACGAGAAGACGAAGACCTGGGGTCCCAAGATGGTCTACACCGAGACCAAGCTGAACTCGGCGTTCTCCTTCGGCGGCCCGAAATGTCTGGTGAAGGAAATTCAGAAGCTGTCCGGTTTGAGCATCAACCGGTTCATCGCCGTCGACTTCGCCGGGTTCGCCAAGATGGTCGAAGCCCTCGGCGGCGTGGAGGTGTGCAGCAAGACCCCGCTGCACGACTACGAACTCGGTACCGTCCTCGAGCATTCGGGACGCCAGATCATCGATGGCCCAACGGCGCTGAACTACGTGCGGGCCCGCCAGATCACCACGGAATTCAACGGCGACTACGGGCGCATCAAACGCCAGCAATTGTTCTTGTCGTCGCTGCTGCGTTCGCTCATCTCTGAATCCACGCTGACCGACCTCAACAAGCTCAACAACGTCGTCAACATGTTCATCAGCAACAGCCGCGTGGACAACGTCCAGACCAAAGACCTTGTTCAGCTGGGTCAGTCGCTGCAGGGCATGGCCGCCGGGCACTTCACCTTCGTCACGGTGCCCACCGGTGTGACAGACCAGAACGGCGACGAACCGCCGCGGACCGCCGACATGAAGGCCCTGTTCAGCGCGATCATCAACGATGATCCGCTGCCCGAGGAGAACGACCAGAACGCGCAGAACCTGTCGACGACGCCGAGCTCGGGACCGACGACCGCACCCACCACCAAGAAGTCATCGCCGCCGAGCGCCGCACCCGAGGGGCGACGCGAGCAGGTGACGACGACCTCGCCCGACGAGGTCACTGTGCGGGTCTCCAATGCAACCCCGCAGAGCGGACTCGCCGCCACCGCCACCAGCCAACTCAAACGCAACGGGTTCAACGTCATGTCACCCGATGACTATCCGAGTTCGCTGAACGCCACGACGGTGTTCTTCTCGCCCGGCAACGAACAAGCGGCCGCGACGGTGGCATCGGCATTCGCCAACTCGAAGGTTGCCCGCGTTTCCGGCTACGGACAGGTCGTTCAGGTAGTGCTGGGCCCGGACTTCAAGTCGGTGAGCACTCCGGCGCCCAGCGGCTCGTCGTTGTCCGTCCAGATCGACCACAGTCCGAGTAGCACGCCGACCAAATTGCCGGACGACCTGACGGTGACGAACGCCGCCGATACCACCTGTGAATAACCGTATTTCGGCTCAGTAGATCGCCGATTACCACGCTGAGTCAGTAGGCTTGGCGATATGCGGACCGCCTATCATGAGCAACTCTCGGATTTGTCCGAGCGCCTCGGCGAGATGTGCGGGCTGGCGGGGGTAGCTATGGAGCAGGCAACCCAGGCGCTCTTGCAAGCCGATCTCGTCCTGGCCGAACAGGTGATCTCCGGCCACGAAGAGATAGCCCAGTTGAGTGCGCGCGCCGAGGAGAGCGCCTTTGTCCTGCTGGCGTTGCAGGCACCGGTGGCCGGCGATCTGCGGTCCATCGTGAGTGCCATCCAGATGGTGGCCGATATCGACCGGATGGGCGCGCTCGCGCTGCACGTCGCCAAGATCGCTCGTCGACGCCACCCTCAGCATGCTCTGCCCGAAGAGGTCAACGGCTATTTCGCTGAAATGGGCAGGGTCGCAGTCGAATTGGGCAACAGCGCGCAAGAAGTGGTGTTGTCTCGCGATCCGGAGAAGGCCGCCCGTATCCGCGAAGAAGACGACGCGATGGACGATCTGCACCGGCACTTGTTCTCGGTGCTGATGGACCGCGAATGGAAGCACGGTGTGGCGGCCGCCGTCGACGTGACGCTGCTGGGCCGCTTCTACGAACGCTTCGCCGACCATGCGGTCGAGGTGGCCAGGCGGGTGATCTTCCAGGCGACGGGCAAGCTACCCGAAGACGAGGCGGCGCAGACGTCGCCGTAACCCGTTAGCCGAAGCGACCGGAGATGTAGTCCTCGGTGGCCTTCTGTTTGGGGTTGGAGAAGATCTTCTCGGTGTCGTCGATCTCGATGAGCCGGCCGGCCTTGCCCGCGGCTTCCAGGTTGAAGAACGCCGTCTGATCGCTGACACGAGCGGCCTGCTGCATGTTGTGCGTCACGATCACGATCGTGTAGTCCTGCTTCAACTCGCTGATCAGTTCCTCGATCGCCATCGTCGAGATCGGGTCCAGCGCGGAGCACGGCTCGTCCATCAGCAACACATCGGGCTGAACGGCGATCGCGCGCGCGATGCACAACCGCTGCTGCTGTCCGCCGGACAGACCACCACCGGGTTTGTGCAACCGATCCTTGACCTCATCCCACAGGTTGGCCCCGCGCAGCGAGTGTTCGGTGACTTCGTCGAGCAGCTTGCGATTGCGCACGCCCTGCAGCTTCAGCCCCGCCACCACGTTGTCGCGAATAGACATGGCGGGAAACGGGTTTGGCCGCTGGAACACCATGCCGATCGCCCGTCGTACAGCAACCGGGTCGATGCCGGGGGCGTAGATGTTTTCATCGTCAAGCATCACCGCGCCCTGGACCCGCGCACCCGGGATGACCTCGTGCATCCGGTTCAGCGTGCGCAAGACGGTCGTCTTGCCGCAGCCGGATGAGCCGATGAAGGCCGTCACACTCCGCGGAAGAATCGACAGCGTCACGTCGGCGACCGCCTGAAACGACCCGTAGTAGATGTTGACGTCTTTGAGGTCCAACCGCTTGGCCACCGGTACTCCTGCCTAGGACTTCTTGGGAGCAAACATCTTCGAAACCATTCTGGCTCCGACGTTGATCGCGGCAATCATCACGATCAGGGTAAGCCCCGCGCCCCAGAGCCGCTCGGTGGGAACCGGGTTAACGCCTGCGCCCGCTGCTGTCTCGTTGAACATCATGCCAGGCAACGTCCCCATGAATCCCTTGAAGAGATCGAAGTTCATCGCCTGCGAATAACCGACCAAGACAAGCAGCGGCGCCGTCTCGCCCATCACCCGTGCCAGCGCCAACATGATCCCGGTGATAATGCCCGGCAGCCCGGTCGGAATCACCACCCTGACAATGGTTTTCCACTTCGGCACGCCCAACGCGTAGCTGGCCTCGCGGAGATCCATCGGCACGATCCGCAGCATCTCCTCCGTCGATCGCTCGATCACCGGCAGCATCAACAAGACCAGCGCCAACGACACCGCGAACCCGGAACGGCCAAGGCCCAGCGTGGCTACACACGACGCGTAGATGAACAATGCGGCAACAATTGATGGCACACCGGACAAGATGTCCACCATGAATGTGGCCAGTCTGCCAAGCCGTGTTCCGCCCCCGTACTCGACCAGATAGATCGCGAGCATGACCCCGATCGGGACGGAGATCGCGGCGGACATCAATCCCTGCAACAGGGTGCCGGCGATCGCGTGGTAGGCACCCCCTCCGCGCGCAAACGGCGTCGTGCCCGCCTGCGAATGCGTCCACCACGACGTGGACGCGATCGCGTTGAATCCCTTGACGACAACCGCGCCCAGCACCCACAGCAGGGGCGCCAGCGCAATCAGCATCGACAGCGAAACCAACACCGTCGCAACGATGTTCGAAGCCCGGCGGCGCCGTCCGAGTCCGGACAGTGTGCGAGCCTTGAGCGGCCGGTCGTAGATCGAGGTCATCGCGCGCCCTTGCGGATCCCGGCGAGGGCGCCGCGCGCCAGCGCATCGACGATGAAGGTCAGCACGAAAAGCACCAGTCCCGCCGCGATATACGCGCCGGCTTTATATCGGTCGTTGAATTCCCACGCGGTGGCCGCGATCTTTGTCGCGAAGGTCGAGCCGCCGTCGAATAGCGACCAGCCGAACGCCTTTTGAGTGCCGCGCAAGATGATCAGCAGAGCGACCGTCTCGCCCAGGGCGCGGCCCAGCCCGAGCATCGCGCCGCTGATGTACCCCGACCTACCGAACGGCAACACCGTGGTGGTGACGACCTCCCAGCGGGTGGCACCGAGGGCCAGCGCGGCCTCGATCTGCTCGTTCGGCGTCTGCACGAAAACTTCCCGGGTGACCGCGGTGATCAGCGGCAGGATCATCACCGCCAGCACGATCCCGCCGGTGAAGATGGTGCCGCCGCCGGCGGGAGACGCAGTGCCGTCGGCGAACAGGAAGAACCAGCCCAGCGACTGGTTCAGCCAGGTCGCGACCGGCCGCAGCTGCGGCGCCAGCACATACAGGCCCCATACCCCGTAGATGATCGAGGGCACCGCGGCCAGTAGATCGACCGTGTAGGCCAGCGCCCCGGCGAGCCGCCGCGGTGCGTACTGGGTGAGGAAGATGGCGACGCCCAGCGCCACGGGCATCGCCAGGATCAATGCGAACACCGAGATGAACACTGTCACCTGTAGCAGGTCGAGGATGCCGAAGTGCATCGCCGAGGTGTTGGTGGTGACCCAGTTGCCGCGGTAGGTGAAGAAGTCTTCCTGGTTGCGCTTGAACGCCGGTACGGCGCGCATCAGCAGAAACCCGCCGATCGCGATGACGACGGTGGCGACCAGGACCGCCGAGGTCTCCGCGAACTTGCGAAAGACCCGGTCCCCGAACCGGGATTCGACAGCCTTCCAGGAGCGGATGGGCACGACTGGCGCCTCCGGAAAGGACGCGGCGACAACCGCCCCCGAACCCGCCTGGGATGGATCTGGCGTAGTCATTGTCAATCCGTCACTGCTGGTTTTGGTGTGCTCCTGGGGCCCGCGGGCTACTGCATCGCATTGATCGCGGTGATCAGTCGCTCCTTGACCTTATCGGTCAACGGGATGTAGCCGGCCGAGGAAAGGTTGGCCTGGCCGGTGTTCGCCGCCACGCTCAGGAAGGACTTGATCGCCTTGGCGGTCTCGGAGTCATAACCCTTCGAGCAGACGATCTCGTAGGTGGCCAGCACCAACGGGTAGGCGCCCGGCTGCTGGGCGGCATACATCGAATTCAGGTTCAGCACCAGGTCGTTGCCTCCCGTCACGAAGGTGGCCGTGTCGATCGCGGCACTGGCCGTCTCGGTGGTCAGCGGGACCACGCCGGTGGCCGTGGCGAGTTGGGCGTAGGGAAGGCCAGCCTGGTCCGCGAAACCCTTCTCGACGTATCCGATGGCGCCATGGGTGGCTCGCACCGCCTGGATCACACCGGAGGACTTCGTCGCTCCTTCGCCGACACCGCCCAGAAATTCGGTACCGACTCCCTGCGACCAGCTCTCGGGCGCTGCGGCGGTCAGAAACTTCTGCACGTTGTCGGTGGTACCCGACGAGTCCATCCGGTAGATCGGCGCGATCCTGATGTCAGGCAGGGCGACACCGGGATTCAGCGCCGTCAGGACAGGGTCGTTCCAGAAGGTGATCCGGCCGGTCAGAATCCTGGCCAGCGCATCGCTGTTGACGATCAACGTCTTGGCCTCGGGCAGGTTGTAGACCAGCGCCACCGGGCCGAACACCAACGGCAGGTCCCACGCGGGGTTTCCGTTGCAGCGCTTGGTGGCGGGCAGGATCTGGTCGGCGATCAGCGGCGAGTCCGATCCGGCGAAATCGACGTGGCCGGCGATGAATTGCTCGCGGCCCGCTCCCGATCCCGTCGGGTTGTACGACACCGACTTGCGCGGGCAGTACTGGCCCCAGACATGGCCGAACACCGCCATCGCATTCTGTTGGGCGGTCGACCCTTCGGCCGTCAGTTCGTTTTTGCCGCCGCAGGTCGGCGTGCCGGCGGGTCCCGAGGACGCGCCCGAGGCCGGGTCGTGACGGTTGTCATCGCTGCCGCAGGCCGTCAGGCCCGCACTGGTCATCGTGATCGTCAGCACCGCTGCCGCCAGCGCCTTGCCCACGTTGTCCAGGCTCACCGATCTCGCTTTCTGACACTGTTTCGACGCATGCGGCCGCCGCCGCTCGAAACTATGCGCTGACGCACCGTTCACAAGAGTGCCTAGGTGGTGAACGTGCGGTGAATTGTCAGCTGGCACGCCACTTCTGCCTGCGCTTTCTTTCAGCCGGTGGTGGACGCCGGCGCATAGGCGGTGTCGACGCTGTGGGTGGTGAATCCCTGTCGCTGATAGGTCCGAACCGCAGCGACATTGTCCGATTCGACGTAGAGCAACACGGTGACGCCGCCCGAGTCCGGCGACCCGAGGAGCCGGCGCGCCAGCGACTCGATGCCCACGGCCGTTAGCATCTGCCCCAAACCGCGGCCCTGCGCGGACGGGTCGACACCGAGGACGTACACCTCGCCGAGCCGCGGCTGGTCGAGATGCACCTTGGTCCAGTGGAAGCCCAGTAGCGCATCGCTGTCGTCGAACGCCAAGAACAAGCCAGCCGGGTCGAACCACGGCTCGCTGCGCCGCTCGGCCAGGTCGGCCGCGGTCCATCCGCCCTGCTCGGGGTGGTCGACGAACGCGGCGTTGTTGACCCGCAGCAGCTCGGCGTCGTCGTCGGTACCGGCATAGGTACGCACCCGCACGCCGGGCAACGGGCTTACCGGCCCGGGGATCTCGTGCAGCGAGAGCCTCATCTGGACGAGTTCCCGCACCGCGATCAGCCCCAGCGCAGCCGCGGTCGCGGCGGCCGGCGCCAGCGTGCCATGGGCCCAAAAACGGTTATTCCCAAGGGTTTTGGCGATTGCCGCGCGCCCCATCGCGGTGCCGATACCGCGTCGGCGCGCCTGCGGGTGGACTACGAGCTCGGCCATCCCGTCAACGCCGTCACGCGGCGGACTGAGATTCAGGTAGCCCTGGATCGTGTTGTCAGCGGTGACCAGCAGGTGATCCGTGCGGTCCTGCCCGAGTTCGCGAAGTACCTGTTCACCGACGGGTGCTACCCCATCCAATTCGGTTGCCGCAGCGACCAGTTCACGCACCTGCTGCTGCTCTTGCGCGGTCAGTGCGGAGCGCCAGTCAGGCGCGATCACTGACTGCGCAGCGGGTCGGCCAGTGGATCCTGTAGATTTTCGGAGTCGGCCTCGTCGCTTTCGGGCTCGTCGTCGGGTTGGGGAATCGGCGCTCGTCCGCGCGCCGGGCGAACCGCCTTGTAGCCCACGTTGCGAACCGTGCCGATCAGCGCCTCGTACTCGGGTCCGAGTTTGGCCCGCAGCCGGCGCACGTGCACATCGACCGTGCGCGTGCCACCGAAGAAGTCGTATCCCCACACCTCGTGCAGCAGCTGGGCGCGGGTGAACACCCGGCCCGCATGCTGGGCCAGGTACTTCAGCAGCTCGAACTCTTTGTAGGTGAGGTCCAGCGGGCGGCCCCGCAGCCGCGCGGTGTAGGTGCCTTCGTCGATCACCAGCTCGCCCAGGCTGACCTTGCCGGCGCTTTCCTGGTCGGCCAGCCCACCGCGGCGACCCACCACCAGCCGTATCCGGGCGTCAACCTCGGCGGGTCCGGTGCCGGGCAGCAGGATTTCGTCCAGCCCCCAGTCGGCGCTGACCGCGACCAGCCCGCCCTCGGCCACCACCGCCACCACCGGCACCGACCGGCCCGCGGTGCTCAACAGACGGCAAAGCCCGCGCGCGGCCGACAGATCGGTGCGCGCGTCCACGAGCACCGCGTCCGCGGTCCCCGCCTCCAGCAGGGAAGAAGGCTCGGGCGGCGCCGTCCGCACGGTGTGGGGAAGCAAAGACAACGACGGCAGGACTGGGTCCGGGTGCAGCTCAGAGGTGAGTAGTAGTAGCTCCAACAAGCCCCTCCAGCTCGTGGGAAAGGCATCTCCCAGATTCATAAAGCCACGCGGCGTTAGTGGCCAGGCCATCTAACGATAACGTGCTACCTGGCCTTTGTGCGTGTCCTTGCTGACGACTGTGAGCCCCGCCACGAGGCAATCCAGACCGGAATCCGCCGCCGCGCCACGCGGCGAACTACGCCACAATATGCGCATGCACAGGGTGCTGATCAGTGTGATCGCCTCGGTTTCCGTCGTGGCGGCCATCGTCGTCGGCGCCGTCGGCGTGGACTACGGCGCCAGCATTTACGCCGAATACCACCTCTCGCGCACCGTACGCAACGCGGCGGATCTGGGGTCAGACCCCTTCGTGGCCATCCTGGCCTTCCCGTTCATTCCGCAGGCCATTCGCCGCCACTACAACGAGCTGGAGATCAAGGCAAACGGCATCGAGCACGCGCCGACCGGCAAGGCCACGCTGGAAGCCACCATGCACTCGATCGACCTGACCTACGCATCGTGGCTGATCAGACCCGATGCGAAGCTACCGGTGGGCAAGTTGGAGAGCCGCATCATCCTCGACTCGACGCACCTGGGCCGCTACCTCGGCATGGACGACCTGATGGTGGAGGCGCCACCCGCCGAGACCAACGACGCCACCGGCGGCACCACCGAATCGGGTATTTCCGGCAACCACGGGCTGGTGTTCAGCGGCACCCCTAAATCGGCAAACTTCGACCACCGGGTGAGCGTGTCGGTGGACCTGTCGATCGCTGCTGATGACCCGGCGACACTCGTGTTCACCCCGACCGGCATCATGACCGGACCCGATACCGCCAACCAGGCCGTCCCGGACGATAAGCGCGACGCCGTGCTGCGCGTGTTCGCCGCCAGACTGCCCAATCAGCGGCTTCCGTTCGGCGTGGCGCCGCGCACGGTGGGAGCTCGCGGCTCGGACGTCATCATCGAGGGCATCACCACGGGAGTAACCGTGACCCTCGAAGGGTTTAAGCAATCATGACCACCACCGTCGTCGTCGCGATCCTGGCGGCTGTTGCCCTGGCGGCAGTTGCCGGTTGGCTGATGACCCGGCACTCCGGAAGCCTGAAACAGGTTGCTCCCGGACCCGGCGAGAGCGCCGGCGCCGACTCCGCGGACCTGGGCCTGTCCAGTACCGGGCCGACCGTCGTGCATTTCAGCGCACCGTGGTGCGGACCCTGCGATCGTGTCCGCCGGGTGGTCGGCCAGGTGTGCGACAACATGGGCGACGTGGCGCACGTCGAAGTCGACATCGACGCCAACCCCGCAGCCGCACGCCGGTTTTCGGTGTTGTCGCTGCCGACAACCCTGATTTTCGACGTCGACGGACGTCAGCGTTTCCGGGTATCGGGTGTCCCCAAGCCCGCCGACCTGCGCTCCGCGCTCGAACCGCTGTTGGCTTGATCGCGATGTCATTGGGTAAGCTGACCGACGTGTTATCCCGCATGGAGCCCATGCTCACCAGGCGTCGCGCAGTCGATCTGTGCCGCATCGCGGGTTGTTGTTGTCGCTGTTGCTGTAGCTGCTGAGTAGCCGCGCCCGCCCGCGCAGCACTCGGAGCAGCCCGGAACCCCACCGTGGTGTGTCTCTACTTTTCCGTGCAACAGGCGAATAGGAGTCTTTCGTGTCAAGCCCCGATACCACCGCCCAGCTGGACCGCGTCGACGTTCGCGGACCCAGATTCGCCGCCTGGGTCACCACTGCGGTCCTGGTCGTCACCCTGCTCGTCTCCGCGCTGAGCCCGCCGGCGGCCGCGGTCATCCTGGGTTTGCAGGCCGTCATCTTCGGAATCGGCGCTCTGGGCGGCCCGCGCCGCCACCCCTATGGCCGGGTGTTCGCCACGCTGGTGGCACCCCGGCTGGGCCCGGTCAAGGAGCGCGAACCCGTGGCTCCCCTGAAGTTCGCCCAATTGGTAGGCCTGGTCTTCGCGATCGTCGGTACGACCGGATTCGCTGTCGGCGCTCCCCTGGTGGGCGTCGTCGCGACGGCCTTCGCGCTGGTGGCGGCGTTCCTGAATGCGGCCTTCGGCATCTGCCTGGGCTGCCAGCTGTATCCGCTTGTGGTTCGCTTACGACCGACCGCCGGCCCGGCGTAACCCACGTTCATCGCAAGTAATCGAAAGGATCCACCCCATGGCACGCTCTGACGTCCTGGTCTCCGCCGAATGGGCTGAGAAAAACCTCGACACGGCGAACGTCGTGTTCGTCGAGGTCGACGAGGACACCAGTGCCTACGACGCAGGCCACATCGCCGGTGCGGTCAGGCTCGATTGGCGCACCGACCTGCAGGACCCGGTCAAGCGCGACTTCGTCGACGCCCAGCAGTTCTCGAAACTGCTGTCCGACCGCGGCATCGCCAATGACGACACCGTGGTGCTCTACGGCGGCAACAACAACTGGTTCGCCGCCTACGCCTACTGGTACTTCAAGCTCTACGGCCACAACGACGTCAAGCTGCTCGACGGCGGCCGCAAGAAGTGGGAGCTCGACGGGCGCCCGCTGACCGCCGACCCCGTCAGCCGCCCGGCCACCTCATACACCGCGGCGCCGCCGGACAACACCATCCGGGCGTTCCGGGACGAGGTCATCGCGGCCATCAACACCAAAAACCTGGTCGACGTGCGCTCCCCCGACGAGTTCTCCGGCAAGATCCTGGCGCCCGCGCACCTGCCGCAGGAGCAGAGCCAGCGACCCGGACATATTCCGGGAGCGATCAACGTGCCGTGGAGCCGCGCCGCTAACGAGGACGGCACCTTCAAGTCGGACGAGGAGTTGGCCAAGCTGTACGCCGACGCCGGCCTGGACGGCACCAAGGAAACGATTGCCTATTGCCGAATCGGGGAACGTTCGTCGCACACCTGGTTCGTCCTGCAGGAATTACTCGGGCATAAGAACGTCAAGAACTACGACGGCAGTTGGACGGAATACGGCTCCCTGGTGGGCGCCCCGATCGAGTTGGGAAGCTGATATGTGCTCTGCACCTAGGCAAGGACAGACGTTGCCGGCCAGCGTCGACCTGGAGAAGGAAACCGTGATCACCGGCCGCGTCGTCGACCGCGACGGCCAGGCCGTCGGTGGCGCCTTTGTCCGCCTGCTGGACTCGTCGGACGAGTTCACGGCAGAGGTCGTCGCGTCGGCCACCGGCGACTTCCGGTTCTTCGCCGCACCGGGAGCGTGGACGCTGCGTGCGCTGTCCAAGGCGGGCAACGGCGACGCTGTCGTCGCGCCGTCGGGCGCCGGTATCCACGAGGTGGACGTCAAGATCGCATGACCGCCGACGCCGCGACCGGGATCACCCGGGAGCGCGGTTGACGGCGCGAGGCGAATAGACTCGTCAGCGTGGTGCTCTTCTTCGAGATCATGCTGGTCGCGACAGTCGTGGTCATCTCCTGGTTCGCGTTGTACACCCTCTACCGACTCATCACCGACGAGTCGTGACTTACGAGGACCCTGAGGGACCGGCCGGTTCTGCAGGCTCCGGCGACCGCGCGGTGGCTGCCGCAGCCGAACGCGCCAAGGTGACCGCGGCCCGCAACATCCCGGCCTTCGACGATCTGCCGGTCCCGCCCGACACGGCGAACCTGCGTGAAGGCGCCAACCTCAACGACGCGCTGCTGGCGTTGTTGCCGCTGGTAGGCGTCTGGCGGGGCGAGGGCGAGGGCCGCGGACCCGATGGCGACTACCGGTTCGGGCAGCAGATCGTGGTCTCCCACGACGGCGGCGACTACCTGAATTGGGAAGCCCGATCCTGGCGCGTGGACGGCGACGGCAATTACCAGGAACCCGGCCTGCGCGAGACCGGCTTCTGGCGATTCGTCTTCGACCCCGACGACCTGAGCGAATCCCAGGCCATCGAGCTGTTGCTGGCACACTCGTCTGGTTACGTCGAACTCTTCTATGGGCGCCCGCGCAACCAGTCGTCGTGGGAGCTGGTGACCGATGCCCTGGCCCGCAGCCGATCGGGCGTTCTGGTCGGCGGCGCCAAGCGCCTCTACGGCATCGTCGAAGGCGGCGACCTCGCCTACGTGGAGGAGCGGGTGGACGCCGACGGCGGACTGGTCCCGCACCTGTCGGCGCGGCTGTCGCGATTCGTCGGCTAGCGGCCCGCTGCTGTTGCCCGACTAGCTAATTCGCACTCGCACCAAACCATTGCCTTCGCCCAATCTATTGCGTGTACTGTTCGACGTCCGAGCGACCGCGCGAAGGGAGATCGGCGGATGCGTCCCAAGAGGGCACCCTCGCCCATCTTGCGTTGGGCCGTAACCGCGGTCGGCCTGGTGTTGATCACCTACTTGGCCGTCCTGGATGCGCGCCCGTCGGTCGACGACTCATTTCCAGCCTGGCTGGGGTGGTTCGGCCGGCCGGGATCGATGCCGACGCTCGCCGTCGTTGTCGTCGTGCTCATTTGGGCGTCGGTGCTGAATTTCCGCTCGGGTAGCCACCGGGTGGTGGGTGTTTCGTTCACCCTGATTGCAGCCCTGGTCCCGATGACGGCGGTCCTCGGGCTGACTTCCTACTGGGGATGTCACGACGCCAACCATCCGGCCTTCTTCACTCCCCTGATGGCGACGGCGAGTCTGGTCAAGGGCGGTACCGGGGACTTCTCGGTCGGCGGGAAAACCTGCCCGAGCCCCACGCCCGTCGGCCTGGAACTGGCCCGGATCGCCGCGCTGTCGGCCATCTTCACCGGATTGGGCGGTGCCGTGGTCGGGGTCTTCCGATCCCAGGTGGACCGGATACGGGCCAACTGGGCCGAATCCGTTACGGCGGTCGTCGGTATCGACAGTGACACCCAGTCGATGCTCAGCGCCGTCGGGCGCACCTTGGACCGGCGCAGCACCCTGGTCGTCATCACCGGCGCCAGCGACGACCGCGTGCAGCGGGCCCGCCGCCAAGGCGCCCGGGTGGTGCTGGTGGACTTCAACACCCCGTCGACCCTGGTGTCACTTCGGCTGTGGCGCCGCCTTTCTCGGCTCTACCTGATAGCACCGGACCCGGCGCTCAACCTGATGTGGCTCGACCTGATCAGCCGCCGGCTCTCCGAAATCGCGCACAAGCAGCGGTTGCCGCTGATCGTGCGCATGGACGATCCCTGGCTGGCCCAGGCGTGGCGCGCCCAGCAGTTCGGCGGGTCGGACACCCGATGGGCGGCCGACGTGGTCGGCAAATACGAGGTGACCGCGGGCCGGTTACTCAACAGCATTCTGGCGACCGGGCGGACCAAGCAGGTATTCGTCTGCGGCACTTCGCAATTGACACTGGCACTATGCGCCGACCTGACCCAGCGCGCGCTGGAGCGCGACTTCTACACCCCGCCCGGCGCGGTCACGCTGCCCGCGCTGACCCTCGTCGAACGAGACGCCGAAGAGTACCTGCGCGATCACGAGTTCCACCGCCAGCAAGCGGGATTCGCCTCCGAGGGCCCGACGATCGACGCGGTTGCCGAGGCCCCGGCGATACCGACCATGCTGAAGCTGATCGGCGATGTCGACCCTGCCACCAGCGCGGTCATCTTCGTCGACGCGCATGCCGGAACAACCGCGGCCCGGCTGGCCGCCCGCTTCCCCGACATGCCCATCTACGCCTCCGACCTGAACACCAGCATCACCGACGACTCGATCCAGGTCGTCGGCCGACTGCAGTCCTACTCGCTGGTGCTCGACACCCAGGAGGGTCAGGTTCAGGACGCCTGGGAGCGCGCGGCCCGGCTGATCCACGAACGCTATGTCGCCACGATCGACCCGAGCTGGACGCGGGGCCCCGCATCGGTGCCGTGGGCCGAGCTCAACGAGTTCTACCGCGGGTCCAACCGGCGCCAGGTCCGCAACGCGTTATGGATGGTCGAACAAATCGCGGGTCATACCTGGAACACCTGGGGCAGCCCGCCACAACAGCTCTCGGGCAGCGAAATGGCCGAGTTGACGCCGCTGGAACAGCTTGCGCTGATGGGCTTCGACCACGATTCCGCGCTGCGGATGGCCCGGGCAGAGCACGAGGACTGGTGTCGCTACTACCGGCGCAACGGCTGGAAATACGGCTCCCCGCGCGATGACTCACGCAAGATCCACAACAAGCTGGTCGACTGGTCCGCCGTGGAATGCGACCCGGAATTGCTCAACGCCGCGGTGCGCAGTTTGGCGGGAACGCTGTGGAGCCTGCGGCAGCTGGGCTTCCGGTCGCGTCCGCTGTGGCAGTCCTTCACCCGGGTGGGGACGGTCACCGCCGAGCAACGAAGCGCGCCATGGGCATGGACGTCGGACTCCGGGCACCCGATGCGCGCCGACGCGGGCGACTGGGCCATCTCCGAGGACGGCAAGGTCTGGTCGGTGCGTGACGACATTTTCCGGGACACCTACGAGCCCGCGGGCGACGGGCAGTGGCAACGCAAGGGGCGGGTACAAGCCCGCCCGGCGTATCCGGGCGAAACCATCAACACCCTGGAGGGGCCGACGAGTGCCGCCGAAGGCGATTGGGTGGTGCGCGGAGCCAGCGGTGAGCAGTGGCCGGTCCCCGGTGACGAGTTCGCCCGGCGCTACGCCGCGTACCGACCGCCCGAAGAAGCCCATGCCCCAAACGGTGGCGAGGGGTGACCGGTCGTCTGTTTGCGAGTCCGAAATCGCGCTGAAAATTTGCGCATCCTGAAGCGGCCCAACACTGATACGGTATCGGCGCATGTGCGTATGGGTCGCGCAGGCAGGCTTTCGCCCCAGTTGGTTAGCTCCGCTTCACCCTAGGAGAGTGCGATGGCGCTGTTTATCAGCTACTCGAGCCAAGATCGGTCGACGGTCGACGCCCTGACCACCGCCCTTCGCCGCGGACAGAACCAGGTGTGGTTCGACCAAGAGCTCGGCGGCGGCGACTCGTGGTGGGCCAAGATCCTCGAGCAGATCCGCGATTGTGAAGTGTTCATCGTCGCGCTGTCGAGCAACTGGTTGCAATCCAAGCCGAGCCAGGCGGAGCTGCGCTACGCCCAGGCGCTGGGCCGTCCGATCCTTCCCGTCCGGATCGGTGAAGTCGACAGCATGCGCGTGAATCCCCTTGCCGCATTGCAGATCATCGATTACCGCGAACCGACGGTGGACGCCGGCATCCAGTTGGTCACCGCCGTGCACGCGCTTCGCAGCAAGCCCGTGCCGTTGCCCGACCCGCTGCCCGAAGAGCCCCCGGTGCCGTTCGGCTACATCACCCGGCTGGGGAACACCCTGGCCGAAAAAGAGCTGAGCCCGCAGCAGCAGCTCCAGCTGTTGGTCGAACTGCGCTCCGGGTTCGACGAGGACGGCGACGACCCCAGCGCCCGCGGCGACATCGCGCAGCTGTTGCGCATGCTGCGCCTGCGGCACGACGTCACCTACCGCACCCGAAGCGAAATCGACAACGTGCTGGCCGAAATCGAGGCCAAGGACGGTTCGCCCGGAGGCGCCGCCAAGGCCGCGGCTCCGGCTGCTGCCGCTGCGTCGACTCCCGCGGCAGCACCCAGCGGCGCGAACGCTGTCACCGTCCCGACCGCGGTGAGCGGCGGCGCGGCCGGCGGCGGCGGATCGAACAAGCGGCTGCTCATCATCGGCGGTGCCGCGGTCGCGGTCATCGCCGCGATCGCGATCGTCGTGGTGATGACCACGCAGAGCAGCAAGCCCAAGCCTGCTCCGCAGGCGTCGAACTCGAATTCGGCTCCGGCCACGCCGAATTCGGCACCCAATCCGGGCTCGGCGAAGCTGGATTCCTTCCTGATCGGCGCCCCTGAAGTCGGCGCCATCGTAGGTGACCCAACGTTGGTGCCCGGCGAAAAAGTCAGTGGGCTACGCAGCCCGAAGTACACGCTGTCCGATCCCGAGTGCGCCGGCGCTTTCGAGCCCACCATCGCGGCGGTCTATCAGGACGCCGGCGGATTCACCGCCACGAGCACGCTGGTCGTGCACTCGCCTGGACAGGACCCGCCGCTGCGGATCATCGAGGCCGTCTCGGAATTCTCGTCGTCCGAGAAGGCGAGCGCGTTCGTCGCGGCATCCGCCGACAAGTGGAAGGCCTGCGCCGGAAAAACGGTGACGGAGAAGCTCAATGGCAAGAGCTTCGATTACACATTCGCCCAAGTCGACGGGACCGTACCCCGGATCGCGATGCAACGCACCCGTTCGGACAATGCCAAAACCTGCCACCACGTGCTGCACGCGGAGGGCGCCAACGTCATCGAGGTGAATGTGTGCGGCCCGGATGCCGCGCCGGGCCAAGCCGGCAAGATCGCCGAGCAGATCGCCAAGAAGGTGGACGACTAAAGGCCCAAGACATGGAGCGGCCCCCGAGCCATGCTCCCGGTTGGACAGACCGGGAAGCTCGGGGGCCGGGTGGCTACGTGGAATTCGCCAGCGCGCGTATATCGCTAGCTCTTCGGAAGCCATGCAGCTAGCGCGTAGCCACCTCACATGTCCATGAAGCTATCAATTTCGCGGACCACCTCCTTCCTTGTGTACGGCCGACCGTACCCGCCACTGCGCGCGCCGACAACACAATTCAGCGCTCAGCGATCACTGACGATCGCCGCGTCGACCAGCTGGGCGAAGTCCTCGGTCATCGGCGATCGACCCAGCGGACGGCCGTCGATCGTGTGCACGCGAGCGGCCAGGGTCATGCTCGATACCAACCAGACTCCTTGGGCAGCATGCAAATCCGCGACCCGTAGCGCCCGGTAGTCGCAGTCGTAGCCTTTACTGCGTGCCACCTCGAACAACGCCTGCTGGGTGGTGCCGCGCAAAATCGGATACCAGGGCGGCGGCGTCAGCAGGCACAGATTGCGGTCCGGGCCCGCATCGGAATCGGTGGCGATCACCACCGTCGAACGCGGGCCTTCCAGGATGTAGCCGTCGGAGCTGACGAAGATCACGTCGCCGGCGCCCCGCTGGGCGGCGTGGCGCAACGCGGCCATATTCACCGCGTAGGACAGGGTTTTCGCACCGGCCAACAGCCAGGGCATCTCGCCGACACCGATCGCGGGCAGTCCTCGGTCCAGCGTGATCGCCGCCAGGCCATTGTGGCGAACCACGGCAACCCTTTCCGGAACCGCGCTGACCATCACGTACGCGGTGGGCTCGGACCCACTCTCACGCCCGCGGCTGTAGATCAGCCGCAACGCGGCTTCGGCAGACGAGCCCGCCACCCACTCCCGGGTGGCGATGTCGATCGCGGCCCGCCACTTCGGAAGGTCCGGCTCGGGCAGGTCCATGAATTTGGCCGATTGAGTCAGGCGCTGCAAATGCGACCCGACGAGACAGGCACCGCCGTCGCGGACCAGCAGGGTCTCGAAGGCACCGTCACCGCGCACGGCCGCGAGATCGTCGGCGTGCAAGAGCGGGGTATCGGGCGGATGTATCTCGCCGTCGAGGGTGACGATCACACCCGTCTGGGCTGCCATGCCGAAAGAGCCTATCGGGTCGCGTGATTACGCCGGCCGCGAACGGGCGACAGCACGCAGACACTGCCGAATGTGCGGCTGGCCGCGCACTCGTCGCCCAACGTGCGGCTGGCCGCACACTCGTTGGACCAGAGCCCAGATCCGTAGAGTTGACGTGTGACCTGCGCTAGCCACGATGCAGTGGGGGTACCGCCCGCTTGCGGGGGACGAAGCGATGAGGAGGAGCAGCGCACATGACTGCAGCACCCGCCCCCGATTCCGGGCCCGACGCCGGCGCGATCTGGCACTACGGCGACCCGCTCAGCGAGCAGCGCGCGGCCGAAACCGATGCCGTGCTGGTGGACCGCTCGCATCGCGCGGTGCTCACCCTGACCGGCGCGGACCGGCAGAGCTGGCTGCACAACATCTCGACCCAACACGTCAGCGAGCTACCCGACGGGGCCAGCACGCAGAACCTCAGCCTGGACGGGCAGGGCCGGGTGGAGGACCACTGGATGCAGACCGAGCTCGGCGGCGTCAGCTACCTAGACACCGAACCCTGGCGCGGTGAGCCGCTGCTGAACTACCTGAGCAAGATGGTGTTCTGGTCGGACGTCACGCCCGCGGCCGCCGACCTGGCGGTGTTGTCGCTGATCGGACCGCGGCTGGGCGACCGCGCGGTGCTCGAGGTGCTCGGCCTGGACGCCCTGCCCGACGAGGTGGCTGCGATCCCGCTACCCGGCGGCGGCTTCGTGCGGCGGATGCCCACCTCCGGAGCCGGCCAGATCGAACTCGACCTATTGGTACCGCGGGGCGATGCCGCCGACTGGCAACGCCGCTTCGCGCAGGCCGGCGTGCGTCCGGCCGGGGTATGGGCCTACGAAGCCCATCGGGTCGCGGCCGTGCGCCCGCGCCTCGGGGTGGACACCGACGAACGCACGATTCCGCACGAGGTGCGCTGGATCGGTGGTCCGGGTGACGGGGCCGTCCATTTGGACAAGGGCTGCTATCGCGGCCAGGAAACCGTCGCCCGAGTCCACAACCTGGGCAAACCACCCCGAATGCTGGTCTTGTTGCACCTCGACGGCTCGGTGGACCGGCCGTCGACCGGCGACGCGGTGCTCGCGGGCGGGCGGGTGGTGGGACGGCTGGGCACCGTCGTCGATCACGTGGATCTGGGCCCGATCGCGCTGGCGTTGCTCAAGCGCGGGATACCGGCCGACACCGAACTGGCAACCGGCCCGGAGGGCTCGGTAGCGGCGGTCATCGACGCCGATACGCTGCCGCCGAGCGAACAGATCGGGGCGGGACGGCTCGCCGTCGAGCGGTTGCGGGGCGGGACGAGATAATGTCCGTTGAAGTCCAACACGGCGGGCAGGGGGCACCGACGCTCATCCGCGAGGCACGGTAAGCTGTTGGCAGGACAATAACGACACCAGAGATCGGAGCCGCCTACTTGTTAGGCCGCTCCGTTATTGCGCGAGGGGGTTCCCCCATGGGCCGCGGCCGGGCTAAGGCAAAGCAGACCAAGGTTGCTCGAGAACTTAAGTACAGCTCCCCGCAGACCGACTTCGATCGGCTTCAGCGCGAGCTGGCGGGCAGCGGTGGGGACGAATCGGGTCACCTCGATGGCGCCGACGAATCTTCGGATTACGAAGACGACTGGCGCCGCTAGAATCTGCTCCGTGCCGATGCCGCGTGCATCGGCACAGTGTTGTTCCCAGCTAGGCGCGGGCTCTCAGAATCTCGGGTGCTGCCCCACGAGTTTCGCGCGCGGGCCATCTTTTCCGCCCTTGCAAATCGTCCCCAACACCCAGCAGTCCAAATGGCGTGCGGTCAAAATCGCCAGGGCGCGGTCGGTGTCTTCGGGTGCGACGACGGCGATCATGCCGACGCCCATGTTGAAGGTCTTCTCCATCTCCTCGCGGACGATGCGGCCGCGCTGGGCGATCATCGCGAACACCGGCGCCGGCGTCCAGGTGCCACGGTCGACCTCGGCGGTCAACCCGTGCGGGATGACGCGCTGCAGGTTGCCCGCCAGCCCGCCACCGGTGACATGGCAGAACGTGCGCACCTGGGTTTCGGCGGCCAGCGCCAGGCAGTCCTTGGCGTAGATCCGGGTGGGTTCCAGCAACTCTTCACCCAGCGTGCGGCCGAACTCCTCGACGTAGCCGGCCAGGTTCATCCGGTCGATCTCCAGCAGGACGCTGCGAGCCAGGGAATATCCGTTGGAATGCAGACCGGAGGACCCCATCGCGATGATGACGTCGCCGGGTTTGACCCGATCGGGCCCCAGGATGTCGTCGGCTTCGACCACGCCGACGCCGGTGGCCGAGATGTCGTAGTGGTCGGGTTCCATCAGCCCGGGGTGCTCGGCGGTCTCGCCACCCAGCAGCGCGCACCCCGCGCGCACACATCCCTCGGCAATACCCGCGACGATGGCCGCCACCCGTTCGGGCACCGTGCGCCCGACGGCGATGTAGTCCTGCAGGAAAAGTGGCTCGGCGCCGCAGACAACGAGGTCGTCGACGACCATGGCCACCAGGTCGAGGCCGACGGTGTCGTGCTTGTCCATCGCCTGCGCGACCGCCAGCTTGGTCCCGACGCCGTCGCTGGAGGCCGCCAGCACCGGCTCGCGGTAGTCACCACGCAGCGCGAACAGTCCGGCGAATCCGCCGAGCCCGCCGAGTACCTCGGGCCTGGTGGCTTTCGCAGCCAGCGGCTTGAACAGATCGACCGCGCGGTCACCGGCTTCGATATCCACCCCGGCCGATGCGTAAGTAATGCCCTGGCTGCCCGGTTCTTCTCCGGGGCTTTTTCCGGGATCCGTCATCGCGATAAAGGCTACCGGTAGGCGCTTCGCGCCGGTATCAAACGTCTTGAAGGATTCCGTCAGTGGTTGACAGGAACCTCGTCGGCCGCGACATCGCCGAGCTCCGCGCCGCGCGCGGCGTTGGCGAGCATGTGCTCAATGACGTTCTTACCCAGCGCTGTCTCGCTGGGCAGCTCGATCGGGTACTTACCGTCGAAGCAGGCGGTGCACAGCCGGGAGGCCGGCTGCTCGGTCGCGGCGATCATGCCGCGCAGCGAGATGTAGCCCAGCGTGTCGGCGCCGATCGCATGCCGCACCGCCTCGAGCATCTCTTCCTCGTCCTCGACGGCGTTGGCGATCAACTCGGCCGGTGACGGGAAGTCGATGCCGTAGAAGCACGGCCACTTCACCGGAGGCGAGGCAATCCGCACGTGCACCTCGACGGCGCCGGCCTCGCGCAGCATGCGCAACAAGGCACGCTGGGTGTTACCCCGCACGATCGAGTCGTCGACGACGATGAGCCGCTTGCCGCGGATCACCTCTTTGAGCGGGTTGAGCTTCAACCGGATGCCCAACTGACGGATGGTCTGGGACGGCTGAATGAATGTCCGCCCGACGTAGGCGTTCTTCATCAGGCCCTGCCCGTAGGGAATGCCGGACTCCTGCGCGTATCCCACCGCGGCCGGGGTGCCCGATTCCGGCACACCGATCACCAGGTCGGCGTCCACCGGGCGTTCGCGGGCCAGCCGGCGGCCGATCTCCACCCGGGCGCCGTGCACCGATCGACCGCCGATCGTGCTGTCCGGCCGGGCCAGGTAGACGTATTCGAAAACGCAACCCTTGGGAGTCGGGTTGGCGAAGCGGGTGGAGCGCACGCCGTCGGCGTCGATGGCCAGCAGTTCGCCCGGCTCGATGTCGCGGACGAACGAAGCGCCGACGATGTCGAGCGCGGCGGTTTCGGAGGCCACCACCCAGCCGCGGTCGAGGCGTCCGAGCGAAAGCGGCCGCACCCCATGGGGATCGCGGGCCGCATACAGCGTGTTCTCGTCCATGAACGTCAAGCAGAAGGCGCCGCGCACGGTCGGCAACAGTTGCAGCGCAGACTGTTCCAGAGTGGAGTCGGCCGCACCATGGGCGAGCAGCGCGCCCAGGATGTCGGAGTCGGTCGTCGCCGGGGCCGGGGCGCGCTTGGCGATCAGCCCGGCGTCACGGGCCTGGCCGGCAAGCTCAGCGGTGTTGACCAGGTTCCCGTTGTGCCCCAAGGCAACCCCGGTACCGGCCGCGGTGTTGCGGAACACCGGCTGGGCGTTTTCCCAGGTGGTGTCGCCGGTGGTGGAGTATCGGCAGTGCCCGATCGCGACGTGGCCCGGCATGGCGGCCAGCGTCTGCTCGTCGAACACCTGACTGACCAGGCCGAGGTCTTTGAAGACCAATACCTGAGATCCATCCGCGACGGCGATGCCGGCGGCTTCCTGACCGCGATGCTGCAGCGCGTAGAGGCCGTAGTAGGTGAGTTTGGCAACTTCCTCGCCCGGGGCCCATACCCCGAATACACCGCACTCTTCACGGGGCGAGTTCAGGTCCTGCTCGGATACATCTGATCCAGCGACGGTCACGGTGGGCGGCTCCCTAGCGAGGGGTAGTGACTCCTCGGAGTTTACGGGCACGTAAGCCCAGCGGACGAATCCGTTGGGCGTGTTGAGCACGAATGTTCTCGGCGTGTCACCCTAAACCTGCAGTTCAGAGTTATATTCAGCTCACATCGAATAAGGGCAACCAGTGGTCAATTTCACCCGCACGCGACCCGGAGAGCGTTAATAATCCGTTCGCTTTTGCGTCGGCGAGTGTCAACATCCCGGTGGCCAGCAGCAGCCAGGTGCGCGGATCGGTCTCGACGATGTTGGGCGGTGTGCCGCGGGTGTGCTTCGGCCCCGCCACGCACTGCACCGCCACGAACGGCGGGATCCGGACCTCGACGCTGGCACCGGGGGCCAGCGCGGCCAGAGTGCGCGCGGTGAGCCGGACAGCGGCCGCCAGGGTGGCGCGATCGGGTGGCGGGCCGGTTTGGTCGCGCAGCCAGTCCGCGACGGTCATCAGGACCTGACGCGTCTTGGCCGGATCGGCAGTATCGCGGGCGGCCATGCCTTAGGGTCTCAGAACCATGGATCCGCGCCGCGGGCCACCGTATAAAACCGTCGGCCTCGTGACGATCGTGGTCATGGGGCTCATCGGGCTGGTCCTGTATTCGCAGTTTCGCGGTGATTTCACACCCAAGACGAAGTTGACCCTGGTAGCCCCCCGGGCGGGATTGGTGATGGATCCCGGCTCGAAGGTCACCTACAACGGTGTCGAGATCGGCCGGGTGGCCGGCATTTCCGAGATCACCCGAGACGGCAAGCCGGCCGCCAAGGTGGTGCTGGACGTGACTCCCAAGTACGTCAACATGATTCCGGCCAACGTGGCGGCCGAAGTGAAGGCGAGCACGGTGTTCGGCAACAAATACGTTGCGCTGAGCTCACCGAAGAACCCTGCGCCACAATCGATTACACCTTCGATGGTGATCGACGCTACGACGGTCACGACCGAGTTCAACACTGTCTTCGAGACGCTGACGTCGATCACCGAGAAGATCGACCCCGTCAAGGTGAACCTGACGCTGTCCGCGACGGCACAGGCGCTGGCCGGGCTGGGCGAAAAATTCGGCGCATCGTTACTCAACGGCAACGCGATCCTCGACGACGTGAACCCTCGGATGCCGATGATCCACTTCGACATTGCGCGGCTGGCGGCGCTGGGTGACACCTACGCCGACGCCGCGCCGGACTTGTGGAATGCGCTCGAGCACGCGATGACCACCGCGCGAACCATCGACCGCCAGCTTGGAGATCTGGATGTGGCGTTGCTGGCGGCGGCGGGATTGGGCAACGGCGGCGCCGACGTGTTCGGCCGGGGTGGACCCTATCTGGCACGCGGTGCGGCCGATCTCGTTCCCAGCGCCCAACTGCTGGACGAGTACAGCCCCGAGATCTTCTGCACCATCCGCAATTTCAACCAGGTCGCACCCAAGATCCACGTCGCGCTCGGCGACAACGGGTACGCGCTGGGCGCCCACTCGTCGGGCTCGATCGCGGGAGCGCCCAACCCGTACACCTACCCGGAGAACCTGCCGCGCACCAACGCCCGGGGCGGGCCCGGCGGCCGGCCAGGATGCTGGCAGTCGATTACCCGCGAACTGTGGCCCGCTCCCTTGCTCGTCATGGACACCGGCGCCAGCGTGGCCCCATACAACCACTTCGAGGTCGGTTCACCGGTTGCCGTGGAGTATGTGTGGGGCCGCCAACTGGGCGACTACACCATCAACCCCTGAAGAGAGGTCCGAACAGAGGCGATGACAATCGCACGCTTGGCTGCTCACCGGGCGGCGTCGCTCGCTCGTCGGCTCACGGCATTGACGATCACCGCGGCAACGCTGTCGGTGTCGGGTTGCGGCGACTCCGGCGACCATCGCGAAGGCGACGCCAGCGACAACGGCTGCCGCACGCTGGCCGCCGATCCTGGTTGGTATGGCGACAACCGGGACCGGCTCAACGCGATGGTCAGCCACCTCGGCACCTGCGGCAAGCTGGAACCCGAGACCGACGACCCTCCGCTGGCGTTGTTCGACTGGGACGGCACCATGGTGAAGAACGACATCGGCGACGCGACGTTCTTCTGGATGGTGCGCAATTCCAAGGTGCGCCAGCCCGCCGACGGGAATTGGCGCACCACAAGCTCGTACCTCACCGCTACCGCCGCGGCGGCGCTGGCCTCCGCGTGCGGCGCGCTGGCACCTGCAGGCCAGCCGTTGCCGACGGGAACCAACCCCGGATGCGCTGACGAACTGGTTTCGGTGTACAGCACTCGCCAGACACGTACGGGGTCAGCGGCATTCGACGGATACAACCATCGGCGCATGGCTCCCGCTGCCGCCTGGGCGGTGCAACTGCTCGCCGGCTGGACGGAGGCCGACGTCACCGGATTCGCCGAAACGGCCCGGAAGGAGAACCTGGACGCCCCCGAGGGCACCGAGCAGGCGGTCGGCAGTGGCCGGCAGGCCGGGTGGGTTCGCTACTACGCCCAGATGCGCGATCTGGTTGCGACCCTGCAGGCCAACGGATTTGACGTGCGGATCATCTCGGCCTCACCGGAGCCCGTGGTGCGGGTGTGGGCCGGCGACCTCGGAATCTCCGCCGACCGGGTGATGGGCACCCGCACCGAGCACGACGGCGACCTGCTCACCGCGCGGTTGACGTCCTGCGGTGGGGAGACCTCGATTCCGTTCAACGAGGGCAAACGCTGCCGGGTCAACGAGCAGGTGTTCGGCGTCGGGGGTCCGGCGGCGTTCGAGCAACGACCCGAGGATCGGCGCCAGGTGTTCGGGGCCGGCGACTCCGACGGCGACGCCACGTTCACCGCGGACGCGACCGCGCTGCGCCTGGTGATCAATCGCAACCAGATCGAGTTGATGTGTTTGGCCTATGCCAATCTCGACGGGCGATGGCTGGTCAACCCGATGTTCACCACCCCGTTGGGCGCCAGCCCGCCCTACCCTTGTGCGACACAGGGTTTCGATGCACCCAACGGCGGCCAGGCGCCCTTGCTGCGCCCTGATGGCAGCCCCGTGCCCGACCAGCAGGACCGCGTGCACGCGGGATAGCTCCGGTCAGCCGAAGAACCGCGGCAGCACCGCTTCGGACGTCGCACGCAGTTCGGCCAGTGACACCGTGAACAGGCCCTGAAATTCGACCGCGTCCGAGTCCTGGTCGACCACGCCGATGCGGACGGCGGGAAGTCCGCGCGCCTCGCACATCGAGCGAAACCGGCTCTCCTCGGTGCGCGGCACCGCCACCAGTATGCGTCCCGCCGTCTCGGAGAACAACGTCACGAACGGATCGCTGCCCTCGGGAAGCACTATGCGGCAACCGGTTTCACCCGCCAGAGCCGACTCCACAATGGCCTGGGCCAAGCCGCCCTCGGACAGGTCATGGGCCGCGGTCACCAGCCCGTCGCGAGCTGCCGCGTTGAGCACCTCGGCCAGCAGCTTCTCCCGCTGCAGGTCGACCGCGGGCGGCAAGCCACCGAGATGGTCGCCGGTCACCTGGGCCCAGATCGACCCGTCGAACTCGTCGCGGGTGTCGCCGAGCAGCAACAGGGACTCTCCCGCGTCGGTGCCCAGGGCCGTCGGGATACGCTGGTCGACATCGTCGATTACGCCCAGCACCCCCACCACCGGCGTGGGCAGAATCGCGATCGACCCGGTCTGGTTGTAGAAGCTGACGTTGCCGCCGGTCACTGGAATCCCCAAGGCCACACAGCCATCGGCGAGCCCCCGGACCGCCTGGGAGAACTGCCACATCACCCCCGGATCTTCGGGCGAGCCGAAGTTGAGGCAGTTGGTCACCGCGACCGGGACGGCCCCGGTGGCCGCGACATTGCGGTAGGCCTCGGCCAGCGCCAGCTGGGCTCCGGTGTAGGGGTCCAGCTTGGTGTAGCGCCCCGACGCGTCGGTCGACAGCGCGATGCCACGGCCGGTGGACTCGTCGATGCGCAACACCCCACCGTCGGCGTGCTCGGCCAGCACGGTGTTGCCGCGCACATAGCGGTCGTACTGCTCGGTGATGAATGCCCGGCTGCACAGGTGCGGGCTGCCCAGCAGCGCAAGCAAAGTCGCGCGCAGCTCCTCACCGGTGGCCGGCCGGGGCAGGCTGGCCGAGGTGTCGGCATTCAGCGCGTCCTGCGATTCCGGGCGAGCCACCGGGCGTTCGTATACCGGCCCTTGATGCGCCACGGTGCGCGGCGGCACGTCGACGACGGTCTCGCCGTGCCAGGTGATGCGCAACCGGTCGCCGTCGGTGACCTCACCGATGACCGTCGCCAGCACCTCCCACTTGCGGCACACCGCCAGGAAAGCCTCGACGTTCTCCGGAGCGACGACCGCGCACATCCGCTCCTGCGACTCGCTGGAGAGGATCTCAGCCGGCGTCATGTTGGCCGCCCGCAACGGCACGGTCTCCAGCTCGACCCGCATTCCGCCATCCCCTGCGGATGCGAGTTCTGAAGTCGCACAGGATAATCCGGCGCCGCCGAGGTCCTGAATGCCGATCACCAACCCGGCCGCGTACAACTCCAGGCAGCACTCGATGAGCACCTTCTCGGTGAACGGGTCACCAACCTGCACCGAGGGCAGCTTCTTGCGGCCGGTGGTGCCGCCCTCGTCGCCGCCGAAGGTCTCCGACGCCAGTACGGATACGCCGCCGATCCCGTCCAGGCCGGTGCGCGCGCCGAACAGGATGATCTTGTTGCCGGTTCCCGAGGCGAAAGCCAGGTGCAGGTCCTCCTTGCGCAGCACCCCGACGCACAACGCGTTCACCAACGGGTTGCCCGCATACGACGCGTCGAAGACGGTCTCGCCGCCGATGTTGGGCAGGCCGAGTGAGTTGCCGTAGCCGCCGATACCGCGGACCACGCCGTCGAGCACGCGGCGGGTGTCGGGCGCGTCGGCGGCGCCGAACCGCAGCTGGTCCATCACGGCGACCGGCCGGGCACCCATGGCCATGATGTCGCGCACGATGCCGCCCACACCGGTGGCCGCACCCTGGTAGGGCTCCACGTAAGACGGGTGGTTGTGCGACTCCACCTTGAACGTGACGGCCCACCCGTCGCCGATGTCGACGACACCCGCGTTCTCGCCGATGCCGGCCAGCATGCCCGCGCGCATCTGCTCGGTGGTGGTCTCACCGAAGTAGCGCAGATGGACCTTGGACGACTTGTAGGAGCAGTGTTCGCTCCACATCACCGAGTACATCGCCAACTCGGTGTCGGTGGGCCTGCGGCCCAGAATCGCGCGAATCCGCTGGTACTCGTCGTCTTTAAGGCCCAGTTCGCCGAAGGGCTGCGGCTGGTCGGGGGTGGCGGCCGCATGTTCGACGGTGTCGGCCACGTGAGTACGGGCGCCCGCTCCGGAGACAGTCACGCACACAGTCTAAAGAGCTAGCCGCCGCGCAGCAGGCGGGCGCTTTCGGCGTCGGCCGGATAGAACAATTCGACGGCCAATTCGGCGAGCGTCACGTCGAGCGGAGTGCCGAACGTCGTCAGCGTGGTGAACATCGACAGCCGTTGACCGGCGCCGGCATCGAGCACGAACGGAACGAGCAGCGACGTGGCCTCCGATGGCGTGCCCCACGGGTTCGCGGTTGTTGCGACGCCGGGGTATCCGCGCACTTCGTCGCACAGCGCCTGCAACGCCGGGTCGCCCGTCAGCGCAATCGTCCGCTGCAGCTGGTGCAGCAGGTAGCCGGCCCATTCTCCGAAATTCAGCGTCCGCCCGGCCAGCCCGTCGGGATGCAGGCACAGCCGGTAGACGTTGATCGGCGGGCCGAGCAGCTCCCCGGGCAGGCCTGCGGTCAGCGCGGACGCGGCAACGTTGGCCCCCACGATGTTCCAGCACCGATCGATGACCACACCGGGGTAAGGGTCGTGCGCATCGAGGAGCCGCTGGATCGCGTCGCGAGCCGGGGACAGCGCGGCGTCGTCGAGTGGGCGCGACCGGTAGCGCGGGGCGAACCCGGCGGCCAGCAGCAGCGCGTTGCGCTCGCGCAAGGGAATGTCGAGGCCCTCGGCCAGCGTCAGCACCATCTCCGGGCTCGGACGCGAGCGCCCGGTCTCGATAAAGCTCAGATGTCGCGCCGACACACCCACACTCGACGACAGGTCAAGCTGGCTGACCCGCCGGCGCGTGCGCCATTCGCGCAACAGAACACCGACCGGCGCGTTACTCACGCACTCACGGTAGCCACGATGCGTACCCGAGGCGATGACCTCGGAGGTAATTGTGCTGCCGCAGGGCACGCGGACACGCTTGCCTGCAACGCGCTCATTCGGAGCGTCGACCCCTGGAGGAAATCATGACCGACATCGCTTCCGCTGCGCCCAAGTTCAGCGCCGAGCTGTTCGCGGAGTTTTGGGCCGCTCCCGACTTGTCGCGTGGATTGCACATTTTGGCCGACGACATCGTCGGTTATTGGCCGGGCGACACTGAGCCGGTCCGCGGGATTGCGGCTTACACGGCTAAGATCGCCGAAATACTCGATGCCGCACCGGATTTGCAGCTCCACGTCGTCGACAGCGCGACGGTCGCCGGGTCCGCCGCGGGTGAACAGCTGGTGTTCTTGCACTACACCGGCCGGGGCACCGGGCCGGACGGCCCGTTCCAGATCCGCGGCCTCGACCGGGTGCGGACTCGCGACGGCCTGGTCGTGGAGAACGTGATCCGTTACGACCCGCTGTTTCTGGGGCAGGGCTGAACTCAGCCCACGATCTCGGCGAGCGCCGACCGGCACGCTGCTCCTCCACGCGCTGACGTGACCGACCGCGGGCGCCGGATTCGACGGGCTCGTCGACGCGCTGTTCGACGGCGTATCGAGCTACTGACGGGTCACGCAGAACACGTTGCCCTCGGGGTCGGCCAGTACTACCCAGCGAAAATCATCTCCGAAGCTGTGCCGACCCACCTCGGTGGCTCCCGCGGCCGTCAGCCGCGACACCTCTTCGTCCACGTCCGCAGCACCGAAATCCAGGTGCACGCGGTTTTTGCCGGGAGTGGGATCTGGCACCTTCTGAAACCCGAGCTGCAGCCCCTCAGACAAGGTCACCACCGTGAATTCGTCGGCGAGCAAGTCGTGCGTCGTGCCGCCGAATTGGTCCGCCCACCAACCGGCCAACGTCGACGGATCGCTGCAGTCGATGGTGATCATTTCCACGTGGAGTGCCATACGCGAAACCCTACGTCGCCGGCGACAAAAACGCTTGCAGCGCAGCGGAATACGCGGCCACATCGTGAGCACCCATCAATTCCCGCGCGGAGTGCATCGCGAGCTGAGGCGCGCCGACGTCGACGGTGGGGATGCCGGTTCGCGCCGAGGCCAGCGGCCCGATCGTCGAACCGCACGGCAGGTCGGCGCGATGCTCGTAACGCTGCAGCGCCACCCCGGCCTGCTCACACGCCAGCGCGAACGCCGCCGCCGTTCGTCCGTCGGTGGCGTACCGCAGATTGGGATGCACCTTGAGTACCGGTCCGCCGTTGATGGCGATCAGGTGGCCGGGCTCGTGACGCTCCGGGTAGTTCGGGTGAGTGGCATGCGCCATGTCCGCCGAGGCCAGCAGCGATACCGGCAGCCGCCGCAGGAAGTCTTCCCGGCTGCCGCCGGCCGCCAGCACGATGCGTTCCAGAATCGTGCTCAGCAGGTTGGACTGTGCACCGTGGTCCGACGACGACCCGACCTCTTCGTGGTCGAACAGCACCAAGACCGCCACGTTGCCCCGCGGTTCGGCACCCAGCAACGCCTCCAAGCCCGCGTAACAACTGGCCTGGTTGTCCAGCCGGGGTGCGCTGAGCAGACTCGCGTCGGCGCCGAGCACCGTGGACGGGGTCAGGTCGTGCGTCATCAGGTCGGCGGCCAGCACATCGGTCGGTGCGACCCCGGCGCGCTCGGCCACGTAGTCCACGAATCCACGTGCTTGGTCGGCTTGTGCGTTCGAGCCCCAGACCGCGTTGACGTGGCGCTGCGGGTCCAGGGTCACCGACTTGCGGTCCTCGGCCAGATGGATGGCCAGTTGCGGCACGCGCAGGATCGGGTCGTCGATCCGGACGAGCCGATGGTCGACCGCCGAGCCGTCCCGCACCGACAATCGGCCGCTGAGTCCCAGATCGCGGTCCAGCCACGAGTTCAGCCACGCCCCGCCATAAGGCTCCAGCGCCACCACCTGCCAGCCCGCGACGACCCGGTCGGGATGTTGCTTGACCCGCAGGTTCGGGCTGTCGGTGTGCGCCCCGACGATCCGGAACGCACCGTCGGGGCCGGGTGTGTTCCAGGCGACCAGTGACCCGGCGCGGACGGTGAAGAAGCGCCCCGGATCTGCGGGCCAGGGGTCGGCTTCGCGGAGTTCGGTGTAGCCGGCGGCGAGCAACCGGTTCGCGGCCGTCGCGCAGGCATGGAACGGGGACGGAGAGGCGTCGATGAATTCGCAGAGGCCTGCGGCGCTGGCCGACATGTTCAACATCATGGCTGTTCGTTGCCGCGCAGTTCACGCTAGGGTCGGCAGAGTGCCGACGGTCCAGCCCCAGCCCATCCTCGCTCCGTTGACACCTGCCGCGATTTTTCTGGTGGTCACCATCGACGACGGCGGCGAAGCGACCGTCCACGACGCGCTGCCCGACATCTCGGGGCTGGTGCGCGCCATCGGCTTTCGCGACCCGACCAAACGCCTGTCGGTGATCACCTCGATCGGCTCGGCGGCCTGGGATAGGTTGTTCGGCGGGTCACGGCCCGCCGAACTGCATCCGTTCATCGAGCTGAACGGACCGCGGCATACCGCGCCTGCCACCGCCGGCGACCTGTTGTTCCACATTCGAGCCGAGACGATGGACGTGTGTTTCGAACTGGCCGGCCGCATCCTCAAGTCGATGGCGGACGCGGTCACCGTCGTCGACGAAGTGCACGGTTTCAAATTCTTCGACAACCGCGACCTGCTGGGGTTTGTAGACGGCACCGAAAACCCCGACGGCGCAATCGCTGTCAGCGCAAGCACGATCGGCGATGAGGACCCCGGCTTCGCCGGCTCCTGCTATGTCCACGTGCAGAAGTACCTACACGACATGACGGCATGGGAATCGCTGTCGGTGACCGAGCAGGAACGGGTGATCGGCCGGACCAAACTGGAGGACATCGAACTCGACGACGATGTGAAGCCGTCCGACTCGCATGTCGCGCTCAACGTCATCGAAGACGACGACGGCAACGAGCTGAAGATCATCCGGCACAACATGCCATTCGGCGAACTCGGCGCCGGCGAATTCGGCACCTACTACATCGGGTATTCGCGCACACCGGAGGTCACCGAACGGATGCTGCGCAATATGTTCATCGGCGACCCGCCCGGCAACACCGACCGCATCCTGGACTTCTCGACCGCCGTCACCGGCGGGTTGTTCTTCTCCCCGACCGTCGACTTCCTCGACGATCCACCTCCCCTTCCCGCGCCACTCGAGACCGTGCGACCGGAACCGTCCCCCGCCCCTGAGGGCACACTCGCGATCGGCAGTCTGAAAGGAACCAGTCCATGACGAACAATCTGTACCGCAATCTGGCACCGGTAACCGATGCCGCCTGGGCGGAAATCGAATTGGAGGCGACGCGAACGTTCAAGCGACACATCGCCGGGCGCCGCGTGGTCGACGTGAGCGAGCCGGGCGGTCCGGTCACCGCCGCGGTCAGCACGGGGCGTCTGGTCGACGTTCAGGCACCAACCGATGGTGTGGTCGCACACCTGAGGGCCAGTAATCCCCTTGTCCGACTTCGGGTTCCGTTTACCCTGTCCCGTACCGAGATCGACAATGTCGAGCGCGGTGCGCAGGACTCGGATTGGGATCCGGTCAAGGAAGCCGCCAAGAAGTTGGCATTCGTCGAGGACCGGGCCATCTTCGAGGGCTACCCCGCCGCGCAGATCGAGGGCATTCGCGCCGCCAGCTCGAACAAACCGCTGACGTTACCGGCGGATCCGCGTGAGATCCCGGACGTCATCACCCAAGCCATCACCGAGCTGCGGCTGGCCGGCGTGGACGGCCCGTATTCGGTGTTGCTGGCCGCCGATGTGTACACCAGGGTCAGCGAGACCACCGAGCACGGGTATCCGATCCTCGAGCACATCGACCGGCTGGTTCCCGGTGACATCATCTGGGCGCCCGCCATCGACGGCGCGTTCGTCCTGACCACTCGGGGCGGTGACTTCGATCTGCAGCTGGGCACTGATGTGTCGATCGGCTACACCAGCCATGACGCCGACTCCGTACAGCTGTATCTGCAGGAAACCCTGACGTTCCTGTGCTACACCGCCGAGGCATCGGTCGCGCTGGGCGCCTAGAACAGGCTCAGCGCAACGACTTTCGCGCTGACTTCCCGAGCCTGTCATTCTGCAGGCAAAGTGCAAGTGGAGGCCTGCGAAATTACGGGCTCGACGGGCGCGGGCGATCAGAGGTCGAGCACCAGGTCGCTGTCGGGAGCCGCGGAGCAGACCAGCACCGTGCCCGGCCCGGGCGGCTCCAGCGGCGCTTGGACGTATTTCGTGGTACCTGTCACGACCCCCGTCTCGCAGATATGGCACACACCGCTTCGGCAGGAGAAGCGAGTCGGCACGTCGCAAGCCTCGGCGAAATCGAGGATGGTGCCGTAGTCGGCCGACCAGTTGGCGGTAAGTCCGCTGCGGGCGAAGGTAATTGACGGCCCGGTTCCCGGCGGGCCGGCCGGCGGGTGTGGGGGCGTCCGTGCAGCTCCGCCGACGACACCGGGATTGATCGGCGGCAGTGCACCGAACAGCTCGCTGTGGATACGCGTCGTGTCCAGACCCGCGGCAGCCAGCGCCTCGCGCATATCGGCCATGAATTGGGTAGGGCCGCAGAGATACGCCGCGGCGTCGGCCGGCAGTCCGAGCGCCGCGATGGCCCGCTGATCCAATCGCCCCCGCGTCTCGGTGTAGGACACCTGCTGGCGAGCATGCGGCAACGACTCGATCAGGATCGTGACTTCGGTTGCAAAGGCTTGAGTTTCGCGATTGCGGCTGGTGTGCAGCCACCAGATGTCGCGGGCACTGTGGGCCGCCGCGAGTGCGTGCAGCATCGCCAAGACCGGGGTGATGCCGATTCCCGCCGACATCAATACCACCGGCCGGTCGTCGTCGGCGAGGTAGAAATCGCCGCGCGGCGCCGCCGCTTCTAGAACCAATCCGGGTTCGATGTGCGCGTGCAACCACCGACTGGCCAAGCCATGCTCTTCCCGTTTGACGCTGATGCGGTAATGATCGCCCACGGCGGGATTGCCCGAGAGCGAATAGCTGCGCAGCGGTACGGGATCGCCGGCCCCGGGAATGCGAATGGTGAGGTATTGCCCCGGCAGTGCCGCGGGCAGCGAGGCGCCGTCGTCGGCCGCAAGGCGGATCGACAGCACCGAGGGACTCTCGCGGTGCGTTGCCGTGACCCGCAACGGCCGAAACCCGTTCCACCCGGGCTCGACTCCGATGGCAGGACCCGCCTGCGTCTGTAAGGCGAGCATGTCGTTGAAGGATTGCTGCCATCCGGGACTCAGTGCCGGGACGTCGACAATCTTGCGCAGCGTATCGCCATCTTTGTTCGGCAGGTACAGCAGTGCGTCGACATCGGCGACACTGAGCTCGTGGCGGCCGCGGCGGGTTCGCACGATGTCGTCGCCGGCTTGGACATGGCCCTCGGTGATCACGCGGAAGTAGAACCCTGGACGATGTTGGGCGACAAGGAGGTTGGGCATCTCCGGTTCGTCGAGCCTTAGCCCAATTCTGAAGCAGGTGACCCGTGGTTGGGTAACTTCGAATTCGGCATCGCCGATGCGGTAGCGGTCGCCGATGCAAACGTCGAAGTCGGATAGCCCGGTGATGGTGAAATTTTCGCCGAAATTGCCCGGAACCAGATCGTTACGCTGGAGGTAGTTCTTCCAAAAGTCGTACGACTCGGTCTGGTAGACCATGACCGCGCGCTGCTCGCCGCCGTGGCCGCCGAGATCACCCTGTCCGTCGCCGTCGAGGTTGAGGCGTCGCGCCATGACCGGGCCCTGGACCGGCGACTTCCAGATCCCGGTATAGACGGTGTTGTCGCGCCACTGCACGTTTTTGGGCATGCCCACATTCACCGACACGAGCCTGCCCACGGTTGTCTCCTCTGGCTTTGAGTGAGCCTAGATCAGCGGCTCGCCGCCGTCGACTTTCGACGTCATATCGGCCATGAAAGTCTTGTTCACGCGAACAGCTCCTCAACGCGGTTAGATTGGGATGCCCAACCCAGAATATTCCCGGAGCGCCCCGACCGTCAACTGTTCCGGAACTATTGCGGGGTGGTGGCTTTGGTGCATACTGGGATATATATCCCAAAATCCGGAAGGTCGGGCAGGAGGAATCCCATGCCGGCTGTTCATCATCGTTACGCGACCGTCGACGGCCATCGGCTGTTCTACCGTGAGGCAGGGGACGTGGGTAAGCCGGCGCTGGTTCTGTTGCACGGGTTTCCGTCCAGCTCCCACATGTTCCGGCACCTGATTCCGGCGCTGGCCGACCGCTACCACGTGATCGCCACCGACCACCTGGGCTTTGGATTCTCCGACGCCCCGGCCGTCACCGAGTTCGACTACACCTTCGATGCGCTGACCGACCTGACCGCGGGCCTGCTGCGCAGCCTCGGGCTCGATCGGTACGCGATCTACGTGCAGGACTACGGAGCCCCGATCGGATGGCGGTTGGCGCTGCGTGAGCCGTCCTCAGTTACCGCGATCATCAGCCAGAACGGCAATGGCTACGACGCCGGCTTCGTGGAGAGTTTCTGGAAGACCGTGTGGGCCTACCAGGCCAACCCGACCGCGCAGACCGAGGCCCCGGTACGCCAATTTCTCACGTTGGACGCGACCCGCTGGCAATACGTCACCGGCGTGGCCGACGAGACGCTCGTCGATCCCGAGTGCTGGCATCACGACTTCGCGCTGCTGTCGCGGCCCGGCAACGACCTGGTGCAGCTGAAGCTGTTTCGCGACTATGCCACCAACGCTGCGATGTATCCCCGGGTGCACGAGTATTTTCGCACCACCGGGGTTCCGCTGCTCGCGGTGTGGGGCCGCGGCGACGAGATCTTCGGGCCCGCCGGCGCCGAAGCGTTCGCCGACGACCTGCCCGACGCGCAGATTCATCTGCTCGACGGCGGGCATTTCCTGCTGGAGTCCGCCCTCGACGAAGTCACCGGGCTGATCCGCAACTTCCTCGAGGCTCGCGTGCCCGCCTAACCGGGCCCGCGGGCGGCGCGGATAGCAATGGGCTGCATATCCCATAATCAGCGGCGTTCGCGAGTTAGCCTGACGCGATGGCCCATTCCGATGTTCAGGACGAACAACGGTTGACCGCCAAGGGGCGTGCCACCCGCGATCGGATTGTGCAGGCCGCGGCCCAGCTCATCGTCACCGAAGGCTTGTCGGCCTCCAACATGGAGAATGTGCGCAAGGCCGCGTCGGTCAGCGGCTCTCAGCTCGCCCACTATTTCGCCGACAAGGGCGCATTGATTCGCGCGGTGATCAGACGCCAGATCGGCGTCGTTCTGGACTTCCATCGCCAGCCCCTGCTCGGCGACCTGGACTCGTTCGACGACTTCGAGCGATGGATCGATCTGAACATGCGTTACCTGCGTCGTATCGGAACCTCCGGTGGCACACCGACCTACCATGCGCTGACCGCCCAGCTGGCCAAGTCCGACGACGAGACCCGCGCCACCTTGGCGACGGGTTACTGGCAGTGGGTAGATCTGCTCGAGCACGCCATCCAACGGATGAAAGACACCAGGGTCCTGGTCGCCGGCGCCAATCCACGGGAACTGGCGCTCGCCATCGTCTGTGCGCACCAGGGCGGCGGCACGTTGGCCTTCACTTACCGGGCGGCGTGGCCGCATGCCGATGCCACCCGGTTCGCGGTCAACTACCTGCGAATGTTTGCCGCCCATGCCGGCGAACGCACGCCCCGGCCCCCGCGACGTCCCCGCGGGCGGCACGGAAAGCATAGGGCGGCAACGTGACTGAGGGAAAGTCTCCGTTCACCCGCAAAGGACAGGCAACACGGGCGCGCATCGTCGAGGCCGCCGCCCGGCTGATGTTCCAGCGCGGCGTGGCCAACACCAGCATCGACGAGGTACGTAGCTCCGCCGGGGTGGGCGGGTCGCAGATGTCGCACTACTTCCGCGACAAACGTGACCTGACCCGTGAGGTCATCGCCGCGCGCCGCAATGACGTCATCGAGTTTCATACCCAACCCCGACTCGGGGGCCTCGACAGCATCGCGGCGCTGCAGGCCTGGGCCGACGCCTGCGTCGACAACATCGACACCGTGTATCGGCTGAACGGATGCGTCTACGGGTCACTGGCCGGAGAACTGATCGAGGCCGACGACGAAGTTCGTGACGACCTTGCGCACGGCTACGACCGGTGGCTCGAACTGTTCCGCCATGGCATCGACGCGATGCGCCGCCGCGGCGATCTGCGCGCCGACGCCGACCCACGGCATCTGGCCGTCTCGCTGGTCGTCGCGCATCAAGGCGGCGCGATGATCACGCACGCCACCGGTGAGGCCGAACCACTGCGGGTCGCCGTCAACGCCGCCGTAGATTATGTACGTTCCTTCGAGGTCAATGCCCGAAGCCGAAAGAACCTGGCGCGCAAGAGAAAAGTCTGAGCACCGCATCCTGACCCATTTACCGATCGGCCCGGGCTGGACAATTTTGGGCTGAGCGGCCCATAATAATGGGTTATACGACCCATTATTATGGCGCGCCGACGTCCAAGTCTGACCGAAGATTGCAAAGAGGCATGTCATGACCACCACCAGCCATGCGACCGCGCTGCCGACCGCTCCGGCAGTGGTACGCGAGCAGCCCGGCGGGGACACGATGCGGGCGATCATTCTGACCGGGTTCGGGGGTCTGGACCGGCTGGTCCATACGGAGATCCCCAAACCACTGCCCAAGGCGGGCGAAGTAGTAATCGAAGTCAAGGCCTTCGGTGTCAACCACGCCGAAATACACATGCGCCGCGGCGAGTGGGCCGAAGCGGCCGAAGTCAGCGGCATCGAATGCGTCGGCATCGTCGACTCGTGCCCGGGCGGCGAGTTCCCGGTCGGCGCCAAGGTCGCCGCACTGATGGGTGGCCTGGGCCGAACTGTCAACGGAAGCTATGCGGAGTACACCCGGGTACGCGCGGCGAACGTCACCCTGATGGAATCCGACCTGCCGTGGTCGCAACTGGCGGCCTTGCCGGAAACGTATGCGACGTCCTGGACTTGCCTGTTTCGCAACCTCAAGCTGACAGCCGGACAGACACTCGTGATCCGTGGCGCGACGTCGGCGCTGGGCCAGGCCGCGTTGAAGATGGCGGTCATCACCGGAGCCAACATCATCGCCACCGCCCGCAGCGAGAAGCGCTTTCCCATGCTGGAGCAACTCGGCGCCGCTCGCGTCGAATTGGAACGGCCCGACCTCGCCGCTCACATCGCCGAGGCCAAGCACATCGATGCGGTGCTCGACCTGGTCGGCAACAGCACCATCCTCGATTCCCTGGACATGCTGCGCGTGGGCGGCACCGCCTGCCTCGCCGGCTGGCTGGGCGGACTCGCGCCTATTGGTGACTTCAACCCGTTGGCACGCATGGCCAGCGGCGTGAGCTTCTCCTTCTTCGCCAGTCCCGTCTTTGGAAATCCGGGCTTCGAGGTGTCGAACATACCGCTGAGCGAGATCGCCCAAGAAATCGCCGACGGCAAGCTCGCCGCGAAGCCGGCGCGAGTCTTCTCATTCAGCGAGATTCGCGAGGCGCACCGGGTGGCGGAGTCGGGCGAGGCCGGCGGAAAGATCGTCGTGGTGCTGGATTAGCCGCGGACTGGACACCGATCAGGAGTTGGGAAAACATTAGGCATGCCGACGACGCCGTCTGTCCTCATTTTCGACGTGAATGAAACGTTGATCGATATCGATTCTCTTGCACCGCTTTTCGGCGAGCTGTTCGGCGACCAGCGGATGCTTCGTGAGTGGTTCGGCCAGCTCGTCACATACTCGATGACGGCCACGATGGCCGATTGCTATGTCGACTTCTTCACCCTCGGTCGCAGTGTACTGCACATGCTGGCCGACGCCTACGGGGTGCAGGTCACCGACGCCGACGCGGGCCGCCTGCAAGAGCAGATGCGCACCATGCCTGCGCACCCCGATGCAGCAGGATCGCTGGCCACGCTGCGCGACAACGGTTTTCGATTGGTGACGCTGACGAACTCACCACACCGGGCCGGCGTCGCTACGCCGCTGGACAATGCCGGGCTGGCACCCCTTTTCGATCGACAGCTCAGCGTGGAATCGTGTCGCGCCTTCAAGCCATCGCCCGTGGTCTACCGGCACGCCTGCGAGGCACTCGGTGTGGCGCCGGCGGATTGCATGATGGTGGCCGCCCACGTATGGGATCTACTCGGCGCGCAGAACGTGGGTTTGAGCGCCGCGCTCGTCGCCCGCCCGGGCAATTCCCCGCTGCGGGCCGAGGGGCTGCCGCAACCGACGATGGTGGTCGACGACCTGCACCAATTGGCCGACCGGCTCATCGCCGGGCCGGGCTGAGTCCGCCACCATGCACCCATCCGGCACCCCCAATGTCCCGCGTCATTCTTTTGCCCCACAACGTCATTCACCATGTCGCCGGGTAATCACCACATTGCTCCCAGCCGTTTTGGGCAACTGAGCGCCATGCAACACCACCGCGACCAACCGAACGAGAGGCGATTTCAACGATGGCATCCGATGCAGAATTCGACGTGGTGATCCTTGGGGCCGGACCCATTGGGCAGAATGCCGCGGAGCGCGCCCGGGCCGCGGGCCTGCAGGTCGCGATGGTGGAGCGCGAACTCGTCGGAGGCGAATGTTCTTACTGGGCCTGTGTACCCAGCAAAGCATTGTTACGCCCGGTCCTGGCCCTGGCCGATGTCCGGCGCGTCGACGGAGCCCGCGAGGCGGTGACGGGGCCGATCGACCCGCCTGGCGTGTTCGGGCGACGCAACCGCTATGTGACCAACTGGGACGACAGCGCCCAGGCCGACTGGGTGGCCGGAATCGGTGCCACACTGGTGCGCGGGCACGGCCGGTTGAGCGGGGCGCGAGCAGTCACCGTGTCCAAGTCCAGCGGCGAGGACGTCACGCTGCGTGCTCGGCACGCGGTCGTGGTGTGTACCGGAAGCCGGTCCGCACTGCCCGAGCTTCCCGGCATCGTCGAGGCCCGGCCATGGACAAACCGTCATGCGACGGACAGCAGCCACGTCCCTGGGCGCCTCGCGGTCGTCGGCGGCGGCGGAGTCGGGGTCGAGATGGCAACCGCGTGGCGTGGCTTGGGTGCCTCGGTGACGCTGTTGGCTCGGGGATCGGGACTGCTGCCGAGGATGGAACCCTTCGTGGGCGAGTTGATCGGCCGGGGGCTGCAAGACGCGGGTGTGGATCTGCGCCTGGGTGTATCAGTGCGGACACTTCACCGGTCCGACCCGGCCGGACCGGTGACCCTCGAACTCGACGACAACACCGAATTGACGGTCGACGAGGTCCTTTTCGCCACGGGCCGCGCACCGCTCACCGACGACATCGGTCTGGATACGGTGGGCCTCGAGCCGGGAAGCTGGCTCGAGGTCGACGACACCTGCAGAGTGAAAGCCGTGTCCGAAGGCTGGCTCTACGCGGCGGGTGACGTCAACCATCGCGCCTTGCTGACGCATCAGGGCAAGTACCAAGGACGCATCGCCGGCGCGGCGATCGGGGCCCGTGCCGCGGGCACACCGCTGGATACCACGCCCTGGGGGACCCATGCCACGACGGCCGATCATTTTGCGGTACCGCAAGCCTTCTTCACCGATCCCGAGGCAGCCGCCGTCGGCCTGACGGCTGAGCAGGCCGTGCAGGCCGGTCATCGGGTACGCACTGTCGACATCGAAATCGGTGAAGTCGTCATGGGCGCCAAACTTCACGCCGACGGCTACCGTGGCCGAGCGCGTATGGTGGTCGAGGAGGATCAGCGTTATTTGCTCGGGGTGACTTTGGTCGGTCCGGGTGCCACCGAATTGTTGCACTCTGCCACCATCGCCGTCGCGGGCCAGGTTCCTATCGCCCGGCTCTGGCACGCGGTGCCATGCTTTCCGACGATCAGCGAACTGTGGCTGAGACTCCTTGAGGCTTACCGGGATGCGGATAACCGAGAGTAGCGACAGGAGCGCAGATGGCCACCGCTGACGGATTTCACCCGGACTTCGACGACACCGGGCGGCAGGTCCCGCACGGCCGGGTGCACCACATCAAAGCCTCGGACATCAGTTCTGACACCGCGCAATCGGAAGGGCTGCGGCGCTTCGCGGCGCTGTCCGGCAAGTCGGTCGGCGCCGAGAAGCTGTGGATGGGCGAGACTCACGCGCTACCCGAGACCGTCTCCTCCAACCATCATCACGGCGAGTCCGAGACCGCCATTTATGTGCGAAGCGGCCACCCCGAGTTCGTCTTTCACGACGGCGTTGACGAGGTGCGCATCACGGCCGCGCCCGGCGACTACGTCTTCATCCCGCCGTATCTGCCGCACCGCGAAGAGAATCCCGACCTGAACACCATCGCGGAGGTGGTGATCGCGCGCAGCAGCCAGGAGGCGATCGTGGTCAATCTGCCCGCGCTCTACCCGCTCGAAAGCGATCAGTAGACCGCGATCTCGACGAGATTCCCGTCGATGTCCCGGCAGTAGTGTGAGGTCATCGGCCCCAGCGCACCGCTCTTGGTGACCGGTCCCGCGGTGATCTCGACACCGCATGCCTGCAGGTGCGCACGCACCTCGCAGGGGCTGGAATCGGTGATGAAGCACAGGTCTTCGGAGCCCGCCGCTTCGACCGCCCCGGTCACCCAGTCCGGATCGTCGGCGAGCGCGCCGATGGGCCGCAGGTTGATCTTCTGATTTCCGAATCTCAGCGCGGTGCGCCCGGCCAGCCCGAACGTCTCACGCGTCATGCCGAGCACTCGCTCGTACCACGCCGCGGTCGCCTCAATATCGTTGCAGTTGACCACAATATGGTCGAACCGTTGCACCGCGAACCCCATCTTCAACCCTCCTGGCGCGAACTGAGAACGAGACTACTTCACCGACGCCGACGAATTCGACATCGACCGCGTGGCCGGCTGGTCGAACCTTTCGGTCCGTGTCCTGCCCTGAACGCTTCGGTCGTATTCCGTTGCAGGGCAGTTCACTTCGCGTGACCGGTTCGTTACAAACTCAGCAAATTCTCACCAGTTTCTTTGCCGACACATCGCTCGACTCAAAGGATCCGTAAAGCCGCAGGCCTCACCATTAATCTCATGACGACTGAGGCGTTGTCCGCCGACTTGATCGAACGCTACCTGTGCACCCGTGGCAGCCGCTACTTCCGCGGCCAGCACGACGGTGAATTCTTCTACGTCGCAAACACCCGTCCGCGACGGCTGCATGTCCACCTCGGGATCTCTCGTTGGCACCGCGACGAGTTCACGATTCAGGTCACGCCCGGCTGCTTCTTCCCCGCCGCCGACGGTGACGAGCTGGCAGAGCTTGCCGACTCGTGGAACCGGCGCAGCCGCGACGTCGTGGTGACCGTCCACGGATCCTCTGACCCACAGCGGGTCGGCGTCCTCGCGCGCAGCTCCCGCAAGGTTCGGGAACCCGTCGACTTCGACGACTTCGCGACCTACATCGACCACACCATCGCCGCCGCGATCGAGTTCTTCGCCGGTGTGGACTCGGTCGCCGAGTGCCCCTCGCAGCCGTTGGTGTTAGACGCCGGCTGAGCCGTCCCCGATGCGTGGAACCCGCAGCAAACGGATATGACATTCTCCCAAAAAGAGAGTAACCTATGTCAAACGCGGTGTGCCCTGGGGTAACGGCCTCGCGCTGGCAACTACTGGTAGGAACACAACCGCGGGGGAATCGCGATGGGCAACGCCGAGGAAGACAGCCTCGAAACCGCCAAATGGGATCCGGCGTTCACGCAACAGGTGCGCAACACCGTCGGCCCGGTGGTCAATCGCTGGTTTCGGGCCGAAGTCCGAAACCTCGACAACGTTCCGCCGGCCGGTGGGGCGCTGGTGGTGTCCAACCACTCCGGCGGCATCTTCACGCCCGACGTGCTGATCTTCTCGTCAGCGTTCTACGACAAATTCGGTTACGGCCGCCCGGTGTACACCCTGGCTCACTACGGGGTATTCCTGGGACCGTTGGACGGCTGGCTACGCCGGGTGGGCGTTATCGAAGCCAGCCGCGAAAACGCGGCCACCGCGCTGCATTCGGGCGCGGTCGTGTTGGTCTTTCCGGGCGGTGACTACGACTCCTACCGGCCCACGCTGAGCGCGAACACCATCGACTTCAACGGGCGCACCGGCTATGTGCGAACCGCCATCGAAGCCGGAGTGCCGATCGTGCCCACTGTCTCGATCGGGGCTCAAGAGACCCAGCTGTTCCTGACCCGCGGCAACTGGCTAGCCCGCAAGCTGGGAATCACCAAGGCCCGCATGGACATTCTGCCCGTCAGCTTCGGCTTCCCGTTCGGGCTGAGCGTCATCTTTCCGCCGAACCTGCCGTTGCCGTCCAAGATCGTCACCGAGGTGCTCGAGCCGATCGACGTGATCGCCGAGTTCGGCAAGGACCCCGACATCGACGAGGTCGACGCCCACGTGCGTTCGGTGATGGAAGCCGCGCTCAAGCGGCTGGCCGCCCAGCGCCGCTTCCCCATCCTGGGCTAGCCGGCTAATGCTTCAGGTGGCCGCGATCCACGACGACCTGACTGCCCGAGATATTCGCGGACCCGTCTCCGGCAAGCCAGGCGACGACGACATCGAGTCTGCCGAATTGATCGATCGCATCGGCAATCAGCTGTTGTTGGTCGGCCAGATTGCGGATATCGATTTCGCGAACCAGTGCCTTGCATCCCGAATTCTTTACTGCCCGAGCCGTTTCCACCAGTTCGTCGGAAGTAGCGGCCGGGTAGCGGATGGTGGGGGAAACGGCGGCGCACACATCTACTGCGACGATATCCGCGCCTTCGTCGGCAAGTCGAAGGGCATGCGCGCGTCCTTGCCCACGCGCCGCCCCGGTGACCAGCGCGACGCGGCCCTGCAGGCTAGTGGTCACTGGCTTCCTCCCCAGAGTGCTGAGACCTCCCACCTTCGATCGTGCGCCCCACATGCAGCATCGACAATGACGCGTCTCCTAGCACGCAAGAGGCGCCGTCTCCTACCGCCGATCATTGGCGGCCGGCGACCCACATCAAACCCGGAAGCATTACGACATAGTTGTTTTCAGGTCGCATCGACACGGCGAGGTGACGTGTGAAAAGACTCAACGGCATGGACGCCATGCTGCTCTACAGCGAGACGCCGAACCTACACACGCACACACTGAAAGTCGCGATACTCGACCCGTCCGACTTCCACGGCGAATTCGACTTCGAGACCTTCCGTCAGCACGTGCGCCGCCGGCTGCACCTGTTGGAACCGTTGCGCTACAAGCTCGTCGACATCCCCGGGCAGCTTCACCACCCGATGTGGCAGGAGAACTGCGACGTCGACCTTGCCTACCACTTGCGCCGCGTGCAGGTGCCCGACCCGGGCGGCCGGCGAGAACTGGACGAGGTCATCGGGCGGGTGGCGTCCACGCCGCTGGACCGCAGCCGTCCGCTGTGGGAGTTCCATTTCGCCGAGGGGCTTGCCGACGGCCGATTCGCCTTGATCGGAAAGGTGCACCATGCGTTGGCCGACGGCGTCGCCTCGGTCAATCTGCTGGCGCGTGCGATGGACCTCAAGGGCACGGTGCCCGACGAGCGCGACAACGACGAGGCAGGCATCACCGCGACCAAGGGTGATCTGCTGCGGGCGGCCGCCAGAGACCATGTCCGCCAGATCGCGGAACTGCCCGGACTGATCAAGGACGCCGCGGTGGGCATGAGCCGGGTGCGGCGCCGGTCCAAAGAGCGCGGGGATCACCCGGATCTGGCCGATGCCTTCGCCGCACCGGCGACCTTCCTCAACCACGTGGTGTCACCGCAGCGCCGCTTCGCCAGCGCGACGCTGCCCTTGGCCGAGGTGAAAGCGACCGCCAAGGCATTGGGCATCACCGTCAACGACATGGTGCTGGCCATAGCCACCGGCGGATTGCGCACGCTGCTGTTGAGCTACGACGGCCAGGCGCAGCGTCCGATCATTGCTTCGGTGCCCACCGCCACCGACAAGTCGGACCGCATCACCGGTAACGAGATCAGCGGTCTGATGATTTCGCTGCCGGTCCACATCGCCGATCCCGCCGAGCGGGCGCGGCTGGTCTCACTGGCGACGCGGATCGCCAAGGAAGACCACGAAATCATGGGTCCCGAACTCTACGGCCGGATGATGGCCTATCTGCCGACGGCATTCGCCCCGGCCGCGTTCCGGTGGCTCGGCCGCCACGACGTGCCCAACAAGCTGATGAACGTGGCGGTCTCGAGCGTGGTGGGGCCGCGTGAACGCGGTCATTTCGGTGGCGCCGCCGTCGCGGAGATCTACTCCACCGGGGTGCTCTCGCCGGGCGCACCGGTCAATATCACCGTGTGGAGCTATGTCGACGGGCTCGGGATCGCGGTACTCACCGACGACCAGACGTTCAACGACCCGCATGAAGCGACCGACGCCATGGCACGGGCCTTCCTCGAATTACGCAGTGCCGCAGGGCTTCCCGGGCCGAATATGTCAAGCGGCGAGCACGGCGTCCAGCGCTGAATAGAACAAGCCCAGGCCGTCATCGGAGGGACCGGTCAGTGCTTCGATGGCATGTTCGGGGTGTGGCATCAGCCCGACCACGCGGCCGTTGGCCGAGCTGATGCCGGCGATGCCACGCATCGAGCCGTTGATGTTGTCGTGGTACCGAAACACCACCCGTCCCTCGCCCTCGAGCTCGTCGAGCACGTTCTCCGGCGCCACGTAGCGGCCCTCGCCCGATTTCAGCGGGACCAGCAGATCGGCGTCGGGCTCGAAGCGCGACGTCCACGCCGTCGAGTTGGAGGCCACCCGAAGCCACACGTCGCGGCAGATGAAGTGCAGACCCGCGTTGCGTGTCAACACCCCGGGCAGCAGCCGGGTCTCACACAGCACCTGAAAACCGTTGCAAATTCCCAATACCGGCATACCGCGACCCGCCGCGTAGACCACTTCCGACATCACCGGGGCGAAGCGAGCGATCGCGCCGGCCCGCAGATAGTCGCCGTAGGAGAACCCGCCCGGGACCACGACCGCATCGACCGATTTGAGGTCGGCGTCGGCGTGCCACAGGCTCACCGCCTCCGCACCGACCCGGCGCACCGCACGAGCGGCGTCCACGTCGTCCAGCGTGCCGGGGAAGGTGATGACGCCGATCCGCGCCGTCACAGCACTTCCCGGCTGATCGTCCAGTCCTCGATCACGGTGTTGGCCAACAGTGATTCTGCGATCTCGGCGAGCGCGGAATCGTCGACGGTATCGTCGACCTCGAGCTCAAACCGCTTGCCCTGACGGACATCTGAGATCCCGTGATGTCCGAGTCGGCCCAGCGCGCCGACAATCGCCTGACCCTGCGGGTCGAGAATCTCCGCTTTGGGCATCACATGAACGATCACCCGCGCCACCGGCGTTCCTCCTGACGAGTCGCTGTCGGCGCCAACTCTACCGGCGGCCGTTGCCGGACGCGGCTCACGGGCACGAGGCGATATACGCCTCGCACAGCGGGGCCGTCATGGAGTCCAGTACCTGGTTGTCCGCCATCGAGGGCCACGGCGCCTGCGGCGGCGCGGTAGACCACAGCGTCAGCTCGCTGATCGTGCTGCTCGCGACGTGCGCGACCAGGTAGGTATGCATCACCACGGGCCCGCTGATCACCGCGGCCATCCGGTTGGGTTCGTCGGTCGTGATCGAGGGCGACTGCAGCGGCGCGCCCAGCTGGCAGCCGCGCAGCACCGCGACGGCATTGCCGAACACCGAGGAGGCGATCGCACCGCCACGGGCGGTATCACCGCGCCAGTGCACGATCTGGGCCTTGAGCTGCCACTGGCCGCCCGGATGGTCGACACTCGCGCGGGCCGCCACCGCCGAGGCGCGGGGGTCCTGCGCCAACGGCTGCGCGGCGCACAGCTCCTCGAACCCGAACCTCGGCCCGTTGCCCGCCCCGGTCACCTGCACCGCCAGGCCCGCCAGCGCGGGCCAGTTGTAGGTGGAGTTCAGCGGCACGGCGCGCTGCTGTATCCACGCGGTGGCCGGGATCTGGTCACAGGTGGGCGGACAGGCCTCCGGCTCGGCCGGGGCCGGAACCACGAAGATGAGGGCGGCCACCAGGCCGCCGGCGACCAGTATCGTCGCGAAAACTACCCGCACACGACCACCCCCGTCAGGGCACAATCGTAGGCATGCAACTGACGCATTTCGGGCATTCCTGCCTACTTGCCGAGTTCGATCACACTAGCGTGCTCTTTGACCCCGGAACCTTCGCGCATGGCTTCGAGGGCATCACCGGCCTGGACGCCATTCTGATCACACACCAGCATCCGGATCATGTCGACCCGGCGCGACTGCCGGCGCTGATCGAGGCCAACCCCGGTGCGGCGCTTTACACCGACTCGCAGACCGCGGCGCAGCTCGATGCGCCCTTCCAGGCGGTGCACGCCGGCGACGAGCTAACGGTCGGTGGACTGAGGATTCGGGCGCTCGGCGGAAAGCATGCGGTGATTCACCCGGACATCCCTGTGATAGAGAACCTTTCGTATCTGGTTGACGACGGTGATCATCGCGCGCGGTTGATGCATCCGGGTGACGCCTTGTTCGTGCCCGACGAGCCGGTCGACGTATTGGCCGCACCGGCGGCCGCGCCGTGGATGAAGATCTCCGAGGCCATCGATTACCTGCGCGCGGTGTCCCCGACGCGGGCGGTGCCCATCCACCAGGGCATCGTCGCCCCCGAGGCGCGGGGCATCTACTACGGCCGGTTCACCGAGATGACCGACACCGACTTCCAGGTGCTGCCGGAGGAAAGCGCGGTCACCTTCTGACGTCGGCGGCGGCTTCGAGCGTCACGCCAGCGCGACGTTCGCGGTTCACCGTCACTCTGGCGTGACATTCGGCTAAGCGAGCACCGCTAGGTGATGTCGTCGGCGGCACCGCGACCGGCGGCGCGGCCGCTGAAGATGCAGCCGCCCAGGAAGGTGCCCTCCAGGGCGCGGTAACCGTGCACGCCGCCGCCGCCGAACCCGGCCACCTCGCCCGCCGCGTACAGTCCGGTCAACGGGGTGCCGCCGTCGGTGAGGACTCGCCCGCCCAGGTCGGTCTCAATGCCGCCCAACGTCTTTCGCGTCAGAATGTGTAATTTGACCGCGATCATCGGCCCGGATTTCGGATCGGTCAGCCGGTGCGGCGCCACCACTCGTCCCAGCCGGTCACCCAGATACCCGCGAGCGGCGCGGATCGCGGTGATCTGGCCGTCTTTGGTGAATTTGTTGGCGACCTCACGATCGCGGGCGGTCACCTCCGCTTCGACCGTGGCATAGTCCAACGGGGCCACGTCGGGCAGCTTGTTCATGCCGCTTACCAACTCGCCCAGGGTATCCGCGCTGACGAAGTCCACACCCCGATCGATGAACGCCTGGACCGGTCCGGGCGGCCCGGAGCTGGCCCGGTTGCGCACCAGCTCGCGCACACTCTGCCCGGTCAGATCCGGGTTCTGCTCCTGCCCGGAAAGGGCGAATTCCTTCTCAATGATCCTGGCGTTCAAGATAAACCAGGTGTAGTCGTACCCGGATTTGGTGATGTATTCCAGCGTGCCCAGCGTGTCGAATCCGGGATACAGCGGAACCGGCAACCGGTTGCCGGCCGCGTCCAGCCACAGCGACGAGGGGCCCGGGATGATCCTGATGCCGTGCAACGGCCAGATCGGGTCGTAGTTCGTGATGCCCTCGGTGTAGTGCCACATCCGGTCGGGGTTGATCACGCGGGCCCCGGCCTGCTGGGAAATGCCGATCATCCTGCCGTCCACGTGGGCCGGCACGCCGCTCAGCATCTGCTCGGGCACACGACCCATTCGCTTTGGCCAATTCTTGCGCACCAGATCGTGGTTGCCGCCGATCCCACCGCTGGTGACTATCACCGCGGACGCACGAAACTCGAATTGACCCACGGCTTTTCGCGACGATGACACTCCGCGCGGTTGAGTCGACGGCTCGAGCACGGTACCCCGGACGCCGGTCACCGCGCCGGCCTCGACGATCAGTTCGTCGACTTGGTGCCGGTGCGCGAAACGGACCGTGGAGCGATCCCGCAGTTGCCGCGCGAAGATGTCGACCAGGGCCGGGCCGGTGCCCCAGGTGATGTGGAACCTGGGAACCGAGTTGCCATGCCCCTGCGCGTTGTAGCCGCCGCGTTCGGCCCAGCCGACCAGTGGAAACAGTTTCAGGCCCCGTTCACGCAGCCAACTGCGCTTCTCCCCGGCCGCGAAATCCACGTAGGCATGCGCCCATTGCCGTGGCCAGTAGTCCTCTTCGCGATCGAAAGCCGCTGTGCCCAACCAGTCCTGCAACGCGAGCTCGTGACTATCCCGAATGCCCAGCCGGCGCTGCTCGGGGCTGTCGACGAAGAACAGACCGCCGAACGACCAGAAGGCCTGACCGCCGAGGTTGGCGCTGTTCTCCTGATCAAGGACCAGCACCCGCAAGCCGCGGTCCACCAACTCACAGGCGGCCACCAATCCGGAGAGGCCGGCCCCGACAACAATCGCGTCAGCGGCGAAGCCGGCTGCCGAAGAATCGCCCATGTCGGATCAGGGTAGTGCCCGGGCCGCAGCGATTAATCAGACGGCTTAGCTCAGGCCGCGTCGAGAACCGCCCTGTCGGGCCGCCAGCGGTAGACCGTCGGCGTGCACCCGTGCATCGAAGCCAGGTCGACGGCGTCGAGCATCGCCTGCAACGGCCCCGGCTTGCGCAATTGGCGGGCGGCAACCGCTACCCGCACGATCCCGCCGCGACGGGCGATCCGCTCGGAGGACAGCACCACCATGCGGCACCACCACGGCTCGGTGAGGAATCCTTCTCCGATGCCCAGTACCCGGGTGCGCACGGTGGCGTGGCGGACCAGGTCGGTGATCCCGTGCAAATCAGCGAGAAGCCGGAAACCGTTGCCCGGCAATGCCTTAACGACGCCAGGCGAGACGGTCCAGCCCGGTGCGGCGAACAGCCGGGTACGCAGTCCGAGGTGCTCGAGCACCCGGTCGGCGGCCATCAGCCGAAGGTTGGCCTCGTGTGCCCGCAGGATGGCGAACTCGCCACGCCGCTTCTTGGTCGCCGCGTCGTCGTAGCCGTGCAGCACAATGGCGTCGCCACCGGCGCGCCGGGCGGTCAGCCATTCGACGGTGCGCGGATCGTGGTCCAGCCGGTAGTCGCCGGACAGCCGCGGAGCGACCAGCAACGAAACCGGTACCTTGCGGGAATCCATTTGTGCGCAGAACGCCTCGACGTCGTCCAGGGTGCGCTCGCCTATCCCTGAGACCGAGACGATCAGTTTTCCAGACACACCCGCAGTTTGACGAGCGCAGGTGTCGGGATGGTGAAGGACACGCAGACTGCAGGCGTATATCGACGCGTATGCCAGACGTCACTCCCGACTCCGATACGGCTTTCGCCACAACGTAGTTGGGCCGCTCCACGTGACGTCCACCACCCGGCGTTGCACGCTGCCGGCGGCCCGCCCCGCCACACGCCGCGAGCAAACGCGGACCACCGTCGCGATCAGGAAACGGTTCGATATGCTAAGCAACGCCATGGAGAAGGCCCGTTCCGCAGCGGGCGACGCCGCGCTGCCCACCGCCCCCGCCGGGCTCCCGGGTGCGAAGGAACGTGTGTATCCGGACAAACTGGACGCGCCACTGCTGCGGATTTCCGGTGTGTGCCTGCTGGCCACCATCATGGCGATCCTGGATGTCACCGTCGTCACCGTCGCGCAACGCACCTTCATCGCCGAGTTCGAGTCCAGCCAGGCCGTCGTCGCGTGGACGATGACCGGCTACACACTCGGGTTGGCGACCGTGATTCCACTGACCGGCTGGGCGGCCGACCGGTTCGGCACCAAACGGCTTTTCATGGGCTCGGTGGTGGCGTTCGTGCTCGGCTCGCTGCTGTGCGCGTTGGCGTCAACGATATTGCAGCTCATCATATTTCGCGTAGTGCAGGGCATCAGTGGCGGCATGCTGATGCCGCTCGGATTCATGATCATGACGCGCGAAGCCGGCCCCGGGCGACTCGGTCGCCTGATGTCGATATTGAGCATTCCCATGTTGCTCGCCCCGATCGCCGGGCCGATCCTGGGCGGCTGGCTGATCGACACCTCCAGTTGGAAGTGGATCTTCCTGATCAACCTGCCGATCGGGCTCGCCACGTTCATCCTCGCCTGGGTCGTGTTCCCGCGAGATCACCCTGCGCGGTCGGAAACGTTCGACGTCGTCGGCGGGTTGTTGCTCTCACCGGGGTTGGCGACGTTCCTGTTCGCGGTGTCGTCCATCCCGCGCTACGGAACGGTCGCCGACCGTCGCGTCTTGATACCCGCGGTCATCGGCCTGACGTTGATTGCCGCGTTCGTGGTGCACGCATTGCGCCGCGCGGATCATCCGCTCATCGATCTGCATTTGTTCCAGAACCCGGTCCTCACCCGGGCCAATGTGACGATGCTGCTGTTCGCCGGCGCATTCTTCGGCGCCGGTCTACTGCTGCCGAGTTATTTTCAGCAGGTGCTCCACCAGACGCCGATGCAGGCCGGCGTGCACCTGATCCCGCAGGGACTCGGCGCCATGCTGACAATGCGATTGGCCGGTCCACTCGTGGATCGACATGGTCCGGGCAAATATGTGCTGGCCGGTATCGCGATGATCATCGCCGGCCTGGGCACGTTCGCTTTCGGTGTGGCCAGGCATGCCGGATATGCACCCACCCTGCTGGTCGCGCTGACGATCATGGGTCTGGGGATGGGGTGCACGATGATGCCGCTGTCGGTGGCGTCGGTGCAGGCACTGGCGCCGCACCAGATTGCCCGCGGCACCACGCTGATGAGCGTCAGCCACCAGGTGGGCGGCTCGGTGGGAACAGCGCTGATGGCGATGATCCTGACCGACCAATTCGACCGGAGCCCCGACATCGTCGCGGCGAACAAGCTCGCGGCGCTACAGCAGCAGGCCGCGATCAGCGGCGTGCCGGTTGATCCGTCACAAATACCACATCAGTCACTCGCCCCCGGATTTTCGGCCAATCTCTTGCACGACCTTTCGCAGGCCTACACGTCCGTATTCGTAGTGGCGGTGATATTGGTGGCTTTCACCATCATCCCGGCGTCATTTCTGCCCAAAAAGCCCGCCGTCCAGACTGCCGTCGAATAGTCCAAATAGGGTTCTCGAGCAGCACCGATACCAGCTCCGCACGGTCTGGTGAAAATGGTCTTACGCCCTGATTCGGCACGGGTGGAATTAATCCGGGCGAGTGTCGAGACGATGACGGCCGGGCGGTCGGCACGGGCGGATCGCGGCCCCTGCGCCCGGGCTTAACAGGTCGGGAATACCGGCAAAGCGACCAAATGGCGCGGTCGTCTCGTTATGCTCGGCCGTATGCTCAGCGACGCTATGGAAGGCGCGCGTTCCGCAGCCCCCAACGTCGCGATCCCCCTCGCCTCCGCCGGACACAGTGCCACGGCAGGCCGCGACTACCCCGACAAGCTCGACGCCAAGCTGATGCGCGTCGTCTTCATCTGCGGGCTGGCCGCCGTGATGGCGGTGCTCGACAGCACCGTCGTCGCGGTCGCTCAAGGCACCTTCGTCACCCAGTTCAATTCCACCCAGGCGGTCGTCTCCTGGACCGTGGCGGCCTACATGCTCGCATTTGCGACCGTCATCCCGGTGACCGGTTGGGCAGCGGACAGATTCGGCACCAAACGGCTCTTCATCGGTTCGGTCCTGGTGTTCATGCTGGGCTCGCTGCTGTGCGCGATATCGCCAACCATCATGCTGCTCATCGTCTTTCGAGTGGTCCAAGGTATCGGCGGCGGCATGTTGATGCCACTGAGCTTCGTGATCCTGACTCATGAGGCGGGCCCGAAGCGCGTCGGCCGACTGATGGCCATCGGGGGAATTCCGATCCTGCTCGGGCCGATCGGGGGGCCCATCCTGGGCGGCTGGCTGGTCGGCGCCTACGGCTGGCAGTGGATCTTCCTGATCAACCTGCCGATCGGCCTGCTCGCGATCGTCCTCGCAGCAATCACCTTTCCGAAGGATCGCCCGGCCCCGGCGGAAAGACTCGACATCGTCAGCGTGCTGCTGCTGCCGCCGGGTGTCACGCTGTTTTTGGCCGGGGTCTCGTCCATCCCCGCACAGGGCACGGTAGGCAGTCCGACCGTGCTGGTGCCGACGATCATGGGGTTCTTACTGGTCGCGGCATTCGTGCTGCACTCCTTTCGCACCGACCATCCGCTGATCGACCTCCGCCTTTTCAAGAATCGCGTGGTCACTCAAGCCAATCTCGCCCTGCTGGTATTTGGCGCCCCGTTCGTCGGACTGGGACTGCTGGTTCCGAGTTACTTCCAAGTGGTGATGCATCAAACACCGATGCAGTCCGGGATGTATGTGGCCCCGGTCGGCCTGGGCGCGGTCCTGACGATGCCGCTGGCCGGGGCATTCATGGACAAGCGCGGACCCGGCCTGATGGTGCTGATCGGCCTTCCCACGATGGCGGTGGGTCTGGGCATCTTCACCTATGGCGTCGCCACGGAGGCCGCTTACAACCCGACGCTGCTGATCGGGCTGGCCATCGTGGGCCTGGGAGTCGGCTGCACCACGACGCCCCTGTCGGCGGCGGTCCTGCAGTCGCTGGCCCCGCATCAGGTCGCGCGCGGCACCACGCTGGTGACGGTCAACCAACAGGTGAGCGGATCGATCGGCGCGGCGTTGCTGGGCGTGATCCTGACGCAGCTGTTCAACCACAACGAAACCCTGGTGACGGCAAACAAGCTCGTCGCGGCCCAACAGCAGGCCAGCGGGCAACGCATGCCGATCGAAGCCTCGTCCTCGGCATGGAAAACGATGGGCCCTGAATTCGCCACCAACGTGACGCACGGCCTCTCCCACGCCTACACGGCGGTCTTCGTGGTGGCCGTCGCGATGGTGGTGTTGACGATCATCCCGGCCGCGTTCCTTCCGACCAGGCGCCCGGAGCCGGCGCAAGACCCCGAGCCGGCCGAAGCGCCGGCCGACTGAGCCTGCTCAGCCCCGGTCGATGACGACGCGGCTACCCGTGCGCATCCCCGCCGAGATCGTCTTCCTCGTCGCCGCCGTAGCGGTCGCCGTCGGCAGCGGCTAGCAGCCACGCGTACTGAAATGCGGTCTCCTGCCAGCCCCGGTAGCGACCACTGACGCCGCCGTGGCCCGCCGCCATCTGTGTCTTGAGCAGCACCGTGTTGCCGTCGGCATTGGCGTACCGCAGCGCCGCAACCCATTTGGCCGGCTCCACGTAGTAGACTCTGGTGTCGTTCAGCGAGGTCATCGCCAGGATGGCGGGGTACTTCTTCGTCTCAACATTCTCGTACGGCGAGTACGACTTCATGTACGCGTAGACTTCGCTGTCGCTCAAGGGATTTCCCCATTCGTCCCACTCGGTGACGGTCAGCGGCAGTGAGGGATCCAAGATCGTGGTCAGCGGGTCGACGAAGGGGACCTGAGCGAGGATCCCGGCGAACAGATCCGGCGCCAGGTTGGCCACCGCGCCCATCAGCAGCCCACCCGCGCTACCGCCCAAAGCCACCAGCTGCTGCGGGCGCGTCACTCCCGAGTCCACCAAATGCTGCGCGGCCGCCACGAAGTCGGTGAAGGTGTTCTTCTTCTCCAGCAGCTTTCCGTGCTCGTACCACAACCGGCCCATCTCTCCCCCACCGCGGACGTGGGCGATGACGAACACCATGCCCCGGTCCAGCAGCGACAACCGCGAGATGGAAAAGGTTGGGTCCGTGCACATCTCGTAGGCGCCGTATCCGTAAATAAGGGTGGGCGCGGGGAATTGGAGGCCGGTGCGGTGCACGATCGAAACCGGGATGCGGGTGCCGTCGGAGGCGACTGCCCAGTCCCGCCGCTCGACGTAGTCGCTCGGCTGGTAGTCACCGAGTACGGGTTGCTCACGCAACAAAGTGCGCTCGCCGGTACCCAAGTCGATGTCGTAGACCCGCAGCGGCGTGACGAGAGACCCCGCCCTGATCCGCAGCTTGGGTGAAACCCAGTTCGGATTGCCGCCCAGGCCAGACGACATCAGCTCCGAATCGAAGGCGATCTCCTCGGGCTCACCGTATTCGCCATCAGAACCGATGGGCCACAACTGGATTCGCGGCAATGCCGCACGCCGGTAACTGATCACCAAGTGACCGGCAAAGGCGTCCGCGGCTTCGATCCGAACGTCGTCGCGGTGCGCGACCAGGGTGCGCTGCTGGGTGGGATCGCCGACCGGAGCCTCGGTGAGCATGAAGTTCACCGCACCGTCGTTGTGCAGGATCAGGAAGCGATCCTGTCCCCCGACCACCGCATGCTCCACCGAGTATTCGACACCTTCACGGCGCGGCAACACGACGGTGAACTCCGCCTGCGGGTCCGCGGCATCGGCGTAGCGCACCTCGGATGTGATGGACGAGCCCGAGGCGATGAACACATATGCCTCGCTTCGACTCAGTCCCGCCCCAAGCCAGAACCGTTCGTCTGCTTCGTGATACACCAGTTCCGACGGCTCCCCCGAGCCCAGCCGATACCGCCATACCTTGTCCGGGCGGTGGGCGTCGTCCAGAGTCAGGTAGTACACGGTCCGGTTGTCGGCTGCCCAAGTCACTCCGCCCGCGATGTCGGCGATTTCGTCCGGATACTTCTCGCCGGTCCGTAAGTCCTTGAACCGCAGCGTGTACCGTTCGTCCCCGATGACGTCGACGGAATAAGCGAGCAGGTTGGCGTCCAGGCTGACCAGTGCGGCACCCAGGGCGAAGAAGTCGTGCCCGTCGGCCTCTTCATTCGAATCGAGCAGTACCTGCTCGCCCGGTATTTCGGTGTTCTCGTCAAGAACCGGCGGGTCCCAGTCATCGGGATCTGATACCGGACAACGACATTGGACGCGATACTGCTTTCCCTCAAAAGTGCGCGAGTAGTACCACCAGTCGCCCTGCCTGGTCGGCACCGACAAATCGGTTTCCTTGGTGCGCGCCTTGATCTCGTCGAAGATCTTTTGCCGCAGCGGTTCCAGCTGGGCAAGGGCATGGTCGACGTAGTCGTTCTCCGCCTCCAGGTAGTCGATGACTTCGGGATTCGACTTCTCGCGCAGCCACTCGTACGGATCGACGAACACATCACCGTGGTGCTCGCGGGTGGTGTCGATCCGTTTCGCGACTGGCGGGGTACCGTCAGCGGTCATGCGGCCGGGCCGATCCAGTCGCCGAAGCTCAAGCCGGAAATCCGTTCGTAGGCATTGACATAACGATCGCGGGTGGCGGCGATGATGTCATCCGGCAGTGGTGGTGGCGGTTGCGTGCCGTGCCGGTCCCAGCCGGACGCGGGGCTGGTGAGCCAATTGCGGACGAACTGCTTGTCGAAACTGGTCTGGACCACCCCGACGCGGTAATCCTCGGCAGGCCAGTACCGCGACGAGTCCGGGGTGAAGATCTCGTCGGCCAGCAGCAGATTGCCGTCCCGGTCGGTGCCGAACTCGAACTTGGTGTCGGCGATGATGATTCCCCTCGTCAAGGCATGATCGGCGGCCTGCACATAGATCTGCAGCGTGCGGTCGCGCAACTGGTTGGCCGCTACCGCACCCACCATCTCGATCACCCGGTCAAAGGTGATGTTCTCGTCGTGATCACCCAGCGCGGCTTTGGTCGCCGGGGTGAACAGTGGCTGGCTGAACTTGCTGGCCTCCACCAGCCCAGGCGGCAGAGCGATTCCGCAGACCTTGCCGGTCGCCTGATAGTCCAGCAATCCCGAGCCGGTGAGATATCCGCGGGCCACACATTCGACCGGCATCATCTCCAGCTGGCGCACCACCAGCGCACGGCCCAGCACCTCGTCCGGAATGCGCGGGTCATCGGGCGGTCCAGCCAAGTGGTTGGGTGCCTCGACCAGGCCGAAGAAGAACACACTCATCGCGGTCAGGATGCGGCCCTTGTCCGGGATCGTGCTGTCCAGGACGAAGTCGTACGCCGAGATCCGGTCGCTGGCGACCAGCAACAGGTGCTCGTCGTCGATGCGATACAGCTCGCGGACCTTGCCGCTGGCCAGATGCTGGTAGTCGGACAGTGCAGGGCGCATCGGGCCAGCCTATCGGCAAGCCCACCCCGACCCCGGAGCTGTGCTGGGATCGAGGTATGAGATCGCGCTTTCTGCCCTATGCCACCACGCCCGGCCGATTGCTGGCCCAGCTGTTCAGCGACGCGGTCATCGTCGTGTGGACGGCGATCTGGTTGCTCATCGGCACCGCCGTCTACGACGCCATCTCGACAATCGCCGACGCCGGCCGCCAAGTCGAAGACGGCACCCACAGCATCGCGGGGAACCTGGCCTCCGCGGGGCATGGCGCACAACACATTCCGGTTGTCGGCGACAATGTCAGCAAGCCACTCACCTCGGCAAGCCAGGCCGCCCTCGACATCGCCAACGCGGTCCACGACCTGGACACCACGGCCAGCTGGCTCGCGGTGCTGCTGGCACTGGCCGTGATCGCTCCCCCTGTGCTCATCGCGGCCGTGCCATGGCTTTACCTGCGGCTTCGGTTCTTCCGGCGCAAATTGACCGTGACGGCCCTGGCCGCCACCCCGGCCGGCGAGGAGTTGCTGGCACTGCGGGCACTGACCAATCGCTCGCCGGCGAAATTGGCCGGCGTCAGTGCGGATCCCGTCGGCGGCTGGCGTAACCAGGATCCGTTCACGATCCGCGCGCTGGCCGCACTGGAACTGCGCTCGGCGGGAATCACGATTCGCGGGCACTAGCTGCGGCGAATACAACGGGCTGACGGCTCGACGTCGGCGAGCCGCAACCTCACGATTCCTCGAGTAGTTCCACGACCAAATGCCGGATACCGGTGTGGCGGTTGCTCCGGGTCCATTCCACGGGCGCCACCACTCGCACGGCGCCGAAGCGCGACAGCAGCTCTTCGTACAGGACACGCAACTCCAGGCGCGCCAGGTTGGCCCCCAGGCAGTAGTGCACGCCCTGACCGAAACCCAGGTGCGGATTGGGTTTTCGGGCGATATCGAACTCGTCTGCCCGGTCGAAGACCATGGCGTCGCGATTCGCCGAGCCCTCCCAGATCTGTACCTTCTGCCCGGCTTCGATCGACTGCCCGCCGAGCACGGCGTCACGGGTGGCGGTGCGCCGCTTGGAGGGCGACGGTGATGTCCAGCGCACCATCTCCTCGACCGCCGTCGGCAACAGGCCGAAATCGGCACGCAGCGCCCGCAATTGGTCCGGATGTTCGGCCAGCGAGAGCAGTCCGCCCGCCACCGCGTTGCGGGTCGTCTCCGCGCCGGCGCTGAACAGCAGGCTGAAGAACAGATACACCTCGAGATCGGACGGGGCCGGCCCGTCCACCTCGTCGACCGTCGCGTTGGCGACCACCGACAGCATGTCGTCGGTCGGTTCGGCGCGTTTCGAGGCGATCAGCTCCTGGCCGTAGTTGTACATCCGCGACCCGGCTGCGGCGTCTCTTTCGGTGGGAGACAACTGCGAAAGCGAAGCCTTGCGCGAGCCGCCGAAGTCGAACTGCGGCTCGATGGCCTCGAACAGCCAATGTCGTTCGGATTCAGGCACTCCCAGCAGGATGCAGATCATCTGCATCGGCAGTTCGGCCGCGATGTCGACGAGGAAGTCGAACGGTTCGCCGGGCACCACGTCGTCCAGCAGCCGTCGGGCCCGAGCCCGCAGATCATCTTCGACGCGACGGATCATCCGCGGCGTCAGCCCGGAGCTGACCAGCCGCCGGATCTGGGAATGCCGCGGGTCGTCCATCATGTTGAGCACCTGGCCCGCGATGGACAGGTCCTGCAACAGCGTACCGCCGAACGGCCGCGCCCCGCCGGTCACCGATGAGTACGTCACCGGATCCTTCAGCACAGCAAGGGTTTCCGCGTACGTCGCAACGGACCAAAAGCCCTCGCCGTCCGGGGTGTTGTCGGTCGGCTGATGCCAATAGACCGGCGCCTCGCGGCGGTGCACGGCGAACAACTCGTGCGGGAAACCGTTGGCGAAGTTATCCAGATCGGTGAAGTCGACCCCCGAGAGCGCGCCGGCGAGGGTCACAGGATTGCACCCGGAGCATATTTGGCCGCGTCCGGGTAGCGACCCACCAGCGAATCGACTATTGCGGCAACCTCATCGACCTGATCTGCGGCGGCGCCGGTGAAGGCTTTCTTGTCGGCCAGCGCCGCGTCGAGCGCCGCGCGATCCAGCGGCAGTCGCTCGTCGGCGGCCAACCGGTCCAGCAGATCGGGCTCGGCGCCGCGTTCCCGCATCGCCAATGCCGTTGCCACCGCGTGTTCGCGGATCACGTGATGCGCGGCCTCGCGGCCCATCCCGGCCCGCACCGCCGCGATCAACACCTTGGTGGTGGCCAGGAACGGCAGGTAGCGATCCAGCTCCCGCTCGATCACGGCGGGGTAGGCGCCGAACTCGTCGAGCACCGTCAAGAACGTCTCGATTTGGCCGTCGATGGCAAAGAAGCTGTCCGGCAAGGCAACTCGGCGTACCACCGAGCAGAAGACGTCGCCCTCGTTCCACTGCGCGCCAGCCAGCTCGGCGGCCATCGAGGCATATCCGCGCAGCACTACCTGCAGCCCGTTGACCCGTTCGCAGCTGCGGGTGTTCATCTTGTGCGGCATCGCCGAGGAACCAACCTGCCCCTCCGCGAACCCTTCGGTCACGAGTTCGTGTCCCGCCATCAGCCGGATGGTGTGGGCCAGCGACGACGGGCCGGCACCCAGCTGCACCAGCGCGGAGAGCACATCGTGGTCCAGCGACCGCGGATAAACCTGCCCGACGCTGGTCAAAACCGTTGCAAAACCGAGGAACTCAGCAATGCGACGCTCGAGGTCACTCAGCTTGACCGAGTCGCCGTCGAGCAGGTCGAGCATGTCCTGCGAGGTGCCCATCGGCCCCTTGATCCCGCGCAGCGGGTAACGATCGATCAACTCGCGCAGCCTGGTCAACGCGACCATCGTCTCCTGGGCCGCGGATGCGAACCGCTTGCCCAGCGTGGTGGCCTGCGCGGCGACGTTGTGGCTGCGTCCGGCCATCACCAGATCGCGATACAGAACCGCCCGCTCGGCGAGCCGCGCGACCACCGCCACCCCGTGGGAGAAAACCAGTTCCAGCGACCGCCGGATCTGCAGCTGCTCGACGTTCTCGGTCAGATCGCGACTGGTCATCCCCTTGTGCACATGCTCGTGACCGGCCAGCGCGTTGAATTCCTCGATGCGGGCCTTGACGTCGTGCCGCAGCACCCGTTCGCGGGCCGCGATCGACGCCAGGTCCACGTCCTCGAGCACTCGCTCGTAGTCGGCGACCGCTTCCGCGGGCACGGGAACACCGAGTTCGGACTGAGCCCGCAACACGGCCAGCCACAGCCGCCGCTCCGCGACGACCTTGGCCTCCGGCGACCAGATCCCGACCATCTCGGCACTGGCGTACCGGGCGGCCAGCACATTCGGAATGCTCACAAGCACACAGCTTACGGTCGGCACAGCCGGCATGGTTCTTCGCTTCGGCAGGACCCAAAGTGCCCGCCTCCGAGCGACAATTTGATCGTCACCCTGACAAATCTCCACGTTGTCGCTCTTAGGCGGGCACACGGGACGTCGCTCCGACAACACACCGATGCGACGAGCGCTTACCGCATAACCTGTCCCGATGCATTTCCTCGGCGTCGACCTCGCGTGGGGCATCCGCAATCCCACCGGTATCGCCGTCGTCGACTCCGACGGTTGCCTGGTCAGCGCCGGTGCGGTACGCGACGACGGCGAAATCCTGACGGCACTGCGCCCGTACGTGCGGGGCGATTGCGCCGTCGGCTTCGACGCACCGCTGGTGGTGAACAACCCCACTGGTCAGCGCCCGGCCGAGACGGCGCTCAACCGCGACTTCCGCAGATTCGAAGCGGGCGCCCACCCGGCCAACACCGGAAAACCCGAATTCGCCAATGGGCCCCGCGCGGCGCGGCTGGCCGAGGCGATGAGCCTCGACATGGATCCACACTCCGCCACCGTCCGGCGCGCACTCGAGGTATATCCGCATGCGGCGACCGTGGCGTTGTTCCGGCTGGAGCGGACCCTGAAATACAAGGCCAAACCCGGCCGCACCCTCGAGCGGCTGAAATCCGAGTTGCTGTTGCTGATGGACGGGGTCGAGCGGCTTGCCGACACCGACGTGCCGATACGCGTCGCCGATCACCCCGACTGGGTCGCGCTGCGCGAACAGGTGACCGGCGCGCAGCGCAAGAGCGAGCTGCGTCGTGCCGAAGACCCGGTCGACGCCGTGATCTGCGCCTATGTAGCGCTATACGCCCAGCGTTGCCCGACCCGCGTCACGATTTACGGGGACTCGGCCAGCGGATACATCGTCACGCCGTCCCTGCCTGCCGACCTGACCAGGCAGTAACGTCAGATCCGCACCGGTCGCTCGTCGATGGGTGCCAGCACATCGATGATGTCAATCACCGTTCCCATCGCCGCGGTCCGCGGATCGCGCCCCTCGACCAGGGCGGAGACCACTGAGCCGTCGACCGCGCAGATCAGGGTGCAGATCAGCTCGATTCGCACGGCTCGGCCGGATCGCTCGATCGCCTCGGCGACGGCATCGGCACGCTGGCGCAGGCTGCGGCGCATGGTTTCGCGCAACGCGGTCAGGCGGGTGCAGGCGATGTTGCGCTCGTATCGCGAAATCAGCTGCTCGACGAGGGTCTGATCGGACAGGTCGCCCACCAAGAGGTCGACCAGTACTTCGGCGGTGGTCTCGGGTCCGCGGCGCCGGCGGGACAGCGCGTTGACTCGCGCTCGCAGCTGGGCAACCTCGATCATCGCGATGTGTTCGACCGCGCGCGCGATCAAATCGTCCAGGGACGAGAAGTAATAAGTGGTGGACGCCAGGGGCAGACCGGCACGCTGTGCGACCGCCCGGTGCCGCACCGCTTCGAACCCTCCTTCGGCAAGCAGCTCGGCGGCAGCGCTCA
>NZ_JCALDG010000070.1:0-3502 GCF_059812735.1 Mycobacterium sp. NGS40
CAGGCTTCCTTGGCGCCCATCTCCAGCAGCTTGCTGATCGCCTCCGACGCCTTGCCGGTGGCTCTGGCCTCGACATAGCGGCCCAGCACGACGAACGCGATGATCAACGCGGCGGTGTCGAAAAACAGTGGGCCACCAGCGAACAACTCATAGGTGGAGTAGACGAAAGCGGTCAATGTGCCCAGCGCGATCAGCGTGTCCATATTGGCGCTCAACGCTCGCGCTTGCTGCACTGCCCCTTTGAGGAATGGCCAGCCGGCGACGAATTGCACCGGTAGCGTGGCGGCAAAGGCCAACCATCCCGCCCACGGGTAGGCGCCGAACAGCATCGGCGACGCCATCGCAAGCAGCCCTAGCGGCATGGCCAGCCATAGCCGTCGCAGCCACGTCCGGCGCTGGCGCTGGTTGTCCTCGCGCGGTGACAGCTGCCCACAGCTGGCCGGCCCCGACCCACATCCGCCACCAGTGTTGATCGGCTGATCACCGTCGGGCGAACGGCCGAACAAACGACGGATCCGGCCGGTCAGTGTGCGCACCCCCCCGGTATTGCGGGGATCAGCCGAGTGGGGGGCACGCGCGGGCACTGATTCCGCCGGGGTGTGCCGCGCTTCGGTGATCGCTGCCAAAACCGCAGCGGTGTCGCAACTTTCGGGCGAATACAACACCACCACCGACGCGGTGCGTGGGTAGGCGTACACCGCATCCACGCCGCTCACGTTGGCGACCATGTCCTCGATCGCGACGGCCCGAACTGTGTCGAAGCGAAACCCACTGGCCTGCACACGCATTCGTCCCGACGCGTCCGAGACGACCTTCAGCTTGACTTCGCCATCGGCGATGGTGTCAGTGGTCATCGGTGTTGCCCGGGTCGCTCGCCACCGCTGTGGCGTTGTCCCCGATGCGTTCTTTGGCCTCGGCGATCACGTCGGCCGTGGTTAACCGTGCCCGCTCAGCGCTCTCGCCGGCCTTGCGTTCGGCCTCACGGGCCACGCGGATGCCCCAGGCGGTCACGGTAACGGTCGCCGCGCGCAGCGGAACTTTCGCGATTCCCTTGCGCAACACCTCATAGGCCGCAACCCCCACCGCGCCGGTCACCACGGTGGGTACCGCCTTGGCCACAAATCCATGCAGCACCAACATCTTCAACGCTCCCTTTCATCTCTATTCCTCAGCCACACGGTGGCTGTCGTAGCTAATGGCCAGCACCAAAAGCCGGTGTCGTTACGTGCGGCTTCCTGCCGTCGCCGGCTCTTTGTCGCTAGGTTCACCGACCGCGGCGCCGCCTAGCTGGGCCTGCGGGCCGGTCAATGCCGGGGTGAATTTCACCGCATCAATCAACTCTTCGATGGCGGCTTGCCCGCGGCCACCGAGCACCGCCGAGGAAAAACACGTCTCCAAGTGGTTGTGCAACATCACCCGATTGGCACGCTCGAGCGAGGACTGCACCGCCGAGATCTGCTTCATCACGTCCACGCAGTAAGCGTCGGATTCCAACATCCGAATGATCCCGTCAAGGTGGCCGCGAACCGTCTTGAGCCGGTTCAGCGCCGCGTGCTTTTTCGCCGTCAATTCCTCGCTCATAGCCGCCTCATCACTCCCATCGACATCCGATTCACCCGAGGATACTCCACCCCACCCGGGGTGGGTACTCTTCAAGGAGTTACCGCATTCGGGGAATCACTGAAGGGAGTGTCTTAAGTGGACAACGGCCAAGGGCGTGCATGGTCGCGGACTGATATCTGGTTACCGGCATTCCTGTTAGGTTTGGCGGGTCTGGGCTGGTGGTGGTCAGTGGTCACCGCGGCGGACATGCGCGGCGACACAATGCCGATGGACAGCCAATCCACGACGTCGCTGGCCGCGTTCCTCATCGCGTGGGCGGCCATGATGGCCGCCATGATGCTCCCCGCGGCATTGCCGGTGGTTGGCCGCTACGCCCGCGCCGCCGGCGGCAAGGCCGCTGCAGCGATCGTCTTCGTGACCGGATACCTGGCCGTGTGGACCGTGGTCGGCGTCCCGGCCTTTCTTGCGTCAACCCATCTGAACCCGGTGCTCCATAGCTGTCCGTGGGTAGGCCGCGTCGCCGGTGTGGTCGCCCTGGTCGCGGGGCTGCATCAGCTCACGCCGTTCAAGGCGACATGCCTGCGCTATTGCCGCCGGACCACGTCGTTGTCCGGCGCGTCAGGCAACAACCTCAACAGTCCACCCCGCGCATTGCTCGCCGGAGGCCGCTACGGCATCTACTGCCTTGGCTCTTGTTGGATGCTAATGCTGGTATTAATCGCCTTTGGCACAATGCAATTGGCGTGGATGCTGGCACTGTCGGTCGTCATCTGGCTGGAAAAAGTGACGCCCTTCGGCGACCAGCTCAGGCATGCGACAGCAGCGGCACTCATCATCCTCGGCGTCGCGCTACTGGTACATCCCACGTTAGTCACCCACCTCATCTCATAAAACGGGTGTGGTGGGACCTTGCTCAACTACCGTTATTCGGCTTTGAGCCCGATCCGCCGTAAAGCGGGTACCCCGCGGCACACGATCACCGGGGTCCAAGCGATCCGCCTCATCCATCAAGTCCCCCGGAGGTTCGTCGGGTTCTAAACGGGTCACCTCACCCATCGCGCCGCAGCCGGCGCGATGGGTGTTCTAGGGGGCGCCTCTTCGACCAAAAGGATTCGGTAGTTTCGACATCCCCGTCGAGGTCGGCGAGGAACGACACCAAATAAATCAGTCGGGTGTCTCTTCGCAATGGGCTGACTATCGGAATGCCTAGCTTGCGGCAGTCGTGTGCCGGGAATCGGCAACAGCCGAAGGTATTGACCTTAGCCGAATAGCCGAGGAATTAACGGCTTTCGCGGCTTCCTATACGCCGCTAGTACTGATTGGCTCGCCGCTGGAATGACTCTGCTCCATGATGGCATCGGCATCCAGGTCGCTTTCCAAGATCCAGCACACCGTGGAATGGTCGTGTTCGGTGGGTGCGGCCTGAGAGGCGTACTCGAGAAGGGTCTGCAAGTGACTTTCGAGCGCAACGAGTTCGGCGACCTGCGCGCGGACTTGGTCCAGGCGAGTGGTTAGGACTTGTCGGACGTGCCCGCACGGCACCTCGCCACGGTCGTGGATCGCCAGGATTTGGCGGACCTTCCGCAAGGTCAGTCCGGCGGATTGGCCCCGATGGATGAACCGCAACCGATCCACAATTTCAGGCCCATAGTCGCGATATCCGGAAGCAGTGCGTGCGGGCGGCGGTAGCAGACCCGAGTCCTCATAGAAGCGGATGGTTTTGGCGCTGGTGTTGGCCAGTTTCGCCAGCTCGCCGATCTGCATTGGCGCCTCCCTTGACCTTCTAGTCCACTGGAAGGATAACACTGGGTTTGGGTCGGCAGATGGCCGAAGGCGCGAACAAGATTGGTGGTGATTGTGGCGAGCACAGCGTTCCACTCGCTCTCCGCAATCTCTCGCAGAGCCCCACGGCCGCAATCGAAGGCGTGTACGGGGCGCC
>NZ_JCALDG010000071.1:0-3341 GCF_059812735.1 Mycobacterium sp. NGS40
TGTTGCCCGTCACTTTCGATGACGACGATTGCGTCAATGGGGTTGACGACGATCCGATGATGGGAACGGCCCCGCTCGGTGTGGTGAGCGGGGCCGTGGTGGGCGTGGTGACGGGGTGCCGGTCGGGTTGATGCGGTCCTGGTCGGTTTGACGCGAATCGGGTTCAGTCCGTGGCGGTTTCGGCGATGGCGATACGTGTGGCCTTTTCGTCGACGATGGCGTGGTCGGCGGCGAACGCGGCGGTCAGCGCGTGCAGGGCCAGGTTGTTGACCGCACGCGGGTGACCGCGGGAGGCGTTGTGGATCAGCCCGATCGCATCGTCGGAAAACAAGGTATCGGCCCGTCCGGCGATTTTGCAGTGATGGGCGATGTAGTCGGCGGTTTCAGCGCCGCTCATTCCGGCGATGGTGTAACGCACGGCGATGCGTTGATCTAGTGCAGCGAGCACGCCCAGTCGGAGCCGGTGGCGCAGGCTAGGTTGGCCGATGAGCACGACCGCGAACGGGGATCCGGAGTCCATGTCGTGGTTGGTGAGCAGCCGGATCGCTTCGAGCTGAGTGTTATCGAGCAGGTGGGCTTCGTCGACGACCAGCACGGGGTTGCGGCCCCGCTCGACGTGTTCGGTGGCCAATGCTTCGGCGGCTTGCGGGGTCAGGGTGGCCCGGTGAAAGGCCGGGGTGTGCCCGAGGGTGGCCACGATGTGGGTGAGCATGCCGCGCACCCCGATGGTGGGGTTGGCCAGGTAGATGAACACGTGCCGGGAGGGATCCAGTGCGGCGGTGGCCGCCCGCACGGCCACGGTTTTGCCGGCGCCGACCTCGCCGGTGATCACCCCGATCGCGCGCTGGTCCACACACCAGCTGATGCGGGCTACCGCCTCACCGTGTCCGGTATGCCGATGCAGCATGGTCGGGGCCAGATCGCGCCCGAACGGCATCCGGGTGAATCCCCAATGTGATTGCAGCCGTTGAATACTCATGCCGACACCTCACCTTCGGGTTCGCCTTCGCTGTCGAGGTCGTCGAGGGATAGCTGGCCCGGAATCTCGCTGTAGTCGCTGTCACCGTAGAGGGCGTGGTAGCCGATGCGTTCGTCGCGGCGCAGCTGCTCGTGGTGGACGGTAGCGGTCAGCTCCAGATAGTCGATCCCGGTCGGGCTCGGCGCCTCGAGCTCGGGGGTCTCGGGTTTGGCTTTGGGGTGTGCGTGACGCGAGATCGTGTGCGGCAGGGCTTTCCCATAGGACTTGTCGTGGTAGCGGACCTCGACGGTTTCCAGGTCGAACGGGGAAAACACCAGCTCGACCCGCCGACCGACCAACGCCGCGTCGACCTGGTAGGTGTTGGCGTGCAGCGACACGGTGGCGGTCTTGGTGACCACGCGGTACTCGCTCCATAAGAACGCCTCGGTCAGCCCGTCGGCAGTGGGTATCGCTGGGGTGCGCCCGAGCCGCTGCCAGCCGGCGTCCCAGCGGGCCAGCGGAGGCTGCCCGGTCTCGGTATGGGTCCGGCGGTGATATTCGGTTTCGGTCCAGGCCACAAACAGCCGGTTAAGCTCCAATAACGCAGTGGCGTGATCCACCCCCGCGGTAGTGAGATCCTCGCTGGTGGTGTCGGTGACCTCGATGAGGAACTGTTCGCGCACGGTACGAAAGAATCGTTCGATCTTGCCTCGGCCTTGGGGCCGGCCGGGTTTCGAATGGACCAGGCGCACCCCGAGTTTCGCGCACGCCCGCAACAACCACGCATCGACGAAAGCAGAGCCGTTGTCCACGTAAATTCCGGCCGGAACCCCGCGGGCGGCCAGCGCGGGGCGCAACGCCGCGGCGAGGCGCACGGTGTCTTCGGAAAAGCCGAAACGGTAGCCGACCGCCAGCCGTGAATGATCATCCAAGAAGGCAAAGAGGTAGGTTTTGCGGTCGCCGACTCTGGGCCCGTGCAGGGCGTCTCCGACCCACAGCTCGTTGGGGTCGGCGGCCTCGAACCGGCCGAACACCGCCGGGGCCTCACCGCCACCAGGTCCCATCAGGTCTAACCGGTGGAAATGGCGCAGCAGGGTCGACTCCGAGGGCGCCCACCCGGTCGCGGTGCGCAGGATGCGGGCCACCTGGGTGGCGGTGCGGGACGGGTTTTCCCGCTTCAGCGAGGCCGCCAGCTCCAGCACCTGCGCATCGGTGCGGGCCGCCAGCCGCCGCGGCTCGGGCACCAGCGCCTCGAACCCGCCGGCCCGGTAGCGGCGGATCCAGCGATCCAACGTCTCACGTGAGATGCGGATCTGGTTGCCGAACGGGTCGGTATGAGTTTGGCTGGCGATCTGGCGCACCAGCTTGCCGCGCTGCTTGGTGGATAACCCCTCATCGAGGGCTGGGCAGATCAGCTGATAGCGGAACAACCCGATCGCTTGGGCCCGCTCGCGGCGCTTGTGCTCCTCCAACGACATCTTGTCGGTTCTCCTTCCAGTCGAAGGCCTGCCTGAAACGGTTGCCGGGCAGGCGCCTTGGTGAGGATCACCGATCACGTCGCTGCGCGTCAGGGGCGATTCGTGTTGCGCAGCCTCAGCTGCGCGATGGCGACCATGCCGGGGCCAGTAGTCGCCCGCCGCTGGCCGCGACCGCTACCCGATCCGGCGTCACCGCGCCCAGCAACCCGGCCGCACCGAAGCGGAACCGGATCGCCGCGGTCGCTGTCGCCACGGCCGCCAACATGTCGCGCCACGGGCAACCCGCCCCGTCGGGGATCGCCGCGTCCACCCCGGCAGCAACCGCCACACCCAAAAACCAGACTCGAACCGTCTCCAGCCGCGACCCTGTGCGACGCAGCCAGCCCCGCACCGTCGCCGCAGGTACACCCAGGCTCACGCCGATTCGCCGATGCCCAGCTCCCTCGCCGCGAGCGGTCAACGCAGCCCAAATGCGTTCGGCCGCATAAGCTCTGCGCAACAACGTGGTCACCGGCAACAACACGTGCGTCACCGCGCAGGTCCGGCAACGCGCCCGCCGCGGCCGCACCGGATAGGCCAGCCCAGCGATCCTTCGCACACGGGCGTGACCCCACCCACCCAGCACCCCGCCGCAGTCAGGACACCCAATCTCCCCAGCAGCCAACCGCGACTCGACGCGGACGACATCAGCCTCTACCGTCACCATCAGTGCCTCCGAGCACTACAGCGCGGCACCCCGCAGTCCCGCTAAAGACTCCGCGGGGTGTCGCGCACCCTAATCAGTTCCTCGCCACACTGACGGTGCACACGAACAAGATCAACCCAGCGATGAAGCCGAGGACCACATCGGCAAACTCAATGACGAACAGGACCCCAGTGGTCGTCATCCAAAGAGACGGTCAACA
>NZ_JCALDG010000072.1:0-2780 GCF_059812735.1 Mycobacterium sp. NGS40
GTCGGTCCCTGGGTCAGGAATCGGGGGCGTTCGAGTTTGCCGGTGGCCTCGTGCAGCCGCACCGCCGCCGAGACGACTTCGTCGTGCCGGGGCTCCGGTGTACCGGCGACGAACGTGTCCGCCCGCCATCCGGAGACCACGTAGCGCCCGTCGGTCGAGCGCACCGGACGGGCCAGCCGCACCCCGTCGACGAACAGCGTTTCCCGCACTCGCGCAGACCAGGCCGCGCGCGCGTGGTCGGCCACGACCGACAGGACGACCTCGCCGCATCGCCAGCCGCCCTCCCAGCTGGCGCCCAGCGCGATGGGCTTGACACCGGCCAAACCAAACGCCGAAAGCACGTGCTCCGGCGGTGGTTCGACGCTCACGGGGGTTAGCCTACAAGTGCGACGATGCGGGTCCGCGCGACGCGCTGGCGTGCGTCAGTACATCACCATGTCGGGCTGCATCTGCTGCGCCCACGCCACGATTCCGCCCTGCAAGTGCACGGCATCGGCGAAACCGGCCTTCTTCACCGCCGCCAGCGCCTCGGCCGAGCGCACCCCCGTCTTGCAGTACAGCACCGCCTTGCGGTCGTGCGGCAGCTTGGTCAGACCCTCGCCGGAGCTGATCAACGAGTTCGGGATCAGCTGGGCGCCGTCGATGTGATTGATGGCCCACTCAACCGGTTCTCGAACGTCGATCAGGGCCAGCTTCCTGCCCGAGTCCAGCAACGCGCGCAGCTCCGCCGGTGTGATCGTCGAGCCGGCGGCCGCCTCGGCGGCATCGTCGGAAATCGCACCGCAAAACGCCTCGTAGTCGATCAGTTCGGTGATCCGCGGCGTGGCGGGGTCTTTGCGGATCCTGATCGTGCGGTAGCTCATCTCCAGCGCGTCGTAGATCATCAGCCGGCCCAGCAGCGGTTCCCCGATGCCGGTGATCAGCTTGATCGCCTCGGTGCCCATCACCGACGCGATCGAGGCGCAGATGATGCCGAGCACGCCTCCTTCGGCGCACGACGGAACCATGCCGGGCGGTGGCGGCTCCGGGTAGAGGTCGCGGTAGTTCAGGCCGCGCTCGTTGCCGGCCTGATCGGCCGGGGCATCCTCCCAGAACACCGAGACCTGACCTTCGAAGCGGTAGATCGACCCCCAGATATAGGGCTTGCCGGCCAGCACCGCGGCGTCGTTGACCAGATACCGGGTGGCGAAGTTGTCGGTGCCGTCGATGATCAGGTCGTATTGGCTGAACAGCTCGACGGCGTTGCCCGCCTCCAGCCGGAACTCGTGCAGCCGCACCGCGACCAACGGGTTGATCGCGTGGATCGAGTCGCGGGCGGATTGCGCCTTGGCACGGCCGACGTCGGCGGTGCCGTGGATGATCTGACGCTGCAGGTTGGACTCGTCGACGACGTCGAAGTCGACGATGCCGATCGTCCCGACGCCGGCCGCGGCCAGGTACAACAGCGCCGGTGCGCCGAGCCCGCCGGCGCCGATCACCAGCACCCGCGCGTTCTTCAGCCGCTTCTGCCCGTCGACGCCCAAGTCCGGGATGATCAGATGGCGGCTGTAGCGCGCCACTTCGTCGCGACTCAGCTCGCCGGCGGCATCGACTAGTGGCGGCAACGATGTGGACACCGAATATCTCCTCGGTCAGCTTCGCGACTCAACGTCTCCAGTCAACGCTTCGGTTGCCGGCGACGCTTCCCCGAGGGTGTTTCAGGCGATCGGATACGGCCAGGGATTGAATCGGCAGGTCTTGCCGTCGGCCTTGACGTATTCCGGGTCGAACTTCGCGGCGTCGTCGTTGGAGGTGGAGAACGTCTGCTGCATCATCACCGGCGCCAACCCGCCCTGCTTGTCGCACGCCTCGTGGCGCACGTAGCCGATGGCGTGGCCGACCTCGTGGTCGATGACGTACTGGCGGTACGAACCGACGTCGCCCTCGAACGGCACGGCGCCGCGCACCCAGCGCGCCTCGTTGACGAACACCCGGGCCTGGCGCTCCGGGCCGTAGGCCGGGTTGTAGCAGGAGGTCTCCAGCCTGAACTCGTAGCCGCACCCCTCGCGCACCGTCACCGGCGACACCAGCGAAATCCGGAAGTCGGGTTTGGCCCCACTAGTTCCGTCGATCCTGACGAACGCGAACTGCGGATTGTGCGTCCAGCCCTTGGGGTTGGCCAGCGTTTGATCGACCATCGTGGCGAACGCGTCGTCACCGCCGAACATCGCGGGGTCCAGACCGTTCTCGACCTCGACGGTGTACCGGAACACCTTGGCGGTGCCCTGACCGATCTGCGGCGTGGTGCCGGGTACGACATGCCAGGTCTTGTCGCCGGCTTCGGTGAACGGACCGCCGTCCGGCAGCGTCCCGGCCGGCAGATTGGCGTCGAAGGTGGCCAGGCCGCGCGGCGGAGCGTCGAGGATCGCGGTGCCCACGGCCCCGATGGCCGGCGGGCCCTGGATGGTCGGCTTGGTCGCCGTCGGTTGCGGCGCGCCGACGCCGGTCACCGTCTGATAGATGACCACCGCGGTCAATGCCACCAGAACGGGCAGCGCATAGGCGCGCCAGCCGTAGGTGGAGACGAATCGGCCCAGCCACGATTGCTTGCGCCACTGGCGGGGACGGTCGCGATCGGCGCGGGCACGTCCGCTGCCGACCGCGACGGGATCCCGCAGGGCGCGAAGCGGCTCTCGCCACTCGTCGCGCAGCATCGGCACTCGACCGCTGCCGGGCACGGGCGGCTCGGACGTCATTGCCCCAGGATGGCACAGCCGCGACGCCGGGTGTCCCTGGCGCGC
>NZ_JCALDG010000073.1:0-2639 GCF_059812735.1 Mycobacterium sp. NGS40
CATGATTTCGGGCTATGCAGAGCACACATACTCCAATCCCACTGCGCTATCCAAGCAGCTATACGACTCTGAACTGCTATTTCGCCCCTGCTACGTCATCATTCCATGTCGCTACGATTCCGCTTGCATACGCTACGACTCATGTGGTTGAATACGTAGCATCAAGGGCACGTATTAGAGCGGGTCCTACGGTAAGGAGTCCAGACCATGACTCAGACCATCCCTTCGCACCAGCACCGCGGCTACCCCGGATACGGCACGCCCTATCAACGACCGTTCGAGCAGGCAGGCCCAGCTTTTGCCCCCCAGCCGGGCATCAGCACCGCAGGTCGCCCCGGCCAGCCATGGGGACCGCCCGCCGCGCCGCCCGCTTTTAGCCGCCCCATACCGGCGATCGTGCCGCCGGCCGCCGGCCCCTGGGGCCCACCGAACACCTGGCCCGGCCCCAGTGGCTGGCCGATGCCGCCGGTCAACGCCGCCGCCAAGCGCAAGACGCACTGGTGGCTGGTTGGCGCGGCGGGGGTCGCCGCGGTGGCCACCGTCATCACCGCGACCATCGCGATGGAGGGCTTGGCCGACCACAACGGATCGGCCACCACCGCAGCTAGCGGTGTCCCGATCCCCGCCCCACCGGTCACGTCGTCTCCCGCGCCGCAGACCACCGTTGCCGCGCCGGCGCCAGGAAATACCGGCTCGCTCGTCGACGATGAGACCCTGCCCACACTGCTTCCCGACGTCGCTACCGTCGGCCAGGTCATGAGTGGCGCACGCCTCGAAGCCATCGACAGGCTGTCTGGGTCGGGCATCTTCAACGACCAACCCAACCCGCCCGAGTGCGCAGGTCTCGTCGTGCCCGTATCCAGCGTGGCCTACTCCCCTTTCGCGCCGCGCACCACGCTCGTGCAGGCCCTGCGCGATCAAAATAAAAGCCAGGTGCACACCGTCTTCAACGGGGTGACGACGTTCTCGACGCAATCCGCGGCCACAGCCTTCGTCAACCAGCAAGCAGGCACCTGGCAGGGCTGCCGCGCGAACCCAATTGTGTTGACCCCCAAGAACGACAAGCCGATGACGTGGACCGTCAGGGACGTCGCCCAGCGCGGCGACACGCTCACCGCAAGCACCGCCCTGCAGAACAGCAGCACGCTATGCCAGCGCGCCCTTACCGCCAAACGCAACGTCGTCATCGACATAACGACCTGCAGCCAGAACCCCGGCGATACGGCCGCGACCCTCGCGGCGCAGATCTCGCAGCGCCTTGGCCAGTCGAGCTAAGCCCCCACCCCTGAACAGCCCGGGCACGCCGTCACGCCGTGCGCCAACACAACCGGAGGTTGCATCCCATGTCAGATCTGCATCAGCGTGGAATCGGATACCCCTACGCCTCGGCAGCTGCATCGCCCTCGCCGTGGCAGCCTTCGCCGTGGGCACCCCAGCGCACGGACGAGCGCCGGCCGGCCTTCACCGCACACCCGGCCGGGGCACCCACGCCGTTCACCGGCTGGACGCCACCCTCGTCTTCCGCTCCTCCGTGGCCCGTCGCTTCGCCCGCTCAGTGGGCGCCGGGCGCCTACCCGCCGCCCGGGCGGCCGCGGCGCACATCACGCACCTACGCGATCGTCGGCGTCGTCGCCGCCGCCGTGGCGATGTGCGCAGTAGTGGCCGTGATCGCCACGGGATCAACGCCGTCACAGCCCGCACCCCAAGGCAGCGACACCACCACGGCACCGGCATCACCAAGCCTGCCACCGCCCTCGCCCGCCCCCACCATCGCGGTCAACGCGCTGACCGGCCTGCTACCAGATCCGGCGGCCATCAACGCGATCATGGGCACCAGCGCGATGGTGCTCGTGCCCGATCCGGCGCCCGACAAAATGTGGACCGCCGATATCGATCGGCCTGACTGCCTCGGGACCTATCACCCGGCCGAATTGGCGAACTACCAAGGCAGCGGCTGGATTGCAGTGCAAACTCAAATGCTTCGCGAGCCCGGTGAGAACTGGACGCACTCCGTGAGCCAAGCGGTGATCAGCTTCGCCTCGGCGCAAGCCGCAACCGATTTCGCTTCCCAGCAGGGCGCCAAATGGCAAAGGTGCATGGGCGTAGCTGCGACCGTCACCGACACCACCAGCCACGAACGCTACACGTTCACAGTCGACCGCGTAGACAACCAAAACGGCACGCTCACAGCGCGTTTCACCTATGAGGGTCTGGCTGGTTGGGGATGTCAGCGCGCGTTGACCGCGCACAACAACGTCGTGATCGACGTTCGGGCATGCAGTGACGCTCCGACCGACCAGGCCGCCAAGATTGCAGCCTCCATTGCAGGGCGTGCGGCATGAGCGGCCCAGCGATGCGCGTCGCCGAGACCGCCAACCGCTGGCAAAGGATGCTTAATTGGCGAACACTGGTCTTTCTCTCACCGCTCTACATCGCCGGACGCAGCGGTATTGACGCGATGTTTCCGTCCGCAGCCCCAACCACGGCGGCCCCCCTGTGGGCATGGTGGTCATTCGCCCTGACCACCCTCGCTATATCCGTGGCGGTGGTCTGGTTTCTCCTCAAGAGGATAAATAGAGCCACCCCGGCCGATCGCCGCCGCGTTTGGGGCGTACTGCTTGCCGTGATCATGCTGTGGG